>CAMLSD010000042.1 GCA_946482595.1 uncultured Comamonadaceae bacterium
GCGACCACGGCCTCGCGGCGGATCGTGAAGTCGTTGGTGTGGGCAGGCTTGATGTCCAGCCCCTCGGCCCGGAGCATCAGGAACGGGGTGTCCTCCTCGTTGGCCTGGCTGCGGCTGTCGCCGGCTGGGTCGCCCGTGATCGTGGCCTCCTTGATCCCGTACTCGTCCAGGCGCTGCTTCAGGATGCGGGCGAACCGCTTGGCGCCCATGTCGAAGCTCACCACCTCGTCGAAGACGGTGATCCGGCCCAGCATGTCGCGCTGCGCCAGGGTCGCCGCCGGGGTCAGGCCGAAGTCGACCCCGATGTAGACCGGCAGGCGTGGGTTGTAGCTGCACGGGCGGACGTGAAACCCGTCGTCGAACTCCGAATAGACCGGCTTGCCGTCCTGCACGTAGCCGTAGTTGCCGCCCACGTAGACGTTGATCCAGTCCTTCGTCTTGCCGGCGCTGGCGCGCATGTAGTAGCCCATGCGGCCGCCGGGCATGTGCGACAGTCCGTCCTGATTCTCGGCGTCCTCGGACAACCCGCCGGGTTGGGCGTGGAAGCTGAACAGCTTCTGCCCCGGCGCCAGGATGCCGGCCTCGCGGAGCTGCTCCTCGGCCTCGGCCAGTGAAGCCAGCAGCTGGGTGGCCCCGGGTGCGGAATCGTCGTTCTCGGCCAGGGTGTACCACCAGTGGTCGGTATCCGGCGAGTTGGTGTCCATGATGATCTGCGGCGCCGGGCAGCCGCCGTGCTTGGCCTCCGGGTAGCGGCCGACACGGCCGGTCAGGCCGTCCAGTATCGCCTTGGGCACCTCGCGCGCCTCGTTGATCCAGGCCGCAGTCAGCTCCAGCGACAGCAGCTTGCGCACGTCCTTGGGCCGGTCCAGGGCCACGAACAGCACCTCGATGTCCAGGCTGTCGGTGACGATGTGGTGGCAGGGCGGGCCCTCGTCACGCCAGTTGCCAACGTCCGGCGGAATCCAGGCGTGCCAGGTTTTGATCGTGGTGGTCTTCAGCTCGGGGTAGGTGTTGCGGATCACCGCGAAGCGGGCGTGGCGCTTGCCGTCGAGCGGGCTCACCGGCTGGGCGTTGGCGATCCGCCACAGCTTCATCACGCACGTCACCGACTTGCCGGAGCCGATCGGCCCCCGGATCGCGGCCACGAACGCCGGATCGCGCAGGAAGGCAGCGCCGATCGGGCCCGGCGGGTAGTAGTCCACCACGTTCATGGCTTGGGCTTGGGGGTGTCGTGGACGTTGAGGACGAACGTGCCATTGACCTCACCGGAATGCTGCACCTGGGCCTTCAGGTTCGGGCCGTAGCGGCCGGCGTCCCAGCACGACAGCAGTTTGAGCCGCATCTCACAACGCAGCTTGGACCGCTGCACATGCTCGGCGTTGTAGGCGTAGATCGGCTTCGACTCGTCGTCGGTCGGCAGGCTGGCGATGAAGTCATTGCGGCTGTCGTCGGCGATGTCCAACACCCCGGCCGCGATCACGTCACAGCCGGCTTCACGCGCGCGCGCGAACCGTGCGGCTAGAGCCTCATCCGCCGACACCCAGTCATAAAACGTCCGCACCTTGGGCATGCGCACGCCGGAGTCGAGGACACGGGCCAGGTCGCTGTCGTGGGGGATACCCTCTTCACGGCACAGCTTGGCCAAGGGGATGCCGTCGGCCACCAGGTCCAGCACGGCCTCCACCAACCGGGCATTGAACAGGGATTGGTGTTCAGCCACGTGAGCTACCCCACCAGCGCAGTAGGACGACAACAGTGAAGGCCAGGACGGCGATGGCGTCGGCGAGGCGGCTCATCACCAGTGCCCCGTCACCACGGCCAGGACGTAGATGGCCACCACCAGGGCGACCGCAGCAAACAGCTTGCGGGTGTAGGCGCGGTCATAGGCGCTGGGCGGGGTGGACACGGCCCACACCTCGGCCGGGTAATCGAAGGCGCCGCAGTCCGACGCAACCTCGGCGGCCAGCGTGCGGTCCCGGGTTTCGAGCAGACAGACGCCCTTGCGCACCACGCGGTAGAGGATCATTGCAGGCTCCCAAGTGCCCGCCCCGAGGGGGAAATCCCGGGGTCGGGCGGGACCGGTGGCCCCAGCCGCGGTTCAGGGGAGGTTCCCCGCAGCCGGGCGCCAGTATCCCCGGAACGCTCGGCAATGAGCAAGGCTTGCAGAGCTCTTATTTGGGCGTCCGCTTCGGCGGCGGCGACAATAGCTCGGACCGCACTCGCTTCTCGGTCTCGGGCGCCTTCATCAGTTCCGACGGCAGCTCCGGCAGCCTGGGCGGCGGCGGACACGCAACCGGACCAGCGGTCGTGCAGGCGCTGATCGCCAGACAGCAGAGCAGCAGACAGGGCACGGCTTTCGGTCTGAACACGGGTCATCTCCTCGCTGTGACGGGAAGCGGCCGCGATGAAGTCGGCGCCCATCTGTCGTTCCTGTTCACGGTATTTGGTGGCCTGCTCGGCCAGGCGCTTGGCGAACCGGGCAGCCTGCTGGGCTTGCTCCAGTCGGATGGCGGCGACCTCGGCCGCGCCATCACGACTGCCAATCCAGACCCCGAAGCCGATCAGCGATGCGACCAGGGCCAGCACCGCGCCGACCTTCAGCCAGAAGCCCCACGTGGACGCCCCCGCCTTGACGACGGTCCACGCACCTTTCACCCCTGCGGCGGTAAACATGGCATCCCCCTATGAAACCGACCGGACATCCCCCGACAGGGCGTCTGCCGCCCAGGGCGCCCACTTACGCAGCGCCGCCTGCAGCAACGCGAAGGCCAGCGGTGACCACAACCCCGCCCCCAGGGTCACCAGGATCACCGCTGGACCTTCGCCCCCTAGCGCCGTATACGCCGCGCCTGACGTGGCCGCCGCCGACATGATGGCCAGCAGACGGGTGAGCTGCTCGCGCAGCCCGTGGAACCATGCCAGCGGGAACAAGAACTTGACCGCCTGGGTCAGCCCGGCCGACAACGCCCAGCCGATCAGCACCGCCGCCAACCAGGGCGGCAGGTTGTCGAGGGCGTGGCGTAGGGCGTCCCAGGCGGCTTGCATGGCTACGGGTCCACGGGCGCGTCGGGCTGCACGGTGATCGTGTCGCCGCGCGCGAAGGCGGTGTTGATCGCCGCCAACGCCAGGCAATAGTCGGCGTAGCGGTCGCGCCACAGCTCGCCGGCCGTCTTGTTGGCATCGCCCGGGGGCGGCGGAGGCGGGCGGGAAATGATGATGATCGTGGACATCAGGGCTTCTCTTCCGGTTTGAGGTGCGGGGCGACTTGGTAGATGACCTGAATGTAGTCCTTCAGGTCGGAAATCTGGCGGTTGTGGTCGATCACGATAGCGGTCAGGAACACGTTGGCGGCCAACATCACCGCGCAGCACGTGGCCGACAGCCAGACGCCGACCCCGCCGGCATTGATGTTGATGTTCGCACTGTTGGAGGAGGGAACCCCCACCAGCTCCCGGACAATCCGCTCGGCCACTACGCTGGTTGGGTCTTCCATGGGACGGCTCCTAGCTTCCGTGCTTGCCGATGAGTTGGTGGACCGCCTTCAGCAGTTCATCGACCTTGCCGGTCAACTCCTGCCGCAGCGTTTCCACCGCGCGTTTGACTTCGACGATTTCGTGCCCGCGCACGTAGTTCTCGGCGATGTGGGCAAAGTCTGTGGCTTGCTTTTGCGCCACGTCGTCGATCTTCTTGCCCAGGCTGTGGCACCAGTTGCCCAGGAACAGAATGGCGACGGCCAGGACCGGCAGGCCCAGCCCAATCGCCCAGGCGACGGCCTGCGCGTTCATGCCGCCCTCGCGTAGCGGTCGTAGGCCGCGGCCAGGCGGATGTCGTACTCGTTCTTGGCGTAGCCCGGGCCGTTGTAGACCTTGGCGAACTGAGCCCAGTTGTGGCGCTTCAGCTCCGGCGCCAATCCCTTGGACTGGACGAAGCCGACGAACAGGGCCAGGTGGGCGTCCATATCGTGGTGCACTGCGGAAAAGAACCCGAGCAGGGAACGCTCCCCGCAGGCCCGCCAGTTGAAACCCATGATCTGGAAAGCCCCCCAGCTGCACGCCTCGACCGCTGCCTGTGGGTCGAGCTGCAGCGCGCGGTAATAGCGCAGGTATTCGGATGCCCCGCGGGTGTAGCCGCCCGGATGGGCGATGGACAGGTCGGGGTGGCTCACGTCGAACCGGCCCTCGGTGAGCCGGTGAAAAATGTGCCGTTCAAACAGGATTTTGGGCCGTCCGTCGGGAAGGAACCCCGACCCTTGGGACTCGACCTCGGCCACCGCACGCACGGTGGCGGTGTTCACGCCCAGCTGCTGGGCCGCCCGCAGGATTCCCGCGTCGGTAAACGAACTGCGCGCCATGCCGCCCCCTCGGTGACTGGGGCAACCATGCCATCTTGTGGTCCGTTCGTCAATTTGACACAAGCTGTGCGCGTTCATGAGGCTGAACCCGAGTGGCACGCCTGCCACATCCAGACGTTCACCACCACATCCATGCCGGTGCGCTCGCACCAGGCCAGAAACGCCAGCTCGTCGAAGCACTCGGCTTCGGTCCACAGCAGATCACCCCAACCCATGCCCCACCCCCGTGGTTCCTTGTCAGTACCGCGCCGGCACCTCCCGCCGCGGCTGTTCCTCGCGCTTCTTGCGCTCCCGGCGTTGTTTCAAGGTCCGGTCTACCTCCTGAATCACGTTCTGCGCCTGATGCTTGGCCCTACGCAGTTCGCTATCGCTCATCTCCCGCAATGGTTTGGCAGTCATTCGCCCTCCGCGTAGTTGAACACACCCCGTTTAGTGGCCGGCAACACCGTTCGCTCCGGACAGGCCATGTTGCTCACGGAAATCTCGATGCGCAGCGCCGGCTTGCCGCGCTCCTGGCCATACTGCCACGACACGCGCGGGTCGTTGTCCTGCACGCCAAGACGATCAGCTACGCCGTCCCGTACCGCCTTGAGCGCGCCGCGCAGGTTGTCGTCATCCAGTTGCTGCGGCCCAATCCGGACGAGGCGCACGACGCACGGCAGCGCGATCCCGCCAGGCGTCATGACGTAGGCGAGCTTCCGGTGCGCCTTGGCGCGCTTGTATCGCGCCGTCCAGTGTTCCCGCAGATTGTTCACACTCGGCAGGCGCAGGCGGTCGATGACGATAATCATCGGCGCTCCTCCCAGCGGTACCGTGGCCGGAACAGTCCATTGACCGGCTTGAAACTGCGGCGTAGGCGCATCCCGAGCGCCGTTGCAAGGTTCAGTGCACCGCGCAGTCCGGCACGACCACCCAAGCCGAAGCCGCTAACCTTCACCCACCGCCCGGCCTGCGTTGTCGCACGATCTTCCGATACGACGGCGCGCAGCCTACCAATTGCCACCCGGGCCGTGCCACGGTGGTAGTACTTCCACAGCAAGAAGCTGGGGGATGGAATCATGGGAACACCCAGCGATAGACGCTGCGAATCTGACCAGATTTCAATCGCGCCGGGAACGCGAACAGGCCTTGATGATTCCACATGCCATCCCGCCACGGGTCAGCCGCATACGCTGCCGGCGACCGTCCGTACTGCTGCAAATCCGGGCTGTGCGCCATGTTTGCTGCGCAGGCCAAATCCCACAGCGGAGCGAACCCTGGAAACCGGTTGTTGAGCCTGCGTCGATGCTCTTCAGGGAACCGGCTGTGGTCGTCGAAAAGGATGTCGCGGAGGCGCGCTTTCGCACGCGGAGCCGTGATGCGTCGGCCGACCGCATGACGACAGTCGGCGATGATTTGCTCTAGCTCAGCCTGGATATCTCCTAAGCGTGAAATCCTCACGGCAGCGGACCCGCCGTCTCGGGGATGCCCGTCAGTCCAAGCTGATTCGGGTCCACGGCGCGCTTGAACCGGTCGGAGCCGATCACTTCCTGGCCTTTCACGCCGGCCTCATAGAGCTGCTCGCCGGTCGCGAGATCGACGTACGCATCCTTCGCCAGCTCGTCGGTCAGCACTTTGAGGACATCCCGGATCGCGCCGGCCTTGGTCTGTGCCATCACCAGATGCGTTTTGCCGTTGATCGTCACGGCGTGGGCCTTGGCCTTCACGGCCGTGTTCTTGACTACTGCACTCATCGTTTCTTCCCCTTGCTCTTCGGTGGTTTGGTGTCGGGCTTGCGGCTATTGAGCCTCTGAACCACGCCGGCCGCAAAGTCGGTGCAGTTCTTGCGGCACCCGCCAGGAGAGCAGCGGGCGTCCATGCAACTGGTTGGGAGCTTAGACCACTCGCGGCGGACGATAGCTGGGGTGATGTCTCCCAGGCGGTCGAGCATCGCCGAGAAAGCCGCCAGGCACATGCTAGCTGGCATCGGCGATCTTCCCCTGCTCCCACAGTTTCAGAAACCGTTCCTGCACCTCCAGCAGCAGAGTATCCGGGTACAGTTCTCGGAACTCGCGTGCGTTGTCGGCGTAGCTGGGGCCGTAGCCATCCGCACGAAGATCATCCGCGCGGACGGTCCCGACTTGCGACGCCCCCTGGTGATGGTAGTCACATAGGCCAACCGTGAATCGCTCTCCGCGCCGCTTGCCTGAGCCGTGACGTCCCGTGCTGGTCAGGTGGTGCTTGGCAGCAGGAAGCGGAGGCTTGCCGCGCATCCGGCAGACAATGCAGCCTATGGAGCGGATGGCGAAATCTCGCATTTCCAGATTCATGCCGCCGCCGCAATGACTTCGCCGAGCCACAGCAGGCCGGTGACGGCCATACCGATCACCCCCAGTCCGGCGGCAACGCACGAGTGCGCGGCCCACCTATCGTTGCCTCCGTCGAATGCAATTGAAGCCAAGACGCAGAGCGCGAAGCTGACGAAGCCAGCTACCGCAAGTCCAGTGCACGCTAAGAAAAGTCCTGCCATTTCCCCTTCTCCATTCCCCGGTGATTAGAACGTTAGGCGGTGGTTGGTTCGGCCAGTTTCGAGGTACGCGCGGATGAAGGCGCTCGCCGGCCTCGGGTCGATCGCGTTTCCGAGGGCGCGTAACTTAGCCACTCGGGCGGGTATCCCATTACCCAGCCAGCGAACTCCGGGTGGAGGGAGCGCCCGCCATTTTCCGTCGGGGCATTCGACGTACTGGCGACCGTCGATACTTGCGACGGCAGCGGTGAACCCCCTGCTCCGAAACTCATGCTCGGTCCACCCTTCGCCCCATCCGAGGCCCGCAAGGTTGACCACAGAGCCAACACCACCTCGTTCAGCGGTCGCGCGTTGCGCGCCAAGGTTGCCTCGCTCGCGGCAGGTGACTTCCAATCCCTCGCTGTCGCTGTCGCTGTCGGCCAGAGGCCGAGTAGTATTGATCGGATCGCAACCTGCCCAGCCGAGTTGCCCGCTTCGTTCTGCCCGTTCCGCGCCGGGGCGTTGCTGGTCATCGTGGGCCACAATCCAATAGCGATCCCGGAAATGGTCCGCGCCAGCGCTCGCGGCTTCCACTGGTCGCGCTGCCACGGCGTAATCCAGGGCTTCCAGGTCACCGAACACGAGACCGAGCCATTCAGTTGCGCTCGCAACCTGCTCTCCAAAGATGACGCCAGGGCGGCACTGCTGGATGAGGTGCTGCCACGCCGGCCAGAGATGCCGCTCGTCCGCAAACCCAGCGCGCGCACCTGCCTGGCTGAAAGGCTGGCAAGGGCAGCTGCCAGTCCAGACGGGCTGATCGTCCGGCCATCCGGCAAGACGAAGGGCGTAAGACCATCCGCCGATCCCCGCGAAAAAGTGACACTGGGTGTATCCGGCAAGGTCAATTGGCCGCACGTCTTCGATGCTTCGTTCATCCACGTCCCCGGGGGCGATGAGGTTTTTGGCGATCAGCTCGCGCAGCCAGGCCGCAGCGTATGGATCGTGTTCGTTGTAATAGGCAGTCATGCCAGCCGCCAGCAGTGTTCGCCGCGGCGATGAGGCCCCTTCCGCAGCGTGTCCGTCTTGACCAAAATATCGTCGCCGGTCAGCGTGGTCATGGAGCGACGCACGGAGTTTTTCAGCATCTTGCGCCCGTACTTCGACAGCATCACGTGCACGTCGGACGGTGTGAGAAGGGAGTTTCGCAGCCTGCGGAAGATGGACAACACCGCATCGTCCTGGCGCTTGGCCGTGGTGATGGCGTCTTTCAGTTCGTCGGAAGTCAGCGGCGTGGTTTGGTAGTAGCTCATAGCGCCACCCAACGCCCGTTGACGCGTGGCGGCTGGCTGCTTCGTGTGTGTGGCCGGCCCTTCGGGATGTCCAGCGGCGGCGGCCTCTTCGGCGCCACGGCGCGGAGGACGCGGCGCACCTCGCTCGCCGGCACATCCAGGGCGTGTGCTATCTCGTGGACCGAGCAGCGTTCGGCGTACAGGTCACGAATCGACTTAGCACGGGCGTACCCGCGGTGCATTGCGCGAATCCAGTCATGCGACGGCAAGGGCAGCGTTTTCATCTTCTCCTCCCCAGGAATAGAACTGCTCGACTGACGGTTGAATGCAGATGGTGAAGACACACTCCACGCATTCGTCACACACATGAATCGCACCCGATCGGGTGATTACCTCACTCGTCGCAGGGCGGTTACACCTACTGCACGAGCATTGGACGCTGACCCTTGGAGCGTGCCGCATGTTCGATCCCCCCAAGCCTTTTCCATTTGCCTCGTTCCTGGCAGCTCACTTGGGAGTGCCGGAGGAACTGTTCTACGCGCCAACTTCGCCTTCACTCCGCGTCGTCGAAGAGCGGGAACGGCGGAAGTTCGTCCTCCATGATGACCGTCATCCGAACCCTCTTTCCAGCCCAGCTATCGGGGACCGGCGTAAACGGGATGAAGCTGCACTGCGTCGCCGTGCTTACCTCTACCGTGATTTCATTCTTACTGGTAGTTCCCATGAGTTTCACCCTAGATTGACTGGCCGGTTGCTAGGCATAGCCCCCCCATCCCCCCGGCGTGCGGAAGAATGGAAGAGGCCTTCACCCTGAGTCGTACAGGCTCGGAGAAGGCATCCCAGGACCGCCCTATCGGGCACCGTTTCCGGCTCCTATTCGCCTCCTGGGTAAGCCCCGGCGATGCGTCGTCTAGGTGACGTGGACAGCCTTGCGGCCGGACGCGAGTGTTCAGCGATCCGGGAAGGTCTAGAGGGGCGGCGACTTGACATACTTTGCACCAATGTGGTGCGATAGTCTTATCGCGGGTTCCAGTCCAACCCGTAACACGCGCCCCAGCAGCTTGCCGGCTCTGGGGCGCTTTCTTTTCTACGCCTCCGTGACGGAGGCGTCAACACTGTGACTGCGCCCTCCTGGCGCGTTCAGCGAGTGGTTAAGCCTTGCGGCGACGCTTGCGAGTCACCCTCTTGTGCAGCGCGAGAATCTTCACGCCGAGCGCGTACGCCGCGTCCTGGGAGCGGCCCGACGCGAGGTCGGTCACCGCTCCGAGCGAGCAGCCCAATTCGGCCTGGATCGCGCGAAAGGTCATGCCGGTTCCGTGGATTTCCCGGAACGCTTTCTGCCACTTGGTTTCGTTGTCCATGGGAAGCACTCTAGCCGCGTCCGGCTGGACGTACAACTACCGTTCGTCGGGAAATCCGAACTAGGTGCTTGACTCCGTGCACGGGCGTCCGTACAGTCACTCCAAAGCCGACAGGGTGTCGGCGGGGGAAACAGTCATGAACCGTATCGACGAAGTACTGGCAAGCGCCTATAACGCCTTTCGTGCTAGGAATGGAGCGTTTGAGCGCAGCCCGCGCGCCAAAGCAATCAACGACGCCAGGAGCGAACTAGCTGAGCTGCTTGAGGACCGCGACAGCCTCCGATTTGCGCTCGAAACCTCCAATGAGGCCCTGACGGCTGCGCGCAGCCACATCAACAAACAGGCCGCTGAGTTGGCCGCGCTCCGCGCCGCCGCCCTCGCCCGGGTGCAGCCATGAACGCCGCACTTCGTCAGTTGAACTTGCGCCACAACCGCCGCCGCCGGGCGCTCGGCCACGTGTGGAGCTACCGCTTTATTCGTTTCACGGTATCCGCCGCTGAAGCTGGCGACAGGACTTCATGGGTTTGCGACGCCGACAGCAGCACTGGGGTTCGCTTTTGGCCCTTGGAGGACTGAGCAATGAACATCGGCACCCCCATCCAAGACACGCGTGGCGAGCCTGGGTTTATTGAGTCGCCGGAAATCCCCGGCTGGCTGTTCGACGAGCTGCTCACAAATCCGGCCTTCGTTCTGGAGGCGATCGAGAACACCGAAAAGGGGCCGATCGCCTCCGCCTGGCTGGCCGACAACACGGGGGCGGCACTGTTCGATGCCACGCATCGCGCCGTCTCCGAATGGATCGCCCACTGCTGGCAGGCCACCGACTACGACGCCGCGTGCCTGTCCCGCGTGTGGCGCGAGAACGCCGAGGAAGCGAAGGAGAATCAATCATGAGCGCCGACCGTATCGACGTGCTGGCGACGCTGGATGGCGAAATCGCCAAGGCGAACGCCAAAGCCAGCGGCCCGACGCGGCGCGTGCAGTTTGCGATGCAAGACGCTGTGTCGATCCGCACCGCCGTGGCCGAGCTGATCGAAAAGGTGGACGGCGTGGCCGCGTTCCTCGTCGGCTATGGCAAAGCAGCCGAGTTGGCCGCCCGGAACCTGCGCGCCGCGCGCGCCAAGGTGCAGCCATGAAGCGCATCTACCACTGCCCCGAGTGCGACGGCTATGGCAGCTTCGTCAAGAGCCCCAGCGGATGCGGAAACGATCCCGATGCGGTCGAATGGGAGTGCGGCGACTGTGATGGTAGCGGCCTAACATTCGCCGACCCAGCGGTTGACGATGTTGCCGGCTTACGCCCTTGGAGCCCGTCCACCCGCTGGAGCCGCTTCATGCACGTGCGCCCCTACGATCCTGCCCGTGACGTGCTGGTCGAACTGGCCCGTTGTCGCACCACCGGAGCGCGCGGCACGTCGGTGGCCTACTTCAACACCAAGCTGCGCGCGATGAAGCCCGTCCAGTTCCAGCGCAGCACCGCCCAATTTCTGACGCAGGACATTGATCCGATTCTGCGCCGCTACATGAATGGAGCATCGTCATGAACGCCCGCCAAATGAGCCCGGCCGCCCTGCTGCTGGAGGGCGCGCTGTACGCCACGAGCCCGGCGCGCAGGGCCACGCTCAGTGCTGCGCAGAAGTCCGCCAAGCGCCAGGAAGACGCGTTACGCGCGATCCTTAAGCGGTGTCAAGAGGAAATGGCGTTCTGCCCATTTGCCAAACTGGCGCCAGAAATTGCTGCGCTGTGCCAGGAAGGTCTGAGGCAGTGAACACCACCAAGCCGGACGCCTCTGCACAGTACCGCGAGCGCCCGGCTTCGGAGTGGGAACACGAGCGGCGGCAGATTCGCGAGGCCGCAAACGTGGCAACGCACCGCTATCCGCACGACCCGAACTCTATCTACGCAATGATGCTTCGACTTCTGGAGAGGTTGGCATGAACCGTTACGAGGAACGCGATTATTGGGCACGGAAGGCGCAGGCGGCAAAGCGCCTGGCGGATGAGACGCAGCGCGCGACCATGCATGGTTGGCTTGCTGGCGTTTTTCTTGCGTGGGGCCATCAATTCCTGCTCGCAACCTTCTGGCTTCTGATCTGCATCATGCTATTTGAACTCCCGATGCTTCTGCCGATCCCGGGCCTGACCGCCTTCGCCGCCTTCGCCGCTTACCTGCTGGCGTGGGCGCTCTTCGGTTTCCCCAAGGCCAAGGACGGCCGCCTGGGAGGTTCGCAATGAACGGTGACGAACTAGCCTATCCGCTGCACCGCGAATCGCTTGAGGGCTACACGGAAACACACTTCGGCCTAAGCAAGCGCGAGGCGTTCGCCATGGCGGCGATGCAAGGGTTCCTTGCAAACAAGGCGCACGGCACACACTTCGACCCGAGAGATGACGCTGCGTACTGTATTAGTGTTGCGGACGCCGTCCTTGCTGCGCTGGAGGCCAAATGAACCCGCTTCGCCTCATCAAAAGCGCCAGGGCTCCAGCAAAGCGTTGGCCGACCCTGGCCGCGCCGATCCATGCGGCGGACAACCGCTATCTCGCCATCGCCGTTAGCGTGCTGCGTGGCGTGCCGATGCTCGACGGCGAGCCGGTCTATCCGCCCGACCTGAGCCCGGCGCAGGCGCGTGACGTGGCGCTGTGGGCTGGTGCAAGGTGAGGGCGCAGCTTTTCGTCTACGACCCGGATAACCCGAACCGTGATGCGGTGTTGGCCTATCTGTGCAGCAGCGTCGAGCAGCGCGCAGCGGAAACGGGGAAGCCCATCCACATCAGCGTCACCGATCCGAAAAAGTCCCGCATCCAAGAGCAGAAATATCACGCGATGTTGACCGATATCGCTCGCGATGTCCGTTTAACAGGACGTAAGGGGCTTGATTCGGAAGTGTGGAAGCGGGTGTGCATCGAGCAGTTCCGGCACGAGACGAAAAACGATCCGGACTTCCGGGAACTGTGGACATCCTTTGGCGACCTGCAAAACGTCCTGTCGATCGACGGCGAGCGAGCGGTGAGCCTGGGAGAGCAGTCACGTAACTTCGGCGTCAAGCTAGCGAGCGCCTTCATTGACTGGCTGTACGCCTTCGGCACCGAGAACAACGTGACCTGGAAAGAATTGGAAAAACACGAAAGGGGAATGAAATGAGCGACAACGATAACGATCTCGACAAGGCGCTGGAAGAGGCGCCGACCACCGCGCCGGAGAGCGGGCGCGAGCTGCAAAAATGGGAGCGTGCGATCAACGCTTCCAAGGCGAAGTTCGACGCGATCAGTGACAAGTCGCTGGTTAGCTACGACCGCGAATCGCTGTTCGCGATGCAGCATCTGATCAAGTCCGACTATGCGATGAAGATCGCGAACAGCAATCCGAAGTCGGTCATTCTGGCAATGGCGAATGTGGCCGCGACTGGTCTTTCACTGAATCCAGCCTACGGCCTGGCCTACCTCGTGCCGCGCGACGGCGCCATCAAGCTGGATATCAGTTACAAGGGGCTGCTCCAGATCGCCACCGACTCCGGCTCGATCATGTGGGGTCGGGCCGAGGTGGTGCACGAAGCCGATGATTTCGAGTACCGCGGCCCAGCCGAGGCCCCGGTGCATCGGGCCAAGGTGTTCGCGAAAGAGCGTGGCGAGGTGGTCGGAGCGTACTGCATCGCCAAGACCCATCAGGGCGACGTGCTGTGCGAGGTCATGACCTTGGAGCAGCTGCACGACGTGCGTGACCGTTCCGACGCATGGAAGCAGCGCGACCCTAGCAAGGGCAAGAACGGTGGCCCGTGGTTCGATTTCTACACCGAAATGTGCCGCAAGGCCGTGCTGAAGCGCGCACAGAAGACATGGCCGCGCACCGACCAGCACAAGCGCATTGCCGAAGCCGTGGACATCGCCAACGAGGCCGAAGGCGGTTACACCTTCGACCATGGACAGACCGTGCCGCAGAACCTGATCGGCGACGACCGCAAGGAACGTTGCGACGAGGCGGCAGAGCAGTACGAAGAGGCCATCCAGGTGATCCGCCTCGCGATCTACAACGAGGATTGGCCGACGATGACCGATGCCTGGGCGCAGATTCCGCAGGCGGCGCAGATGGACTTGAACCTCGCGCCGAGCAAGGGCGGCATCTTCTCCACCCACGAGCGCAGGTGCATCAAGGAACGTCAGCAACGATTCCCGCGCCTACCTGCCGGCGAGGTTCCGCCTCCGGAAGTCAACGCATGACCCGCCGCAAAGACGACACGCGCCCGCTCAGCAACCAGTCCGACGGCGGACGCAAAGGCAAGGAACGTTCGCCATGGTCGCGAGGACCGAATGCCGGCACCCGATCCGCAGGCCTGTCGTACCTACGCTACCGGAAGGCCGCGCCGACGAACGGTAAGTAACTGTCCGGAATCCCGTGTATAGTTACTTTGCACTTCCAACCCATCTCCCGAAAGGATGCTTTCCATGACTCGCCTCATCGCCTGCCTGTTCTTCTCGCTGCTGTTCGTCAACCACGCCCGCGCCGACATCACCAAGCCCAAGGAAGATATCCAGGGATTCGTCGGCGCCTGCGGCCACAACGCGGCCCTGGACACGTCCAACCCATTCATGGGCCGCAACCTCACCAGCGCCCCGCAGACCGTCGGCTGCACGCCGCGCACCGATCCGGGCCAGGACGGCGCCCACACCGCTGGGCTCGTCATTTCCAACCTGCAGGCCAACAACCGCCCGGTGACCTGCCGGGCCTATTTCAACTCCGGTGGCGGCGGGATCATCTCGCACACCAAGAGCATGCTCGTCGGCCCGAACAAGAGCCAGCGCATCTACTGGACCGCGGCCGAAATGGGCCTGGGCAAGAGCTTCAACGGCCAAGTGAGCTTCTCCTGCGTCCTCCTGCCCGGCATGGCCGCGCAGTGGATTTACACCCTGTCGGTTGGGGGCTGAGGCCCATATGAGCACCCATCCGAACGCAATCCTCATGGCCGTGCTGACGCCGGACGACCTGAGCCGCAAGACCTACCGCGCAATCGTCGAGGCGGCCGGCGGTGAGCTTTACGACGAAGGCGGCGGCAGGGTGAAGATCGCCGGACGCGACTACACCATCGACGTGATGGAGGACAGCTACGACGACAGCAACCAAATCAGTGCGCCAGAGGGCTCCATCGTGGCGCGCGTATTCCTAACCTATGGGTACGGCGAGGTCATCGCCTGGGAAGAGGTCGCAAAGATGCAACGAGAACTGGACGAGTGGTCCGCCGACATGTGCAAGCGATTCAGCTGCACCCACGCCATCCAGATTACGGCGAACTACTGGTAGCCCACCCTTCCAGCCACAGCGCCTGGACCCGCAACGAATTGAGGAGTAGCACGTGAAGTATCGCGTAACGCTGATTTACGACTGCACCGAGACGGTTGACGTTGAGGCCGAGGACTTGGAGGCGGCGCGCGAACAGGCTCACGAAAGCTCGCGAGCAACGCTGTGCCACTACTGCTCAAACCACCTCAACCTTGGTGACGCCTACAAGGCCATTGTTTCCGACATGGACGGAAACGAGCTTGACGACGGCGAGTAACCCACCCAGCCCCGCAGGAGATCGCAGAGTGAACACCGAACAGATTGTGCACATGATGTCGCTGGTCGATGAGTTCGCATTCGTCGCAGGACTGTGTGGCATCGATCACGCCAGAGACGGCAACTCCAACGGACGCAAGGCCGAGTTCAACGACGCCCGCCAGCGGGTCGAGGACGCCATCGCCGCCCTGAGCGCGGAGGGTGGGGCCGTGTCGGTGAGCGATGACGACGCCTGGGACGCCTATTGCGCATTCGTGGATGTGTACGACGGCGACAACACCCAGGCGGCTGTCCGCGCCGCGCTCGAAAGGTTCGCCAAAACCCGCCACGCTGCCGCTGCTACGGGGGATATGGTGCTGGTGCCGCGTGAGATGACCGACGCGATGCGCGAGGCGGCAATGCTCGGGCACGACGACGTAGACGATGCATGGGCCGTCCTGATCGCGGCCGCGAAGCAGGAGCCGCAGTGATGGCTGATTACGTGCCCGACCCGATCGAGCGCATGGAGGCGGCGTGGGATCGGCTGGCCTCCGAGCTTGTTGACGAGCACACCTGCATGGGCTGCGGCAAGCACGTGGACTACACCCTGCTCGTCGCTGACCCAATGGGCATGGGGCCGGCCGTCTGCGTTGAGTGTCTCGGGTTCGACCCTTTCGAGAAGATGGAACAGGAGCCTCCCCATGAACCGCCCCGCCGATAGCCTGGAAGCCATCGTGGCCGAGATGGAGCGAATTAGCTGCTATGGCGGCTTGACGATGAATGTGTTCAACAAGCTGTTGATGCGTGTACGCGCCCTCACACCCCAGCCGCCCGCAGCTGTCGTTCCTGGCGCTTGGCGCTGGGACCATCCTTCGCTGCGAAGCTTCGTCACCCTTGACGACGGGAAGGCAACTGGCGGATGGAAGATCACGCCGCTCTACGCCACCCCCACGCCGGCCGCTGTTCCGGATGCCGTGCGGGGGTTGGTGGGGAAGTGGCGGGAGATGGCTGACCACACAGCCTACATGGCAAGAGAATCACAGCCCGGCACCATCAAGTACGAAACGGCCAGCATTGCGACCAAGGTCAACAGACAGCGTGCCAACGAACTGGAAACCGCCCTGTCCGCCGCGCCGGCGAACGTGGTTTCAATCGACGCCGAAAAGCTGATCGCCGATATCTGCTTCTACGAGATGCCGCTCTCTGGCCAATTTGAGGACGACCGGCCAAAGCTGGTTGACGTGCTGGCCGATGCGCTCGGGGATGGAACCATTGGCCCCGCCCGTGAGCTGATCGCGGAAATCGTGGATTCCGCCCTTGCGGCCCAGCAGGATGGGCAGCCATGAGTGTCGATCAGAAATTGCCGGCGCTGCCGGAGCCAGAGGGTGCAATGAAGTGGACCCGGAGAGCTGGGGTGTGTATCAACGCCGAGCCTGGATTTGACGCCATGCAAATGACCGCCTACGCCGAAGAGGCGTGCGCCCGCGTATCCGCCGAACTTGCTGCGGCCAGGGAGGAACTGGCGGCTCTGCGGAGGGATGCGGAGCGGTATCGCCGATTGCGGGCTGGCCCGGACCTGCCATGCGTACAGCCGTGCGTGTACCGATACGTCGTGGCGGCTGGCAAAGAGCGGCTGACACCGGTTGGTGGTGACGTACTTGACGCCGCGTTAGACGCCCTACAGGAGAGCCGCGATCATGAGTGAGCAATACCGAGACACTGAACGACGCTGCCCGGTGTGTCAGTCCAACGTCATGTTCTACACCGTGATTCCAGAACATCGTCGCGAGTGGGAGGCCGACGACGGTAAGCACGTCGATTTCTGGCCGGTGTCTCGCGACTACAAATGCCGCGACTGCGATACCGAGTTCGTGATGACGGAGGAAATGGCCCGTGGCGAATGAATCCCACGCAGACCGCCTTGCCCGGGTTGTGGAGCTTTGCGAGAGGGCCAAGGCCCATGAGCCGACAGGCTTCTCGGCCGACCCTGAAACTGGCGCGGTCTATGGGAAGCGCGGGCTGGTCACGCAGCGGAACCACAACGGCTACGTAATCTGTTCCCGCAAGACTGCGGACGGGGTAAGGACTTTGATGGCGCACCGGATCGTGTGGGAGGTCGTGAACGGGCCGATTCCTGAAGGGCTCACTTTGGGAACTCATACCCCACCACGGGGCGGGCACCGGAGAGGGAAATGGCTAAACCGCTGAGCGTTCCGCAGGAGGCGGTGCTACGCAACCTGGTTGCTGGTCGCGATCCTGCATATCACTTGGTAGGGCGGTCGACACATGGCGGGCACTGGCGCGTGATGGCTGCGCTGCTTCTCAAGGGCTATATCGGACAACGATCCGGCGAGCCGATCCACATCACTGCGGCTGGACGCGCCGCGATCGAGGACGACACCCATGCTCACGACTGACGACCTGGCGCGGCTGAATGCCTTCGTGGCCGCAATGACAGATGCACGCGGAGAGGACGTTGCCTTCGCCTTCAGAACCCCGGCCGGTGACAAGTATCACGTGAAAGTCGGTGAGCTTGTCGAGCTTTGCCGTGTCTATGCAGCCGTGCTGGGGGCGCCGGAGGTGTGGGCGCGCCCTTGGATATGGGAGGAGGTTCCTGAAGAACTTGAAGGGCAGCTTATCCGCCTCGTCCCGCTGGTCGATACGAGCCAATCGAATCGGGCCAAATCCGGCGACACGACTGGGCAAACCGATACGAATGTATCGACTGGCGCACCGCTGGGCGCCGGCAAGGGGGGGGTTATGATCGACCGGGAATCATGCGAGGGCTGCAAGTTCTTTCGCGGGCCTCCGTCGAAGTGGGACAGCACTGGGCTATGCCGACGCTGGCCGCCGTCTCTTGCTGGGAGCGGCGATAGCCGCCAGAGGGCTCATCCGAAAGTCCACGCCTATGACTGGTGCGGAGAGTTCCGGCCAGTGGCGGTCACCGCCCGTGGTGGGGAGTGGAATGATAATGGCTAGGGCCAGACTGCCTATGCACGAGATCATGCGCGCCGAGCGCCGAGTCGATTGCTACGCTGGCGAGACATGCGACCAGCACCGCCCTGTTTGGCGCGCGTACTGTGATGGCGACAGAGACAGCAGCGACAGCGCGGAGGACCTTGTTCTGGACTGCAAGACGTTGCCAGCTGGGGCGATCGTCACCGTCAGCATTCCTGTATGCCCGGAGTGTGGAATGGACGTGGAGAACTGCCAGCTCACCGACGACTGTGGCTTCGACTGGAAGGCCTGGGCTGAGGAGCAATACGCATGACCGCCCCTTATCTCTCTCCCGAGGTGCGCTTGATTCCGGCGCGGTTGGTTGAGCCTCCGAGATGCTCCGACTTCGACACCGACTGCTCGCACGTTATGGATCACGCGGCCTGTCATCGTGGTGGCTTGAACGTCTGCGGGAACGGAATCGTTGCCGAAAGCGAGCCTGCCGACGGCTACTGTCCATACCTCACGCCGTCGTCATCAGCTTGATGACCACGCCGGCCGCGGTCTTGATCGAGACGTGGCCGTCACTGACGGTATCGCCAGTGGCGGTTTTGACCCCGAATTTAACGTACGTCCCGGCACCCTGTGGATCGAGGAAGATATCACCGCCATTCGCATCGTTGATGATGCGCAGGTCTTTCGGCGTGCCTGGCACCGAAACACCCTTGACATCGTTCCCAGACGCGCTGCCGGTGATCTCGACGTACTGGGTCGTCTGCCGGCCGGCGCGGAACGGCAGCACCAGGCCCTGCACGTTCAGCACGAACGTGTCCGTACCGGCATCAGTGTAGCCCGCGGCGACACTGCCACCCGTGAGGCGGGTGTCGGCAATCGTTGCGTCGATGTCCACATTGTTGGCGTCGCCGTTGTTGCCGGTCGAGATGAGGTTCACGATGCTGTTCTTGGTCGGCGGGAAGCCGCCCGACTGGGCCATGTGCAAGCCCTTCGCCGTCGCATTGCGGATGATCATACCGGCGATCAGGTTGCGATCCGGCACGGCGTTGGCGTCGCCGAAAATGTGCACGCCGGTTTCGCCGGCATTCGACGACAGGTCCGACACCTCGCAGTAGGCCGACCGGAACCGGTAGTTCCATTTGTTGTTCGCCGCGTGCAGCCCATGGGCCTTCACCCCATTGACGCTGAACTGGATGCCGATGTTGGCAGAGCCGACCGACGAGGCGATGCAGGTGATGTCGGTGATGACGCTGCGCTGCACCGGGATGGCCGCCGGCTCGCCAGCATCGGCGCCGATCTGGACGCGCAAGCCGGCTTCGTCGTTGGCGTACTCGCCGACATAGGCCCCGTACACGCTCACGCCGTTTCGCACGTCCAGACCGGCCTGGGGGCTCAGCGCGGTGTTCAGGCCGAAGCGCAACACGGTTGCATTGATGATCCGGTTGTTGCGCGAGGCGGCGTTGACATCGATTTTCCAGTCGATGCCGTCACCGTTGCAATCGGTGATCACCACATCCTCGATCAAGCAGTCCTTGAACGCCGCGCGCTGCATGCCGATGCCGTAGTGGCCTGCGTTCTTGCAGACCACGTTCTTGATGGTGATCCGCTCGGCCGAGCTGGAGACGTTGATGCAGTCGCCGTTCTTCTCGTCCGGGCTCGGGTTCGGGCTGGTGAGATTGGTGTTGTTGCCGTCGATGGTCATGCCACGAATCGAGCAGCCGGAGACGATGACCGGGGTTCCCACGCGGGTGCCGAACTTGACCACGTGCGCGCGGATGGCGCCATTCATTTGCTTGATCTGCACGCAGCCGATGCCGGCTCCGACCAGGTGGATGTTGTTGGACTGCACGGTGATCGCGATCTCGCGATCTGCGCCGAGCAGAGCAGAACCCTGGAACTTGACCAGGTAGGTTCCGGGCGGGAAATAGACCACGCCGCCACCCAAGGCGGCCACGGCCGCAATGCAGTTATTGATCGCGTTGGTGTCGTCGGTGACCCCGTCCCCCTTGGCGCCGAACCGCTTCACACTGACCCACAAGTCGCCCAGCTCCTGGGCGACGGTGCGGGTGATGGCTCCGGCCCCCGGCGGGATGTAGTCGATGCCGGTCGCATCGTAGTCGATCAGGTCAGCGGCGGTGATGTACTCGACCGCGGTGGCCGCGGCATTCCAACGCCAGATGCCCAGCCCACTCGGCGTCGGCAGTTCGGTGGAGACGCCCGTGATATTGCGCGCCAGGTGAATCGACCAGTCCCAATACCCCTTCAGCACCTTGGCGATCATGGTCAGCTTGTCGAGCCCGCGCTCATGGGTTTCCGCGGCGAACGGGTCGTTGGCGATGTAGTCGATCAGCTGGGTGAACGGCACGTCCAGCAGGATAGAGATGCGCTGCAGCGGGCTGGCGGTTGGCGAAGTGACTACCGTCACCTGGCCGCCGTTCGGGGTGCCGGCGCCGGTCACGCTGTAGCCGTCGGCACCGAGGCTGTCCAGGGTCAGTACGGTTTCCACCCCGGTGGACACGATCGTGCGGCTGACCCGCAGGTGGCTGTTTTCCAGGAACCGGAACGGCACCGCGAACGCCACGGTGGTGCCATTGCCGTCGTAGTCGATGCGGTAGGTATCGGTGGAAACGGTCATGGCGGCATCACTGTTGGGAGGGAGGTGCGACGAATTGCTGGCCGGTGCGTTCGTTCAATTCGCGCTCCATGCGCGCGAGGCTGCCCGGATTCATCCACTCCTGCAAGCGGTAGAACACGGCATAGTCCAGGAGCAGGCGGGTATAGAACAGGTTGAGGAACGGCGTGTTGCCCTTGACGAAGCGAACCGCCGCCGGCCCGGTGTCGTCGCCCTGCACGGCGCGCGCGGTCAAGCCGGCCAGCCCCTGCGAGCCGAACACGTCGGAGAAGGTCGGCCCCATCAGCTGCGCGGCGGCGTCGCCGAAGCGGCGATCGAGGATTTGCGAGAACAGCACGTCGCCGTACAAGCCGGCGCCGCCGCCCTGCTGGAACGCGGCCAGCCAGCTGCGGGCATCGGTCGGATTGCGCGGGACGTGACCCTTGCTCAAATCCTTGGCGGTCATCGCGGCGTAGCCGAACAGGGTCGTCATCGCCAGTAGATTGGCGACGCCGAGCATGCCGCCCTGCTTCACCTCGCGACCGAACGCCTTTTGCGTGTAGGCCAGTGGGAAGGATTTGAATTGCATGATGAAGCGCACCGCCTCACCGACCCCCGTGCCCTTCTGTGTGCCCTGCTTCATCATCCCCAGGGTTCCCGCATCCGGGGTCAGTAGCATGTAGCCGTTCTGGTCGGCGAAGTAACTGCGGAACTGGCGGGCCATCTCGCCGCGCAGTTCGCGAATGCGGGTGGCCGTGGCGGTGATCCCGCGCTTTTGCAGGTAGGCGGCAAAGCGGTCGTCGGGCAGGTCGTCAAGGCCCTTGGGCGCGAGGAACTTCCCGCCCTCCACCTCGCCGATTTCCTGCGCGCGGAAAATGTCCCATTTGTCGGCATCGATCCCGTACAGCCCCAGGGTCGTGCGCAGCCGATCCGGCAACGCATCGAACTTGTCGGTTGCACGGCGGGCCAGGTTGGCCGACAGCATCTCCGCGATCGCCTCGCGAAACGAGTCGGTCCAGCGGTTCTGCAGGTTGAGGGTGAAGAACCGGTGTTGCAACTTGCCCATCCGCCCGGTGACCGAATCCTCCGGGGTGAACCGGCTGGTGAGCTTGCCGGACAGGGAGGTCAGCACCAGTCCCAGGTCGGAGTACAGTTCCAGCTTTTCCGCGCTCGGCACGCTCTGGAACAGCTTGCCGATGCCTGATCCGATCGTCTCCAGCGCGTTCACGCCGTTGTACTTGGCGCCGTTGGCGATCAGGCCCAGGTCAGACAGCGAGGACAGGGTGGCGCCGCCCAGCGAGGCCATCGACTGGATGGAGCGAATCGTGGCCGAGGCAGTGGCCAACGGGTCGGAGCCGGGGATATCCAGGCTGCCGTCGATCTGCGCCAGGTACATGCGCTTGTACTTGCGCGCGTCGGCCTGGAAATGCTTCAGCGCATCGGCCGTGGCCTTGTCCTTCTGCATCCGGCGCAGGGTCTTGTCCACGATCTGGTCGAAGACCATTTCGTAATTCGGCCCCAGCCCCGCCATCAGCGCGGTGGAGCGCGCCTGCCGGCGCAGCCCCGCGGCCACCGCTTCGTGCAGCGTGCCGGCGCCATAGTCGCGGTTGTACGCCTGCCAGGCCTCCGAGCTCTTGAAATGGATGACCCGCTCCTGCGAGAGCTTCTTGCCGACGCTCTGCAGGCCCTTGGGCGGCTTGTCCGGCTGCGGCGCCTTCAGGTGCACGCCGCTGGCGAAGTTGCGCCACAGGTCCGGGAGGATGTCGTCCACCAGCTCCGACATCGACACTTCCATGTCCTCGGCCATCCGCCCCAGGTCGAACTGCTCCTGGGCGGCGGACAGCCACCCGGCTTCGTCCTTGGCGATGCGCGCGGTGTCGTGGAAGGTGGAGGTGATGTAGCCGGGCGTCTGCCCGATCCAGGCGCCGGCATCGTTGGCTTGACGACGCACCGCGTCCTGCCACTTGCGGATCGCCTGGGCCACGGCGACAGCCTGCTTCGGCCCCGTCGGCGGCTCGCCGGCCGACAGCTGCCACAGCGCGCGCGACACCTCGTCGTCCAGCTCGCCGCGGGTGTAGGGCTCCAGCGCGTCGGCTTTGGCCAGGTCGGCGATCAGCCCGCCCAGCACGAAGTCCTCCGCCGCGTCTTGGTCGGCACCGATCGAGGCGCGCGCGCCCTGACGGGCGTCCTGCGTCCCCACCAGGATCGCTTTCAGGCCCTGTCCAGGATCATCGGCCCACACCGTGGCCAGGTAATCCACCCCTTCCAGGGTCCGCGCCTGATTGAGCGCGGCGGTGCGCTGCTCCAGCGCGGCGCGCAGTTCGGCCGCCTGATCGAACTCGGCGGCAGCCTTGGCCACCGCATCGTTGTGGCCCAGGGCTGGGTCCGCGGCCTTCAGTTGCGCGGCGCGGCGATGCAGCTTGCCGAACAGGCGGTCGGCCTCCGGCTGCGGCACGGGCCGTCCCAGGGCGGTTTCCAGCACTTCGCGACAGACGCTCATGCGCTCCTCATCAGGCACAGGGACGCCGCTTTCACCGCGTCGCGTTGCAGTTTCAGGTCGGGGTCCAGCTCGGGCAGCTCGCCGATCCGCTCTTGCAGGTCGGCCAGTCGTTCCTGCAGGTCGGCAATGGTCAGCTCCGGCGCCGGCTCGATCGGGTGCGGCGAGGCGCCGTCCACTGCGTCGGCGTTGCGCAGGGCCCGGGCCATGGCTTCGTCGGGGTCGATCGCGGCCAGAATCGCCGGGGTCACGTCGACCGGCCGGCCGTCCACCAACTGGGCCATGCCCTGACGGAACGCGGCCGCCTGGGTTTCCGGCGGGAGAGTGGCCACGAAAGTCCGGATCGGCGCGAACACGTCTGCCGACGGCGACAGCTGCTCGGCCAGGTCAATCAGGTCGCGATCGCGGTCGATCTTGGCCAGCCGCGTCTCCAGCTTCGCCAACTCGTTGGCGTAGCCCTGGATGCTGCGCATGCCCTCCTGCGCACGCCGGATTTCGATCTGGCGCTGGGCAATGAAGGCGCGCTCGTCGGCGCTCAGGCGGCTGCGCACGCCGTCCTGCTCGCGCAGCAAGGCCGCCAGCTCGGCGGCCTCCTCGTTCAGCGCCGTCAGGTCGCGCGGCCCCTGCGCGCGCTGCCGGAGTTCGCCGAGGTGGGTGTCGAGGACGGCTGCTGCTTCCGCCGCAGTTCGGCCGCGCGCGCGTCCAGCTGGCGCATTTGCTCGGCCAGGAAGGCCGTCCGGTCCGCTTCCGGTATCCGGTCCAACCCGGTCCGCTGGTGTCGCAGTTCGTCCGACATGGCGGAGTCCTCGTTTGCTGGCGTCAATGCCCAAGTCGGCGCGGCGCAGGATGTCGGCGGCGCTCAACCCTGGCGTGATCGGTGCGGCCCCGGTGTGCAGCCCCACCCCCTGCTCTCCTGTACGTTTCGGGTGCGGGATAGCGGCCAGGCCGTGTTGCTCGGCGTACAGGGAAATCCGCTCGTCCACCCGGCGCAACGCAGCCTCGATCGCGCCCGCGTCGGCGTTGACCACGACCAGGCCCAGTTCGTCCCCGCCCGTGCGCAGGGCCACCACATCGCCGCCGGTCGTGCGCAGCTCCTGTTCCAGCGCCTGCGCCATCGCCCGGTAGTGGACGTTGGCCGCCTCGGCCACGTTGCCGACGTGGGCGTTCAGTCCGCCCAGGTTGGTGATGTCCGCGGCGACGAAATAGGCCGGCTCGCCGGAGCGTTCCACGTGGGTGATCGCCCGCTCCACGGTCGCGACCTTGACCCCGCTGGAGCGGCCGTCGAAATAACCGGTCACGTCGTCACGGGCGGCGCTTGGGGTCAGCTGCGCCATGGCCGCCTCGCTCACGCCGGCCGCGCGCGCCTTGGCGCGGAAGGCTTGCGCGGCGTACACGTCGGGATCGGCGAAGGCTTCCCGGGCCGGGATGGCCGGCGCCACCGGCCGGCCGAACACGTCCTTGACCAGCCCTGCACCGCCGTGCAGCAGCGCGCCGAACGCGGCGCCACCGGCCACGTTGAGCATCGAATCGTAGGCGTCGTAGTCGGTGCGCCACTGCTGCTGCCCGTGGTAGATCAGCGGCTCGACCAGGGCCGCGCCGACCAAGCCCTCGGCGGCACCCACCCCGACCCGGGCGCCAGTGCGCGCGGCCAGGCTGCCGCCCATTTGGGCCAGCAGTTGCGCATAGCGCGCCTCGCCGACCACCGGCACGAAGGCCAGGCCGATGTTGGTCGGATCGATCACGGAACCGACCACCATGCCCGCCAGGTCGGGCGACCAGCCGTCGTACTCGCGGGCCAGGGTCTGGCGCTTGACCCGCGCCCTGTTCTTCTCGATCAGCAAGTCCAGGGTGGCGCGGCGCGGCCCCTCGGGGTAATCGCCCAAGGGGATTTGCCCCTCCAGGCCGGCGTCCCTGATCTCCTGTTTTGCCGCCTCCAGGCTCACCCGCGGCGACAGGGCGGGCGGCTTGACCGCGAACGGCACCCCGGCGCGGGTGGCCATGAACACGTCGGACGCCTGCTCCTGGGTGCCGAACTCGGCATCCTGCAGGTCGGCCGCGGTCACCAGCGAGCCGGTGGGGCCGGTGTCAAGGGTTTCGGCGACCGCCGCGCGGAAGGCTTCCAGGCCGGTCGATTCGCCGGGCAGCTGTTCGGGCGCCAGTTGCGCCGACGGGCGGGTCAGGACCGGCATTTACTTGCCCCTCCGGTCCAGTACCCCGCGCAGCACTTCCGAGGTGCGGGTGGCCGGCGTCTGCGCCGCCTCGGTGAAGCTGACGCTAATCGGCTTGCCCGACGTGTCGCGCACCGGCACGCCGGCACGCATCAGGTAGGCCCCGGTGCCGGTTTCGTTGGTGACCCAGCGCCCCTGCCGGCGCACCGCGCGGGCGATCCGGAACTGTGTTTCCTCCAGGGTTAGGCCCGGCGACGGCGTCACCGCGTACAGCGTGGTGTGGTCCAGGGTCTCCAGTCGGCGGCGCAGCCCTTGGGCGACCTGCTCCGGCCCCAGTTCCTTCGGGATGCGTACGCCGTCAACGACGGCTTCCCGGTCGCCGTACAGCGCGGCATAGGCTTGCTCGGCCGCCTCTTTCGGGTTGGACGCCAGGCCCGAGGCGAGATACCCGGTCGCCAGCGCCGTGCCGGCGTTGTAGTAGCGGTTGGCGGTGACGTTGTTGCCGGCGCCGTCCAGCCCTGCGGTGACGAAGGTCTGCAGCAGCGGCGCGAACGCCTGGGCCACCGCCGATTTCACGTCGGCCGGCTTGACCCCTTCGGGCAGCAGCTTGTTGGCCTCCTCGGGCTTGACCGCCTGAGCCTGTTGCAGCTGCACCAACACCGACGGCGGCACCTGCTCCATCGCGAACCAGCCCAAATCCCCGGCCTTCGCCGCCACCTGCTGCAAGGCGTCGAAGCTGCCCAACTGCTGCGGCAGCGCGGCGAACCGGGCGACGGCTCCACGTGGATCACTCTTCAGCTGGGCGCGGAAGCCGGCCGCCAGGTCGGCGACCACGTCGGTCGGCAACTTTGGCTCGGCGATGCCCCAGGTGCGCTGCAAGGCAAACGAGGTCTGCACGTAGCGGGCCTGCGCGGCATTCACCGCGGCGAACTGCTCCGGCGTGCGCGCCGACTCGGGGGTGCCGTAGAACTCGGCCGCGGCCTGCTGCCAGGCTTTGTAGGTGTCCTGCACCGCCGGGGACGCTTGCAGCGCGGCCTTGCCGGGGTCGGCCTGGCGCGCGGTCAGCTGCGCCTGTGCCTGCTTCACCAGGGTGTCGCGCACGAACTGGCGATTCTCCCGGTCTTCCGTCCCGTCCGGATCGGGCATGGTCGCGATCTGGCGCAACTCGGCATTGCTCAGGCCCGGAAGCTGCTTCAGGCCGCCGGCCATCTGCTGGTAGTCGAGCAGCTTTTGCTTGGTCAACGCGGCCTTCGCCGGGCCCAGGAAGGTGACCAGCTCGCCGTCCGACGGAATCTCGACCGGGTCACCGTTCTTGGCCGCCACCTCCAGATCGGTGACGCGCTGTTTGAACAGTTCCTTGTCCAACTCCAGCTGCGCGTCCTTGGCCCGCGCGATCTCGGCCAGCCGCGCCTGGGCGGCGCTGCGCACGGCCAGCAGCTGCGAGTTGTCGAGCAGGCGGTAGGCCAGGGCCTCTTCGCCGTCGGTCGCCGCCGGCTTGGTTTCGACCGCGCCCAGTCCCTCCACGTACTTGCGGGTTTCCGCCGGCATCGCGTTGAGGTCTTTCGGGCCCTTCGGATACCACCACTTGCCCGACTGGGTCTGGTACGGCCGGCCCGCCGCCCAGCCCTTGGTCGCGGCCGGGCCCATGTTGTGCGCCGCCGCGATCAGTACCGGATCGCCGCCGAACAGGGCCTTTTGCGTCTCGACGTAGGCCGTGCCGAGCAGATCGTGGTACTGCGCGGTTTCCGCGTCGCGGATCGGGTCGCCGGTCTTGTCGCGGAAGAACAGCTCGCGGTTCCACGGCACCCCCAGTTCCTTGGCCGTGGCCTGCGCGGTGGATTCCAACAACTGGTATTTGCCGTAGGCGTGCACCGTCTTGCCGTCACGGGTGGTGATCGCCGGGCCGCGCAACACCTTGCCCTCGGCGTCGAACTGGCGGCCACGCGACTCGCGGTGGATGATCTCTTCCAAGACGCTGCCGCCGGCCTTGACTTTGAGCTGCGGCTCACTGACCCCAAGGCGGGAGTTGACGTAGGCCAGGGTCTGCTCCGGGCTCAGTTCGGCCTGGGTCTTGGCCACCTCCAAGGCCGCCGCGTTGGCGTGTTCGCGCACGAACGCCGCCTTGTCGGCCTCGGGCATCTGGCTGTCGGCCATCACCGCGGCGTTGAGCGTGGCCAGCTGCGGCCCCAGCTGCAGCGGGTCGGTGGCGGCCAGGTTCGCCACCTTGCGGTAGGTGTCCTTGTAGCCGTTGACCCGGTATTCAAGCTGACGCACGTTCTCGTGCTGGGCGGCGGCCAGGGAATACTGCAACCGCAGCTGGCTGCCGCGCTCTTGGGCCAGGCGCTTGGCCTGTGGGTTGGTGATGTTCTTTTCCAGCTCGTCGGTGTAGCTGGCGACGAAGGTGGACATTTGCTCGGCCAGCGGCTTCTGCCCCGGCGTCCACTCGCGCTGCAGGCGGGCCAGTTCGTTGGTGAAGGCCAGTTGCGCTTCCGGCTCCTGCTTCACCAAGTCGGCGCGCGCGTTGTCCAGCTCGGCCTTTTCCTTCTCTTGCAGGATGCCATCGAACGCGCGGCCCATCCCGGCCACGTCGATTTCAAAGGGGTTATAGCCACGCCCCTGCGCGCCGGACACCTGCGCGGCAGGCGTGCCGACCTGGGTTTCGTCGTAGGTCTTGATCCGCGGGGAAGCCATCAGCCGGCGCCCCCGTCATAGCCGCGGTTGACCGATCCGAACCCGGAGCCGAAGCCGCCACCGCCGATCGAGCCGTAGCCGCCGCTCAACCCGTAGCCGTAGCCGGAGGCGGTGCTGCCCATGCTCGGGGCGGTGTTGCGGTTGGCCATGGCCTGGCCGATCTGCTGCTGCACGCCGGGCGAGCCGAAGAAGCCGGCGGCAGCATTGAACCAGCGCAGACGCATGGCTTGCTTGCCCTGCTGCTTCAGCACCTTGTCGTTAAAGCGGCGCATTTCCACGTCGTTGAGAATGCCCATGCGCTCCAGGGTGCCGGCGTAGCGCACGTTCAAGGCGTCCAGTTCCGCATTCGCGGTGGACTGACGCATGATGTCGAAGTTCGATCCGGCGAAGCCCGTGCCCGACTGGGCAATGGCCGCGCGCTGCGCGCCCAGCGCTTGCCGCGCCCGACGGCGCACGTCCTCTTCCCGCGCCGACGCCTGCTGCCCGGCCAGGCGCGCATTCTGCTCGCCGACTTTGATGTTGAATTGCTCGATGTCGCGCTGAACGTCGATCGCGTTGCGCTGCTGGCGCCCCTGGATCAGTGCCCCCACGGCATTGAACATGCCCCCGGCCATCTGCATTACGCGACCCTCCCGAACAGATACGCCCCATTGCCGTTGGGCAGGAACCCGGGCATGGCCCGCGGCTCGCCGCGTTCGTCGCGCGTCTCCAACGTGAACCCCAGCAGCCGCGCCCAGCGGCACCCCTGCGTGAATTGTGCATCAACGTAGAGTTCGATGCGACGAAACGCCCCGCTGGTGAGTTGGTAGCCCAGGTAGGCCCGGCACGCCGAGGTCAGCTCGCGCAGGTGCGCGCCGCAGTCGGCGCTGAGCAAGGCCCACGCAACCGCGCGCCCGGGCCAGCCGGGGTCGGCGATCAAGCCACCCACACACACCACGGTGTCACCGACCAGGGCGGCGTAGGCCGGTCCGGACGAGGCATTGGCCATCGCCAGCGCGGACCGCTCCGTCATGGATGCCTCGGCCTGCGCCGGCTGCGGCACCAGGCGCTGCACGTGGTCAAGGGTGAGCGGTTCGACGCACATCATTCCCTCACCCTCGGATCGCGCGTGTAGGTGCGCGGGTACTTGTTGCCGCCGTAGCGGTTGTGCCCGGATGTGTCGGAGAACCGGGGGCCGGCGCTGGCGCGACGGGCGTCGGCTTCCGGGTTGCGAAGGTAGCGGGATGCCCCACCGACCCCGCGCCCGTCGCCGTCCGCGTCGTCCTGGCCGGGGCCGCCCAGCAGCAGATTGCCACCGGTCTGGCCGGCGCCCGTGCGCTTGCGCAGGTCGGCATTCTGTTGGGCGAGGATGTCCATCATCAGGCCGGGTTTCATGTCGCGTCCTCCACCACCAATCGCGGATAGATCGACACCAGGGTGAACGGCAGGGCCTGATCGCAGGCAATGCGGATGCGCGCCTCGGTGCCGTAGCCGTCCGGGTAGACCATGGCGTAATCGCCGGTCAGGGTCGGCGGCGCCTCGTCCATGTCGTCCCCGTCGCTGCGGTACAGGAACTCGTCCGTGCGCCCCTCCGGGCCGGCGGCGCCGCCCAGGCTTTGATGCAAGCGGAAGGTGCAGTGGTGCACACGCTTGATCTTGCCCTGCGCGGTGCCGTTGGCGCTGCCGGCCTCGATCCGCATGGTGATCAGCTCGGCGTCGGCGGGCAGACCCACCTGCGCCTTCACGGCATGGTTCTGCAGGGTGATCGCCCCGCCGTTGACGGTTGCGCGCGGGTGCGCGGCGCCACCGACGGTGACCGTGACTTCTTCGCCCTCCAGGTGGTCCAGACCGGACAGGACATCGCGCGCCCAGGCCACGTCGCTGGACAGGGTTCCTTGCAGCCCCGCCGGGATGGCGGTGATGAAGGTGCAGTTGGCCGGGTCGGTGGCGCTGTCGATCTGGACGAACGCCTCGTCCGAACCGATGCGGATGCGCAGGCGGTCACCCACGTCGCCCGCCACCGGGACGAAATTCAAGTCCACCGTGCCGGTTTCGCCGGCCGCCCAGGTCACGCCGCCCAGGATGCGGGCGGTGGCGCTGGGCAGGTCGCCGTCGAAGGTCAGGGCCGAATCGGAAAACACCGCGTCCTCCAGGGCGTCGGTGTCCTCGTCCCAGTCACGGACCAGGTATTCGATATAGCGGTGCGTCGACCCGTCGATCGTGCGCCGCACCTGCAACCACAGCTGGTCATGGGTGCCGTCTGGCGACGGGATCACGCACACCGACTCCACCAGGCCGTTGCCGCCGATCTGGTGCGGGTGCCAGGCCAACACGTCCTGCTCGACCAGATAGGTCAGCCCGCGCAGCGAGCCGTCCTTGCAGCACACCCACATCACCGACGACGGCTCCAGCGCAAAGGCCATTTGCGTGACCTGGCCCTTCGTGACATGCGACGACAGCACCATCAGGTCGAAGCACTCGTACCCCCCAGACACGCCCGGGTTGGGGCGCATGTCGCGCACACGCTTGCCCGACGGCTGCACGAACAGGGTGGAGTTGCCGATCAGCACCGGCCGCACCTGGCGCCCGCCGTACTTGGTCGTGCGGGTGGCCTTGATGTTGCCGGGGCCGAATACCTCGGTGATGGTCACCTCACTGATCGCGAACTCGGCGCCGCGGGTGCCGACCAGCAGCGCGTCGGAGGCGACCATCCACACGCCGGCATTGGTTTCGCCGCTGCCGATCTGGATGTAGAACGCGGAATCCGGCAGGGTTTCGGCGCCGTCGCGCGAGGCGAAGTCCTCAAACGAGCCGGCTACCGACCCCCACACCTCTTGCCCGCGCAGGAAGCACAGCCGCTCGCGGAAGATGGTGACCAGCGACGGGAACCGCTGCGCGGGCGTCCAGCTGGCCTTGCTCCAGCGGGTGGAGGCGTTCAGCACACCGACCGCCTGCGAGGGAATTTCGTCGATCACCGTGGCGGTGGCGGTGGTCCCGGCCACGGCGGTGATGCGAGCGATGCCATAGCCCGAATGCACGTACTCCCACTGCACCGCGCCGTCGCCGTCGTACTTGGCGCCCTCGCGGTGGGTGGGCTTGACGGTGCCGGTGGTGCCCGCATTGAGGGCACGGTAGACGTTGGAATCGCTGCGGCGCTCGTCGCCGATCACCACCGCCTTCGCCGGCTCCCACACCGCGTAACCGTCGATTTTCTTCTGCTCCAGCAGGAACAGGGTTTCCAGCAGGTCGGCCACGAAAATGGCGGTCGACGCGGTCAGGGTCACGCTACCGGTGGCCGCCGACGCGTAGACCGTGGTCGTCTCGTCCGGGTCGGTGCCGACGAAGGGGCCGTTGACGATGTCGGCCGGCTCCATAATCCAATTGGTGACCCCAAGGCGCTCCAGCTTGTACGGCGGGAACCCGGGGTGGGCGAAGAAGATGACGTCCCCGGTCTGCTCGAAATCCACCCGGAACGTGCCGTCGGCTGCGGTCAGGTTGCTGGTCAGGTACGGGCTGGGGATTTCGTAGATATCGCCGGTCAGCGGGTGCCAGTAGGTCGCATTGGGCGGCTGCTGGTTGATGTGCGCAACCTTGCAGTAGTAGTTCACGCCCAGGCGCGAGACGAGATCGCCCGCCACGTAGTTGGTGGCGTTGTTCCATGCCGCGGGCGCACCGGACAGCAGCAGCTGCCCGCCGTTGGTGTAAAAGCGGATATAGCCGTTGCCCATCTCCAACACGTAGCTGTCATCTTCGGAATAGATGAAGGGCAACGTCCACGATTGCACCGCCTCGTCCTTGGTCGCGCTGACGAAGCGCGAGCCGCCGCGGCGCACCGCCGGGCCTTCCGGCACCGGCTTGAAATTGCGCATCCGGTAGCAGCCGTTGCCGTACTTGGCCATGTCCACCCGGCCGGCCCAGTACGGTGACAGCTCGCCTGCGTTGAAGCTGGTTTGCGCCGGCGCGACGTGGTTGCCCATCAGCGCACCCGGGCCATGACCCACGTGTCGTCGGCGATGTAGTCCGCCGGCAGCTCAATCGCGTTGGCGCGCTTGGCCTCGGCGATGGCCTGCTGGTATTCCTGCCAGGCCAGCTTGCGCTTGTCGCCGGACTGGGTGATCTTTTCGGCGATCTCGGCGGCCAGGCGGCAGGCGAAGGCATCGGTGAACGCGCTGTCCCATTGCGTCGTGTCTTCGATACTGGCGATGTAGCGCAGCGGCAGGGCCGCGTAGCTGCCGGCGCCCGGCGTGCCGTAAAGGATGCTGCGACCCTCGATCACGTACGGCTGCCCCTGGCCGCTGAGGTAGTCCGACAGGTTCGGGCCGATGTCGTACCCGAACAGGGAGAGCACGCGCAGGCAGTCCACCGGCAGCGGGTAGGCGGCGCCGTACTGGTACAGCGGGGCAGTGACGTGCGCGGCCAGGTTGGCGCGCTTGATCGAGAACGACCAGCGGCGGCGGCGCAGCTCGGCGTCACGAATCAGGTTCCAGCACCGGTTCAACGCGCGCGCCGCCTCGACGTTGTCGCTGATCGAGGTGATCGAGGCCGTGCCGAGCTTGTCCAGCGCGCGGTTGCAGATTTCCGTCTGCGAAGCCATTACCAGAACCTCCGCTTCATTGAGCAGTTGTCAATCGAGCCGTCAAAGGCGGCTTGCCCGCTGAAGCTCACATCGGTGTTGCCGGCCGCGCCGACCAGGTCCTCGCTGTGGGTCGCAACCGTCCCGCGCTCTGTGCCCTCGACGGGCGTGCCGCCGATGAAGCGGGGGCGGATGGTCGAGGCGGTGACCGCGGTGATGTCGAACACGACGCGGTAGCGGATGCCGGTCAGGATGGTCAGGGCCTGGCGCACCGCCCCTGCGACGGGCGGGACATGGGTGGCGACGCCGGAGCCGATCGTCCAGCCGTTGCCCTTCGTCCAGACCGTGTCGGAGGCGAAGGTGCCGTTGGAAATCATCTCCGGCCCGAGCTGGGCCGGGGCCGCGATCGTCCCTGCGCCCGCGCCAGCCGCCCGGACCACCGACCGCGCGACAGACACGGCCGTCACGGGCCTACTCCGGCACGCGCGCGGCGGTGGCGTAGAACGCCGACGGTGCGCCGCCGGTCAGCACGCAGCGAATCCGGCCCGGCGGCAGCCGGAAGCCGATCATGCCGGCCGCGGTCAGGGCGACCGTGGTCTGCACGCCGGCCGGGTCCATGGCCTTGACCGGCAGCCAAGTGCTGGCGTCCGGGCCCAGCGCCTCCAGGGTGACGGAGGTGCCGCCGAAGGTGCCGGCGGCCATGAGAACGCCTTCGCCACCGGGCCAGTAACCGTCCCCGGTGGCGCTGCCGTTCGTGATGAGAGCGACGTGGGCGCTGTTCACGCGGGCGCCCACGTGTCTTGCAGGATGGCCATGCGGATCGCGTCCAGCGCCAGCAGGGTCTTTTCCTTGCTGTTGCCGGTGGCGTCGTAGGTCACGCGGAACGCGGCGTACACGGACGTGTCCGACGAACCCTCCGCGACGTGCTGGGCCAGGCAGGCACCCAGCGGGGCGTTGTAGTAGCGATCGGCCATGGCCGTTCCCCTTGCGAGAGATGGTGAAACGGGCGGCCGGAGCCGCCCTCGGGATTACTGCACGTAGCGGACCTTCAGCCCGATCGAGGTGGGGCCGCCGTTGAACGTGGTCGTGATGGTGTAGGCGATATCGTACTCGCGGCCGGGGTCGCTGGTCAGGCCCAGCACTTCCCACAGCGGCTTTTCGGACTCGGCGATGGTGTACTCGCCCGACTCGTGGGTCACCTCGGCGTTGCTGTACGGGCCGCCGGCCAGGTCGAAGGCCGAGGCGAACAGGTCGGCGTCGACCACTGCACCGCCGTTGGCCGCGGTCTGGTAGACGCCGATGTCGATCGCGCCGGCCGTGGTGGCGTCGGCGGCCGAGATCAGCAGCTGCGAGATGCGGGCATTGGACGGGACGCGGCAGAAGCGGCCGATGGACGCCTGGGTGTCGTCGGCGGCCGGGGTGATCACGCCGATCTTCTCCTGCAGGCGCGAGCCGTTGAGGACCGGGTTCAGCGTGGTGGGCGGGGTGGCCGTGGCGTTGGTCACGGCGGTGGAGGTGCGGTTGACGACGGCCATGGTGGCGTTCCTCGGTGATCAGGCTTGGGTGATGTGCTTGGAATCGGCGCAGGTGCGGCATTCCCGATACACCTTGCCGTTTCGATGCGCCTTCGGCTTCGTGTTTTCGGGGGTAAACTCGTGGCCGTGCTTGCAGTGGGTCTTGACTGCGTTGTGGGCTCCTCGCCCGTCGCGCTTCCAAAACTCCAGGCATTCGCGGATACGTTCTTGCCGGCGCGGCGACATCAGCGTGTAGATGGTCATCATCACGCCAGCGGCACGAGGGCCGCCAATGTCAAGGCGCCAATACCAGGCACCAGATGCGTTGGGCCGGTGGTAAGCCTTACCGCCAATCAAGGACTGAACCTTTCGGATATGCCACTCGTCCTTTTGGGAGACGCTCATGGCGATTGAGCGCCCCTTCTTTCCAAAGTAACCCTCGCCGTCGAGAAAGCCGGCGAGCCAGTGGACATCCTTGGCGGTAATGCCGCTCATTACGGCCGCGACCAAATTTTAACAACCTTCTTTTCCTCCAGGCGCGTGGCGCCGAAGGTGGCATTGCCGTACAGCTGCCACGGAATGCCGCGAAGGTCGGTGCGCTCGTCGATCCGCATCTGCGTGTCCACCCAGATGCCCAGGTACACGCCGGACTTGGCCCAGGCGGGGATCGGGGTCGAGGTGCCGGCCGCGTCGTCGGTGCCGTTGAAGGTCAACAGGCGCTCGGTGTGGAGGAAGTTGAAGCCCAAGAACCGGTCAATCTTGCCGTCGCGAAGCACCGGGGTGCCGTCGCGAAGCATGTTGTAGTCCTTGTTGGTGATCTGCGTCTCGGCGAGCAGGCCGTCGTGTGCCTTGGAATCGACCGCGATGTAGAACTCCTCGGCCTCTTCGTCCAGCTCGTGCGACAGCATCAGCTGCAGCGCGTTGCGCAGCTTGGCCACATTCAGGCGCGAGGCCGCGCCGCCCACACCCACGCCGACCACATTGCCGGCCAGGAAGCTGGTGGAGGTGGTGCCGCTCTTGCCGGTCTGGTTGGCGTTGAACATGCCGTCCAGGATGGTCAAGTCCTTGCGGCGGTTCATGCCGGCGACCGCGGCGCGGGCCAGCTCCTGGCGCTCGTCGGTGATCTGCCGGATCAGGTCGTTCTTGTCCTTGAGCTGGTTGATGTCCCAGTTGCGGGGCAGCACCCAGCGGCGATCGGCCGGGGCATCGGTGCGCGGCATCGGTGCGAAACGCTCGGTGTTCTCGGACGCTTCGACCTGGCCGACCTGATCGCAGGGGCTGGCCTGCTCGCCGACGTGACCCGACTTGACGGTGACGGCGCGCTCGAGCTTCGACATCTTGGCTTGGGCCAGCAGCTGCACATCGGTGGCGAACTGCTGGGCGTAGTAGGTGGGAGAATTGACGGACATGGCGGAAACCTCAAAAGGGAAAGGAAATGGACGCTTTCGCTTGAGGTTCCCCGGTCACCCGGACCTCGGCCCGCGCACCCCCTGCGCGGATCGGGACACCGTTTGGTGCGGTCAGCGGGGCCCGAGGGCTTGTCCGCCGCTTCCCTCGGGCCGCAACGCCGTCGGGGTCTTTCACGTGCGCGTCACGCTACAACAAAAGACCCCTCGCCACAAGGGGAGGGGTCCGATGCAGCGCGCGCCACAAGCCGTGCCGGTTCAGCGATTGGCGGCGGCCAGGGCCAGCACTTCGCGGGCGCGGGCGTACTCCTGCTTTTCCTTGATCCCGCCGGCCTCCCAGCGCTTCACCCACTCGGCGTCGTTGGCCCACTGCTTCAGCTGCACCTGCGCCGCTTCCGGGGTCAGGTTGCCCAGGCTGCCGCCCTGCGCCTGATCGTTGACGTGGAAGGCGGCCTCGCCCTGCTGCCCGCCCAGGTTGGCCATCAGCTTCATGAACTTGGCCGAGCCCAGCGCGTCGCGCACCAGCTCCATTTCCTGGGCGTTGACCCAACCCTTCGTGACGATCTCGTTCGACGCGCGGTCGGCCAGCTGGGTGAGCCGATCGAAATTGGCGCCCCACTCGGCTTTCAACTTGGCGCCGTCCTGCTCATGCTCCAGCTGCAAGGCTTGTTCGGCCTGCTGCATCTTCTCCAGGGTGAAGGCATTGGCCGACTTGGCGATGTTGCGGGCCAGATCGGGCGGCACGCCCAGCTTGTGGAACTCGGCCGACATGGCCTTGGCGAAGTCGCCGTCGAAGCCTTCCGGCACCTCCAGCGCGTAGGCGTCTGGGGTTTCCGGCGGCGCCCAGCCGAACCGCTGGTTGAACGCCTTCCAGCCCTCAACGTCATCCTTGTCGGGAACTTTCGCCAGCCGCTCCGGCGGCAGACCCTGGAACCTCTCCAGCTCGCGGTAGGACTTGATCGCGTCCTCCGGGCCCTTCCAGTTCTTCAGCTCGGCGAAGCCCTTGATGTCGGGATCGGTGATCGCTGCCGTCCAGGGCGTGTTGTTCGCACCCTCGCCGGTTCCCGTGCCGGCGCCGTCTGCGCCGGGTTGCCCGTTGCCGGACCCGTTGGTGTCGCTCATGGTGTGCTGCCTCGTGGTGGTGCGCCGGATTGGCGCGGGTGGTTACTCTTGGCTCATCACTTCGATGCGCGCGCGCAGCAGATTGGCGTACGTCTCCATCGCCAACAGTTGCTGTTCGATACGGTCCTCGTCCAGTGCGGTGAAGGCGCTGGAGGTGAGGTGATTGCGCAGTTCAACGATCTTGGCCGACAGCTCGGCCAGCTCCTGCTCGCGGTTCATTGGAGTTTTCCTTGTCGGTCGGCCAGGAAGCGGGTTCCGGCTTCGGTGGGGTGGTAACGCTCGCCGTCGCGGGCGATGTAGCCCTTGGCCTCCAGCGCGTCGAACACGTTGGCGTGCGCCTTTTGCACGAACTGGTCGCGGGTCATGCCGCGGTGCGCGGCGATGAAGGCGACCCCCTGTTGCAAGCGATTCATCGTTTCAGCTCCTCGATCTGGCCGCCGCCATGGGCGACGCGGTGCGCGGCCACGGTGAACAGGCCAACCAGGCGCATCCCGTCCGTTTTCTTAACCGACTGCGACAGCTGCACCACGTTGCCGTCCGCCGCCTCGATCACCAGCGACAGGGAGCGGATGTCTTGGTACTTGCCCGGAGTGCGCAGTTCTTCCACCCATTTGGCCAACCAGTCCCACAGGTCGGCTTCGTTGTCCGGGGTGATGCCATCCACGCGGTCCATGAGGCGGACAACACTCACTGGTCATCCTCCATCGCTTCCAGCACCGCTCGGTCGGGCAATTCCAACCGGGCCTGGATGAATCGGTACATGTCGCGCCGACCCTCGGCGCGGGCCATGGCCAGCGGGTCGATTGCGCCGCCCCGGTCCTTGTGGTCGCGCTCCAGGTAGATCGACGACTTGCGGGCCAGGTCGCGCATCACCGCGGCCCCGGCGGCCGTGAGCTGCCCCTCGGCGTCGAGGAAACACTCGCGGTAGTTCAGCCGCTTGTTGAGGAAGCGGCGCGCGCGGTCGGAGAGGGCGTCGAATCTCACAGCAGACCTGCCACTGGCTGCGCGCCGGCAATCTGCTGGGCTTCGGCGATGTCCTTGGCGGCCTTGCCGGCCAGCGGCGCGGCCTGGGCGAGCTGCGCCATCTGCGCGGCCTCGGCGTCGGCCTCGTTCTGCGCGGCCTCGGCATCCTCGTCGCTCATCACGTCCTCGGGCACGCCCTGGATTTCGGCCAGGCGCCGGCCCCATTTCGGCCAGTTGACGCCGTTCAGCACTTCGGGCTTGAACTGGGCCACCGGGGTCATGGCCTCGACGTGGCGCAGCATGGCCACGCCTTCGCCGGCCCGCTGCAGGCGATCGAGCGGAGAGGTGTAGGCGACCTTCACCAGCCCGCCGGCCTCGGCCAGCTCGGGCGGCATCTCCGGCAGCAGCCGCGGCACGCGCGACAGCAGGTCCAGTTCACGGGAAATCTGCGGGTCCATCATCTCCGACTGCTGGCGGCCGACCGACGGGCCGAGCAGCTCACCCTTCTCCTGGGCCTTCAGCAACGCTTCGGTGGCGGTGATCTGGTGGTCCTGGATCAGAATCTGGAACAGGGTGACGAAGAACGCGTCGTTGATGACGTGGCGCGAGTCCTGCACGAACTCCATGCCCAAGGGTAGGTTGGCGCCGGTCTGGAGCGGTTGCACCTTGGGGGTGCCGTCGTCGCCAAGCCAACCGCGATTGAGCGCGGCCGAGCGCAGGTTGAAGCCGTCCAGGGCGTCGTCGTCCACCGTCATCAGTGGCGGATCGACCGCCTTCTGGCCGGCGCGCAGCAGGGTCTTGGCCTGCTCGTTGACCGTATTCAGGGTTGGCAGCACCATCGATGCCGGGCCGCGGCCGTAGGTTTCGCCGGGCGCGGTGCCGAAGCGGCTGAAGATATACGGCATGGTTCGGTAGCCACCTTCCTCCACCAGCGATTGCTCGCTGCGCAGGACGTAGTAGCTGGCCCAACTCATGCCGCGGAAGTCCTGCCGGTTCGGGTCGTAATCGTTGCGCGGCTTGACGCAGTGCAGGTACTCAAACGTCGATTCGGGGTTCTTCGCGGCGATCCTGCGCACCGTCTCCGGGCAGCGGTCGCCGAACTTCTCCACGCTCTGGCGGGCGTTCAACTGCAACCGGCGGTGCACGCGATCAACCCGGCCGGCGGCGTCCAGGCCGACCCACACGTCGCCGACGAACACCTGCTGGTAGCGCAGCGAGCGGTAGTCGTCGTCAAGGAAGGTGCAGCCGTTGCCGAAGGCGCCCAGGCTCATCAGGTGAACCGGGTTGGCGTAGGTGAAGCCGGCGCGCGGCGCGTAGCGGGCGCGGAACAGGCAGCGGGTCAGCGCCTCACAGTAACGCTTGACCGCCTGCACCTTGTTCAGCTCATCCTCCTGCGCCTCGATCCCGTGCCACTGCTGGGTGCGCGGGCAGAGGATGGACTCGCTGGCGGCGGAGAACCGGCCCAACGCGATGGTGCCGGTGGCGTCGAAGGTCATCTGATCACGGCGCTGGCCCTGGATCATGTCGCGCGCGGTGAACAGGGACGACGACGGCCAGATCAGCTCGGCGATCCGCTGGTTGGTGATGTCGAACTGTGATCGGGCCGACTCGAAAGCGGCCTGATCGCGCAGCACGGCGGCAGCAACGTCACTGGTCATGGGGTAGCTCCGCCATCAGCTGATGCACGATGTTGACGTAGGTGTGGCAGTCCGGACACTCGACGGTGACTTGCTCGCCACGGCTGGGCCGGCGGCCACCGGGGAAGGTGAATAGCTCAGGCCTGATCAGCGCGCCAGGGACCACCGGGCCGGCGTACTCGCCCAACACGGTGCCGCAGCGGCAGGTGACGTTCACCGGTACAGCACCTGAGCCATGGCGACCCACAGCGGATGGAAGGTGTACGGCGGCCAGCCGTTGAATAACTTCTCACGGTCCGTGTACGGATAGGCCGGCGCATGGAAGATGGGCGTCTTCATGAGCCGGTGAGCGTCTTCTGGCCGACGTTCGGAGAGCCGATGCTCTGCGTCCGGGTCAGCATGTACTGGGAGCGGCCCTTGCGCCGACGCAGGCGCATTTCGTCCTCGGCACGCTGGGCGGCCTGATCGATGGTCGGGGTCGGCTGGGCCTCCGGCAGCTGCTGCGGCTTCGGAGCCTTGGGCATCTTGAACATGGATTTGAGCATGGCGGTGGCCTAGTCGGTTTGGGCGAACTGCGAACGGGACCGGTTCGGGTTGCTCGGGCGCTTCACCAGGGCCTTGCCCTCCCCCATCCCCAGCACATCGTACTGCAGAGCTTCGCACACGTGGGAATAAACGCCCTTGTCGGGCATGTCCTGGAACCGCTCCTGGCCGACCACCTGGACCCGCTTCAGGTGGTAGGCGCCGGCCATGCCCTTGCGCAGCACCTTGCATCGCGGGTCGATGGCCAGGCCGGGGCGCCCGTCGATCACCCGCTCCAGCGGTGCGACCACGGCCTCGCGGCGGATCGTGAAGTCGTTGGTGTGGGCAGGCTTGATGT
>CAMLSD010000043.1 GCA_946482595.1 uncultured Comamonadaceae bacterium
TCGAAGCGTCAGGACATCCGGGTGTTCATCGTGGCGCGCAAACCGGCCTGAGCCGAAAGGCCGGCGCGTGCAGGCGCTACATCGGCGGCGGCGCGTCCCTCGCCGAGCGAGCCTCCCGGCGCGCCCGCCAGGCGGCCACCAGGCCGGCCACGATCATCAGCCAGCCGACCGGGGCCAGGATGTCCAGGGCGGGCAGAAGAAAACCGAAGTCCAGGAACCACGGCGCACTGGCCATCAGGCCTCCGACCAGGATGAGTCGGGCGGCAACAGCCTCGCCGCGCGGGAGTGGCCGGCCGCTGCGGCGCCTGATGCGACTCATCCGGCACCAGCGCCCAGGGCGAGGGCCAACTGATGGGTGGCGCGGGTGGCGGCCACGTAGACGAGTCGGCCCTCTTCACGCACATCTTCGGGTGTCAGTGTCTCCCCCATGCGCCGGTCGCCCAGCAGGGCCACCACGGGGAACTCCAGGCCCTTGCTGGCATGCATGGTCATGACGTGAATGCGGTCGGACAGCGGTTGGTACTGCCCTGTCTTGCGTCGCACGGCATGGGGCAGGCTGCGTCGGCGCAGGGCGGTCTCGCAGGCGTCGAGTGCACGCCAGTCGCGGCACAGCACAGCCATGTCGCCCCAGGCCTGCCCTGACTCGTGCGAGCTGGCCAGCCAGTCGACCAGGCGCTCCGCACGTTGCGCCAGCGTGGGCAGGTCGATGACCAGTGGCGCAGGCCCGTCGCGACCGCAACTCACGGGCTGGACATGCGGAACATGGTCGTCATCAACGTCGGGTGGTGTCACCGGTGGCGATTCGGGCGCGAGCAACTCGGCAGCCGCTGCACTGGCGGTCTGCAGGATCTGGCGCGTGTTGCGATAGTTGACCTTCAGGATGGCGGTGCGGCCCTGCGCCTGGATGCCCACGCTCTTGAAGCTGAAGCGCCGGCCGGCCCGCTGCCGGGCATAGATGCTCTGCGCATCGTCATACAGCACCAGCAGGCTCTGAGTCGCTGGGTCGACCATCTGCACCACCAGCTTGAACCATTCGGGGGCAAAGTCGTGCCCTTCGTCGATCATGACGGCGTGGTACTGGCCGGTGGGGATGTGCCCGCGCTCGACGCCGCGTATCACGCGGTCGACCATGTCGGCCATCTTCGTCTCCACCGGCAGGTTCGGCGCGGGCAGCGTCTGGCCATACGCCACCAGCTGGTCGCGACACCACTTGTGAAAGTGCACCACCACGACACGTTCGCTCAGGCCCCTGGCCTTCATCGTGGCCGCCAGGCGCACGGCCAGCGGCTCGTTGTAGCAGAGCACGAGGATGGGCTTGCCGTCGGCGTGCGTGCGCGCGAGCAGCTCGGCGCGATAGCCCAGGATCATGGTCTTGCCCGAGCCGGCCACACCATGCACGACACGATGGCCATCGCCCAGGCTGCGTGCAAGCTGCTCCTGTTGCAGGTCCATCACACGCACGATGTCGGGGACCTCGGCTTCGGCCGGGTGCTCGTCGAACAGCCCGGCCTGCTCGGGGATGCGCACCTGGGGGAACAGGATCCACCGCACGCGGTCGATCTGAGGCAGGCTCAGCGGGCGGCCCATGAGGTACGGGAACATCTCCCAGAGCCTGCTCTGGAAGGACTCCGGCTCGACGCTGTCCGTCATTTCGTCAGCGCAGATCACGCGGTGGGCTTCGATGGCCCGGTGCAGCTCGGCAGCCTGGAACTGCCGACGCGTGATGTGGGTGAACACCACGCCGTAGGTCCAGGGAAATGCGGGCTTGCCGCGGTAGGGTCCGTCTGCGTGGACAAGCTGGCGGTCGCGTGACAGGGCGTCGATCACCTCATGCGCATGGTGCCGCGCCTGGGCAAAGGGGCTGGCCACCGATTTGAGTTCGCCGCCCGGTGCGATCAGCCAGGTGTCGCGGTCAGCCTGGCGGATCGTATCGAGCCGCCAGTCCTTCACTTCCAGGATCAGCAGGCCGCGGCTGGGGTGCAGCACGATGAAGTCGGGGTGGACCTGGCGCGGGCCGACCGGCACGTCGTACCAGAGCAGGTAGTCGGCATCTAGCTTGTCTTCCAGGCGCTCGGCAAGACGGCGTTCGCCGGGCGTCATGCGCGAGGCGCAGCTGCCGCGCGCTGGAATCAGGACAGCCATGGGATTGCGGTACTCCTCGACGGTGCAGTGGGCATGAACCCACCGATTGCAGAGGCAAGTCCGCGCCCGGTCAACCCCCGGAAGGGGGAGCCCGGCGCCCGCAAGCGCGACTTGTCTCACGCTTTGGCCCGCGGTTGTACCCGGCATGGGCCGGGCGGTGGGTCAGAAGGTTTCCCAGTCGTCGTCTGCGCCGGCGGCGACGGCCTCGCGGCGGGCCGGGGCGGGTGCCGGAGCCGTCGGTGCCGGGGCGGCGGCACGCGGGCTGGTTGCCGGGGTGGATGGCACGGCCTTGGCGGCGGGCCGCGGGGTGGTGGTGGTGGTGGTGGTGGTGGCCCGCGCCGCGGCGGGGCGCGATGCCTGCGGGGCCGGAGCGGTGGCGTCGGCCTGGGCCGACAGGCGGAACACGGCCACCGCGGCGGCGAGCTTGCGGGCCTGCTGCTCCAGGCTGCCGGCGGCCGCGGCGCTTTCTTCCACCAGCGCGGCGTTCTGCTGCGTCACCTGGTCCATCTGCGACACGGCCTGGTTGACCTGGCCGATGCCGGCGCTCTGCTCGTTCATCGAGCTGGCGATCTCACCGATCAGGTCGGCCACCTTGCGCACCTGCTGCACGATGTCCTGCATGGCCTGGCCGGCATCGGCTACCTGACGGGTGCCGGCCTCGACGCGGTCGACACTGGTGCCGATCAGCGCCTTGATCTCGCGGGCGGCACCGGCGCTGCGCTGGGCCAGCGTGCGCACTTCACCGGCCACCACCGCAAAACCGCGGCCCTGTTCACCGGCGCGGGCAGCCTCGACGGCGGCATTGAGCGCCAGGATGTTGGTCTGGAAGGCAATGCCGTCGATCACGCCGATGATGTCGGCGATCTTGCGGCTGCTGGCCGAGATCTCGTCCATCGTGCCGACCACCCGCCCCACGGTCTCACCGCCGCGGCTGGCGGCTTCGCTGGCCGAAATCGCCAGCTGGCTGGCCTGCTGCGCGTTGTCGGCCCCTTGCCGCACGGTGCTGGTGAGCTGCTCCATCGAGCTGGCGGTTTCCTGCAGGCTGGAGGCCTGCTGCTCGGTGCGGCTGGACAGGTCCTGGTTGCCGGCGGCGATCTGGCTGGACGCGGTCGTGACCGAATCGGCGCCGGTGCGCACCTCACTCACCACACGGCGCAGCGAGTCCAGCGTGCCGGCGAGCGCGCGTTGCAGCACCCCGATCTCGTCGCCGCGGTTCACCACGGCCTGGACGGTGAGGTCGCCCTGGGCCACCGCCTGCAGGCTGCCCACGACCCCGCCGATGGGCCGGGTGATCGAACGGGTCACCAGCACGCCGGCCGCTGCCGCCAGCAGGGCGCCGACCGCTGCTGCAACGAACATCAGCATCGAGATCTGCTCGACCCGGGCGCTCGCCTGTGCGCTGGATTCGTCCATCAGCCGCTCCTGCAGTGCGCTGAGTGCGGCCAGTGACTTCATGTAGTCGAGCTGGCGCGGGCGCAGCTCGTCGAGCAGCAGGTCCTTGGCGGCGGCCATGTCGGCGGCGCGCACCCTGGCCTCGAAGGCGTCCAGCGCGGCGGTGTAGGCCGTGCGCTGGGTCAGCGTGGCGCTCAGCAGGGCACGGCCCTCGTCGCTGGTGATGCTGGTCTCGAGCTGGCGGTAGCGCTCGCCCACCGCCGTGCGCGAGGCGGCGATCTGCGTCAGCTCCTGCATGCTTTCTTCGGGCAGGTCGAGCAGCAGCAGGTTGCGCGCCTGCCGCGCCTGCTGGTTCAGGCCGTCATTGATGTCCGTCACCAGCTTGATCTTCGCGTAACGGTCCTTGGTGACGAGGTCGATGTCGTCCCGGATGGCGTCGAGCCCGAGGCGGGCTGCAGCCACGATGGCCAGCATCACGGCCAGGACCACGGCAAAAGCCATGCCCAGCCTGACGCCGATGCGCAGGTCTGCAAACTTGTTCATGGAACGGGAACTCCCTGTCTGGGTTATTGGAAGACTTCACGAGCCATTTCGTCGCCGCTGCGGCAGACTTGAGCCACCCGACCGCGTACAGTCAGGCGGGACGTGAAATTCGTGGCGCTTGCCACCTGTGCCGGAGGTCCGTTGTATGAATTCCCGCATGAATACCAGGCTGCGCCCGCTGCAGTCGCTCCTTTTCCTGAGCTGCGGCCTGGCGCTGAGTGGCGCTGTGGCGGCTCAGACCCTGACGGCCCGCAAGCCAGGCCTGTGGGAGCTCAAGACCACCCACCAGGGCGGCCCGATGGCCGACGCCCAGAAGCAGATGGAAGCGGCCATGGCCAGCATGCCGCCGGCCCAGCGCAAGCAGATGGAGGAGATGATGCGCAAGCAGGGCGTGGGTGTGGGCGGCCAGCCCGGCGTGATGCGCATCTGCGTGTCGCCCGCCATGGCCGCCCGCCAGGACTTCGCCCAGCCCGACCCCAAGGACAACTGCCAGCACAAGGTCACGCCGGTGTCGTCGAGCGAGGCGAAGTTCAGCTTCACCTGCAAGGGCGACGACGGCCCGAGCAGCGGCGAGGGCCGGCTGTGGGACCTGACGCCCGAGGGTTACAAATCGCAGATGAAGCTGCAATCCCGCCACGAGGGCAAGCCCGTGACCATGGATGTGCAGCAGTCGGCGCGGTGGGTGGGCGCCGACTGCCAGGGGATCAAGCCCTTGAACTGAGCTGAAGGCGCGGTGCGGCTGCGCATGACGGCCACAGGGCCTGCGCACTCACCGCGCCGAGGTTCAGGCAGCGCCGCTCAGGCCACCCGGCAGGCTGGGGTGCTGGCGGCGTTGCCAGGCCGACAGGCCCAGGTGCACCGCACCGGCCACCCCCAGCAGCACCAGGCTGCCCAGGCCCCAGACCACCCAGATCGCGGCCGGGATCCACCCCAGCACCGGCGTGATCCACGGCAGCGATTCGGTCAGCGCCGCGATCGAGACCGTCACCGCCTGGCGGATGCCGTCGAGCCAGGCCGGGTCGATCCACAGCGTGATCCAGGCGGGCCAGGGCAGGCTGGAGGCCGACTGCAGGCCCTTCATGGCTTCGTCGAGGTGCTCGACGGCCCAGCCGGCCATCCAGGCGGCCGAGCCGGCCAGCAGGGTCCAGACCAGGGCAATCAGGGCGGTGATGACCCACAGGGCGATTTTCATCTGGGTGTGTCCCGAACAGAGTTGAACTGCCGGTCTGACCGTGCTGCCCGGTTCAAGTTCCGGACGTCGCCTCGACCCGCGCCTCCATGCCCCGGCGCAGGATGCGCGCCGACACCATGCTGGCGGCCAGCACGATCAGCCCGCCCAGCAGGGCCACCATGCGCAGCGCGTCGGTGAAGGCCGCGCGCGCGTTGTCCAGCAGGGCCTGGCCGGCCGCACCACCGATCGACTCGGCGGTGGCCACGGCCGCGCCGATGGTCGCCAGCGTGGCCGTGGCGGTGTCGGCCGGCAGCTCGGGCGGGAGGTCGGGCTGCAGGGTGGCGCGGTACAGCACCGTGCCCAGGCTGCCGAACACCGCGATGCCCAGGGCGCCGCTGAACTCCGAGCTGGTCTCGGACAGCGCCGAGGCCGCACCGGCCCGCTCCGGCGGGGCCGAGGTGATGATCAGTTCATTGCCGATCGTGAACACCGGCGCCATGCCCAGGCTCATCACCAGCGTGCCCAGGATCAGCAGCGGCAGCGCGTGCGGCCCGCCGGTCAGCGCGATGATGCCGAAGCCCACGGCCGACACCACCTGGCCCCAGACCAGGATGCTCACCGCCGACACGCGTCGCGCCAGGCGCGGCGCCAGCAGCGAGCCCACCACGAACATCAGCGCCCACGGCACGGTGGCCAGCCCGGCGTGCAGCGGCGACAGGCCCAGCACACCCTGCAGGTACTGGGTGATGAAGATGTACACACCGAACATGGCCAGGCACGACAGCGCATAGGCCGCGATCGTGGCGCTGAACGCCGGGCGGCGGAACAGCCGGGTGTCCAGCAGCGGGTAGTCGAGCCGGCCCTGGCGCCGCACGAAGACCCAGCCGATGCCCAGGCCGGCGGCCACACACAGGGCCGAGCCCCAGGCCAGGCCGTGTTCGGCCACCTGCTTGAGGCCATAGATGGTGGTCAGCACGGCCGTGAGCGACAGCGCCACGCTGGCCAGGTCGACGCGCCCGGCCTGCGGGTCGCGGTACTCCGGCAGCAGCCAGGGGCCCAGCGCCAGCAGCAGCACCATCACCGGCACGGCCACCAGGAACACCGACCCCCACCAGAAGTACTGCAGCAGCACACCGCCCACCACCGGCCCGATCGCGCTGCCCACCGAAAACGCGGCGATCCACACCCCGATGGCGAACTGGCGCTCGTGTTCGTCATGGAACATGTTGCGGATCAGGGACAGCGTGGACGGCGCCAGCGTCGCGCCGGCCACGCCCAGCAGCGCCCGCATCAGCACCAGCATCCCGGCCGAGTCCGCAAACGCCGCGAGCGTGGAGGCCACCCCGAAGGCGGCCGCACCGATCATCAGCAGCCGGCGCCGGCCGATGCGGTCGCCCAGCGTGCCCATCGTGATCAGGAAGCCGGCCACCAGGAAGCCGTAGATGTCGATGATCCACAGCAGCTGAGAGCCGGTGGGTTGGAGCTCGGCGGTGAGTGCCGGCACGGCCAGGTTCAGCACGGTCAGGTCCATCGCATAGACCAGGCAGGGCAGGGCGATGACGGCCAGGCCGATCCATTCGCGGCGGGTGGCCTTGGGGCCGGGGGTCGGGGTGTCAGCAGGCATGCAGAGGCTTTCGCAGTCGTTGCGCGTGGCGCGTGTCAGTGCCAAGGACGCCAGGGCGGCGGGCTGGCCGACATCGATCAGCAAATATGGCACGGGCTCATGACAGCCGCTGTCAGGAGCGTGTAGGGTGTGTGCCGTGCGCTCAGACCTCGCGGCGCGCCTCGACCTGCCAGCGCGCCCGTGACGAACGCAGCGCAAAACGTTCACGGTAGCGTGATGGCGTTTCGCCCACATGGCGCATGAAGACCCGCCGGAAGGCGGCCGGGTCGGCATAGCCGCAGGCCTCCGCGACGGCCGGGATGCTGTCCAGCGTGATCTCCAGCAGCACACGGGCACGGCGGCAGCGCAGCAGGTGCAGGTGGTCCAGCGGCGTGTGGCCCAGCACCTGCTCGAAGTGCCGCAGCAGGGTGCGCGGGCTCACCGCCGCCGCCTCGGCCACCTCGTTCAGGCGATAGGGCCGCTCCAGGTGGGCGTTCATCCAGTCGATCGCACGCGCCAGGGTGCTGTCGCGGGTGGCGGCCAGGCGGTCGGCGCGTGCCGCCTGGGCGGTGGTGGCCTGGCGGTCGGGCTCGAAGCAGAAGGCGCTGCGGCAGGACTGCGCCAGGTCGTCGCCCGCGCCCAGCGCAATCAGGCGCAGCACCATCTCGGGCAGGCTGTCGACATGGGTTGCGCTCCACAGCCGGCCGTCCTGCACCAGCGGGGCATCGGCCACGATGTGGATGTCCGGAAAGTCCTTCGTGAAGCCACCCAGGTACATCCAGGGCAGGGTCAGCCGGCGGCCCGCCAGGCGGCCGCTGCGGGCCGTGCACCACACCCCGTTGCCCAGGGTCATGACCACCTCGCCCGTGTCGATGGCCCGCGCGATGCGCTCCACCCAGTCGGTCAGGCGGGCCGACATCGTGCGCAGCATCGGCACATTGCGCGTGTGCAGGTGCGGCACCAGCAAGGCGCGGCGGGCCGGGTCGGCCGGTGCGGTGGCCGGGGTGGCAGGCTCACTGCCGGCATACAGCCGCCACATCGTGTCGCCCGGCGCCCAGGGGCGTGCGTCGGGCCCCAGCAACTGCCAGGTGAAGGCGGGGGGCCGGTCCTCGCCGTGGCGCAGCTGGTCGATGGTGTTGGCCGCCCGCAGCATGTCGAGCACCGTGAAGGCCGAGCCGAGCAGAAACCGCTCGTGCAGCAGCAGATCGACATGAAAGGGTGTGGCAGTGGCAGGCACGGTGTGGCCAGATCGGCTCGTTGAATGGCGATTCTGGCTGTGACACCTGCCGGGAGGCAAGCCCTAGCATGGCCTGCGTCGTCACCCAACCCCCTTCGAATCGCCATGCAGACCCCCATGCAGACCCTCCCTCGTGCCCCCCGCTCCTCCCGGTTGATCCGGCCCGCGTCCCTGGCCGCGGCCTGGCTGTGCGCCAGCCTGGCCCAGGCCCAGACACCGACCTCGCCATCGGCCGCCCCCATCGACACCACGCTGATGGCCGCGGTCGACCAGCGCAGCGCGGCGCTGGCGCCGCGCCTGGTCGCGTGGCGCCGTGATCTGCACCAGCATCCCGAGCTGTCGGGCCAGGAAGAGCGCACCGCCCGGGTTGTCGCCGAACACCTGCGCCGGCTGGGCCTGGAGGTCACCACCGGCGTTGGTGGCCACGGCGTGGTGGGGGTGCTCAAAGGCGGCCTGCCCGGCAAGGTGGTCGCGCTGCGCGCCGACATGGACGCCCTGCCGGTGGCCGAGGTCACCGGCCTGCCGTTTGCGTCCAAGGTCAAGGGCCAGCACATGGGCAAGGAAACGCCGGTGATGCATGCCTGCGGCCATGACGGCCACACCGCCATCCTGATGGGGGTGGCCGAGTTGCTGGCCGGCATGCAGGCCCAGGTGCCGGGCACGGTGAAGTTCATCTTCCAGCCGGCCGAGGAGGGCATGCCCGACACCGGCGGCACGGCTGCGGGCTCCTGGGGCGCCAAGGCCATGGTCGAGCAGGGCGTGCTGGCCAACCCCAAGGTCGACGCCGTCTTCGGCCTGCACATCTCACCCGCGCTGCCCACCGGTGTGGTGGGCTACCGCAGCGGCCCGATGATGGCCGGGTCCGACTCGCTCACGATCACCGTCACCGGCAAGCAGACCCACGGCGCGATGCCCTGGGCGGGGGTCGACCCCATCGTGACGTCGGCCCAGGTCGTGACCGGGCTGCAGACCATCGTCAGCCGCCAGCTCAACATCACGCAGGAGCCGGCGGTGCTGACCATCGGCGCCATCAACGGCGGCAACCGCTCGAACATCGTGCCCGACAGCGTGCAGATGCTGGGCTCGCTGCGCACCTTCGACGAAGGCATGCGCACCGAAGCCAAGCAGCGCATCACCCAGACGGCGCAGTCGATCGCCGCGGCCAGCGGCGCCAAGGCCGAAGTGAGCTTCGGGCCGACCGCCTACCCGGTGACCACCAACCATGTGCAGCTCACCGAGTCGGTGCTGCCTGCGTTGCGCCAGGCCGCGGCCGGCAAGGTGCTGCTGATCCCCAAGATCAGCGGTTCGGAAGACTTCTCCGAGTTCCAGAAGGTGGTGCCGGGCTTTTTCTACATCCTGGGCGCGCTGCCCGCCGGCAAGACACCGGCCACCGCAGCGCCCAACCACTCGCCGGCCTTCGACTTCAACGAAGACGCCATGCCGGTGGGCGTGAAGACCCTGGCCGCCCTGGCGCTCGACTACTTGGGCCGCCAGTGAGTCAGCCCGGGCGTCCGGCTTGACAAAACCGGCCGTCGGTGGTGGGGCCGATCGGCCGAGTTTTCACCCACATCCGGGCTGGAAAAGCCTGTGGATATCCGCTGGACGGGGCCTTGCAGCCCGCATCCTGACTGGGTTTGCAACGTTTTGCCGTATTTTTGTGCAGTGCAGCGCGCGGTGGCCTGCCTCAGGCCCAGGCCGCACGGTGACGGGCCACGAAGTCGGCAAAACGGGTCGGCGCGCGGCCGGTCAGGGCCTGCACCGTGTCGGTCAGGCCCCCGGCATGGCCGGCCCGCACGACCTGGTTCAGGCTGTCCAGCCAGTCGATCACCACGGCGGGCAGACCCATCGATGCCATCGCGGCACGTGCAGCCTCGTCGGGCACGTCCACATGCTGCACCGGCCGGCCGATGGCCTCGGCGATCACCGCCATCTGCTGTGCGTCGGTCAGCGCTTCGGGGCCGGTCAGGGTGTAGGTCTGGCCGGCATGGGCGGCCGGGTCCAGCAGCACGGTGGCGGCCACGCGGGCGATGTCCTGCACGTCGATGACCGAGGTGGCGCCCTGGCCGTGGGCCGCATGCCAGGTGCCGCCGCGGATCGCGTCGCGGTTGAAGTTCAGGTGGTTCTGCATGAAGAAGTTCGGCCGCAGCAGCGTCCAGGCCAGGCCGGCGGACTGCACGGCGGCGTCGATGCGCCCCTGCTCCCGGGCCAGCGCGTAGGGGCTGGTGGTGTCGGCCCCGGCGCCCGACGAGCGCACCAGGTGCCGCACGCCGGCCGCGCGCGCGGCCTGCACCGCGTTGTGGGCCTGCGCCAGCATGTCCGGGTTGAGCGAAAACAGCAGGAACACCGTGTCGTGTCCTTCGAAGGCCGCGCGCAGCGAGGCCGGGTCGTTGAAGTCGGCGACCACCTGGCGGGGGCCGTCGTTGCTGACGGGACGTGAGCGCATCAGCGTGACGTCGGCACCGCGCGAGCGCAGCTCGTCGTTCAGTGCGCTGCCGATGGTGCCGCTGGCGCCGGTGATCAGGATGCGTTGTGCCATGGTGTGCTCCGGTGAGTGGGTGGATGCGGGTTTGCGGGAATCGATGGCTGAACTGTAGGAAGGCACACGTTCAACCGAAAGGCACAATGCGTTGAATCATCTGTTCCAAATGGTTGAACCACATGCCGACGATGAACCACCTGGCCCACCTGCATGCCTTCCTGGAGGCCGCCCGCCTGGGCAGCCTGTCGGCGGCCGCCCGCCATCTCGACCTGTCGCCCGCGGCCGTCAGCAAGAGCGTGATGCGGCTGGAGGCCGACCTCGGCGTGCGTCTGTTCAACCGTTCGACACGGCGGCTCGTGCTCACGCCCGAAGGCGAGCGTTTTCGCAGCCGTGCCGACGCCGCAGTGCGCGAACTCACTGACGCCATGGCCGAAGCCAGCCGTCAGGCGGGTGAAGCGGCCGGCCGCGTGCGGCTGTCGGCCGGGGCCTCGTTCGGCCGGCGCTGGGTGCAGCCCTGCCTGCCGGCGCTGCTGGCGCGGCATCCGCAGCTCAGCATCGAGCTGTCGCTCGACAACCGCCCGGTGGACCTGGTCGCCGAAGGCATCGACATCGCCATACGCGGCAGCGTGATCGAAGACAGCAGCCTGATCGCACGCCGGGTGTGTGCGCTGCCGGTGGTGCTGGTGGCCAGCCCCGCCTACCTGCGCCGCGCCGGCCTGCCCGAGCGCTGGCGCGACCTGGCCGGACACGAATGCATCGGCGTGCGCCTGGACGGCGGCGCCGTCGTGCCCTGGTACTTCAAGGAACGTGGCGAACGCGTGGCCTTTGCCCCAGGCTCGCGCCTGAGCGTCAGCGACCCCGAGGCCGTGGTCGACCTCGCCCTGGCCGGTGCCGGCATCGTGCAGACCGGCCTGCCCCATGTGGTCGAGGCCCTGAAGCGTGGCCGACTGCGCCTGCTGCTGGGCGGCCAGCACCACCCGGGCGAACGCGAGATCGTGCTGCACTACCCCCACCGCGAGCACCTGGCGCCGCGCGTGCGCGTGGTGGTCGACCATGTGCTGGCGCATCTGAAAGAGGCCACCGAGCTGCATGTGTCGCCGCGGCAGTTCGAAACGTCGGCGTGACGACGCGGTTCAGCCTCGCCTGGCCGCCAATGGCCTGAGCGACGAAGCGAAGGAATTTTCGAGTCGCCTGCATCCAGGCCGCCGTTCCTTGCGTTCCATGTGTGCACCGGGTCAACCGACCCGGCCCGGCGCGGCACTCGCCAGTGTGTGCGAGCCGCTGCGCCAGACGCCGTCACGTCCACACAGGGAACTCGAACATGGCTTATCGCAACGACCTCTACAACATGAGGAACATCATCGGCTACACCGGTGATCTGGCGTACTTCCCGACGGTCTACTTCCGTCGCGGCAACGAGTACGGGCACATCACGCAGCACCACATGCTGCCCTACAACGTCGGGCGCGAGGAGGTGGCCTTCCACCTCCGGTACCACATCGGCAACTACTACCGCGGCGGCCGGATCAAGGCGATCGAGTGGGAAGGCATGAACGACATTCACACCAGCCGCAACCCGTTCATCACGCTTGAGAACTTTCGCCCGGGCGACCTGCTGACGCTGGGCGCGGCGATCTTCCGGTTTCCTGACCTGAAGATGCGCTACAGCGACCCACTCAACGACAAGCGGGTCAGGGCCAAGCACCGGATGCAGGCCGAGCTGCTGCATCAGTTCAAGCAGGTCCGCGAAAACCGGCTCGAGCTGTTCATGCCCGGCGCAGACCGCAACCCGGCTGCCACCCGCGTGCTCGACCGGATCGTCCGGCGCTGAGCGCGACGGCCCACACCCCGGCCAGAACTTTTTTTTTCAACCCGCTGCATCCAGGCGCAACCCGCCACCGTTCATTGAACAGATCAGGCAACCGCCCGATCCCCACCGCTCACATCACAGACGCAAAGGACACCATCATGACCCGCCAACTCCAAGCCCTGTTCGCCACCCTGCTGGCAACTGCTGCCGTCACCAGCGTGCACGCACAACCGGTGGTGCGTGACGGCATCGTGACCGATCCCGCCGGCCGCACCCTCTACATCTTCGACCGCGACGAAACCCTCAAGAGCCGCTGCGAGGCCGCCTGCCTGCAGGCCTGGCCGGCCTATGTGGCCGACGCCGAGCCCGGCGCCACGGTGCACAGCTCAGCCAAGCGCTTCGAGCAGGGCCAGCGCCAGCAATGGGCCTGGAAGGGCAAGCCGCTGTACTACTTTGCCGGTGACGCCCGCCCCGGTGACAAGCACGGCGACGGCAGTGGCGGCGTGTGGCATGTGATCCGCCCGGCAGCGACCGCGTCGACCCCCGCGGCGGCCACCGCCTCGCCCTACACGTCCACCTACTGAGCGCCCGCGCCAGCGGCATGCCGGCATGCCCGCAAGGCGGTGTCACCTCGGCGGCGATCTTGCTGTTGCAGAATGCCTGCCATGGACATTGCCCAACAGACCGCCGGGTTGCTGGCCCGCATCGCGCTGCGTGACGAGGGCGCCTTCCGCGCCCTGCATGACCTGGTCGGCACCCGTCTGCTGGCCATTGCATTGCGCGTCACGCAGGACCGCGCCCAGGCCGAAGACGTGGTGCAGGACGTGCTCGTCACCCTGTGGAAGCAAAGCGGTGCACGCACCGCGGGCCAGTCCCTGACGCTGGCCTGGCTGTGTGTGGTGACACGCCACCGCGCCATCGACGCGGTGCGCCGGCGTCAGCCCACCGTGCCGCTGGCCTGGCAGGACAACGACGGTGAAGTGCATCAGCACGACGTCGCCGACGAGACCGGGTCACCCTTGACCCAGTTGCTGGAGATCGAGGGCGATCACGCGATGCAGCACTGCCTGAAGGGCCTGGACGAACAGCCCCGGCAGGCGGTGCTGCTGGGCTACTTCGAGGGGCTCACCCACATCGAGATTGCCGAGCGCCTGCAGCGCCCGCTGGGCACCGTGAAGGCCTGGATCCGTCGCAGCCTCAGCAGCCTGCGGCTGTGCATGGAAGGACAGGCATGAACTGGTACCGGCATCCCCGCACCGTCGAGGCGCTCGCGGCCAGCTACGTGATGGGCAGCATGGGCCGGCGCGCCAGGCGCCGCTTCGAACAGGTGATGGCGCAGCGCGCCGAGGTGGCGCAGGCCGTCACCTACTGGGCCGAGCAGGCTGCGCCCGTGGCCTTGTCACTGCCGCCGCAACCTCTGCCGGCAGCATCGTGGGAGCGCTTGTCCGCCTCGCTGGGCCTGAAGGGCGCAGCCCCGCCGGCACCGCAACGCTGGTGGCAGCGCTGGCTGGCGCCCATCCCGGCCGGTGCGCTGGCCATGGGCCTGGTCGCGGGCCTGAGCCTGCCGCTGGCCTGGCAGATGCTGCATGCGCCTGCGGCCACCGAGTCCGACATGCAGCTGCCCGAAAGTTATGTCGGCGTGCTGGCCACGGCCCAGGGCCAGCCGGGCCTGATCGTGTCCAGCCTGCGGCGCGGCACGGTGGTGGACCTGAAGGTCGTGACCGCCGTGGCCGTGCCCGAGGGCCACCGTCTTCACCTGTGGCGCATCGACAAGGCCGGTGTGGCCAGCCCGCTGGGTGCGCTGCCCGCGCTGACCGCCGGCCGCATCGCACGCCTGCAGTTGTCAGAGCCGGCGGAACAGGCGTTTTTCCCGGCTGCCGAGCTGGCCGTGTCAGTGGAGCCGGGGGACACCCCACCCACCTCACCCACGCAGCCCTATGTCTACCGCGGCCTGTGCGGCAAGGTCTGGAAGTGACGGCCGGGGCCGCGCCGGCGATGGTGTCGGTGCACCTGGGTGGCCAGCGCTTCCAGGTGCGCGCTGCGGCCGTGGTGTGCCACGAGGGCGCCGTGCTGCTGCACCGGCTCGAGGGTGACGCGTACTGGGCACTGCCCGGCGGCCGCGTCGAGGTCGGCGAAGACGCCCGCACCACACTGCAGCGCGAGATGCACGAAGAACTCGCCGAGCCCGTGGCCTGCGGCGAGCTGCTTTTTCTGGTCGAGAGTTTTTTCACCCACGCCGGCACGCCGAACCACGAGATCGGCCTGTACTTCAGCGCCGAGCTGCCGCCGGCATCCGCCCTGCTGGACCAGCAGCGCGCGCACTGGGGCGTCGAAGGTCACGCGCGGCTGGAGTTCCGCTGGTTCGATCTGAACCAGCTCGAGGCGGTGGACCTGCGCCCGGCCTTCCTGCGGCAGGCGCTGCAGGCGCCCCGGTTGTCGTTCCGGCACATCGTGCACCGGGATGAGGACCGGGTGGACGGTTTCGTGCGGTGAGGGCCTGCGACGCTCGCCGCGAGTGTCGAGGCGGTGAGTCTGCTGATGCCGTTGACCGTGACCAGGCAGTCAGGTCCTGTCCTGCAGGCATCACTGGTCCACGTCCGAACGCTCTTCCAATGCCAACAGGCGGCTCGCGTGCCGCAGACTGCATCAGGGACGGCATGGGTTGAGTGTGGTTAGCGCATTTGCTAACATCCCGCATGGCGTTCGAGATTGAGTACTTTCATGAGCGCGTGCTTGCAGAAGTTGAGTCTTGGCCGGTCGACGTTCTGGCCGACTATGCGCGGCTCGTCGAGCTGCTTGCCGAGCATGGCCCCAACTTGCGGTTGCCGCACTCGCGTGCCTTTGGCGATGGCCTGTTCGAGCTCAGGCCGCGCGGCCGATCGGGTATCGGTCGTGCGTTCTACTGCTTTGTCGTCGGCAAGCGCGTCGTCGTGCTCCACGCGTTCATCAAGAAGACCCAGGAAACGCCTGATCGTGAGCTGAAGTTGGCGCGCAAGCGCCTGAAGGAGTTGCAAGGTGGCTGAATTGAAGTACAAGCCGGTCGCACACAAGCACGAGGAGTTTCTGGCCAAGGCGCGTACCCGCAAGGGGTTTGCCGAGGCGTATGACGCGCTGGAACTCGAATACGAAGTCGCCAGCCAGATGCTCAAGGCACGCACTCGCGCCGGCCTGACGCAGGACGCGGTGGCCGAGCGCATGGGCACCACCAAGAGCGCCGTCTCGCGCCTTGAGTCTGCAGGCAAGCATGCGCCTTCACTTGCAACACTCAAGCGCTACGCGAACGCGGTGGGGTGTGAGCTGAGGGTCAAGCTTGTACCGCTCAAGGCACCGTGAAGCTGAACCCGTTCATCGAGCAGACCACGGGTCCGGATGCGCCGGGCCGCCCCAAGTTTCCTTGACCCCCGCGGGGGGGCGGGCTGGGCGCAGCCCGGCCTTGGGGGCGCTCGGGAGCGAAGGCATGGCCGACACTGAGTTCGCAGGCCAGATCCGACCGCGGCCAGTTTGCCTGCAGATCCATATCGACCTGACCGAACATCGCACGGGTGTCTGGGTGTGACTCAGCCCGGCGCTGGGGTGCAGGCCGCGTTTCCGCAGCGGGCGGGCCATCCAACATCATCAAGCCATCCATTCCACACCGTTCCCACATGTCCCGCTTGCTGCTTGAGGCCGTCAAAGTCCTGCTGTCCATCCCGGTTGCGTACGCGCTGCTGTACCCCTTTCTGCTTCCCGAGCCGGTCGGCATTGCAAAAGAGCTCGCCGTGCTGGGCCTGCCCGGATCGATCGCGCTGGGTGTCGGTTTTTTTGCCCTGGTGGTCCTGTATGCGAACGACCTGAGGTCGGTGCTCAGCATGATTGCCCCAAGCCACCGGCGGGCCACGCCACGCTCCGTCTGGTGGATGCTGCTGATTCCCTACAACTTCGTGGAAGACTTCTTCATCATCCACGCCGTCACCGAATCATTGCGGCGAGAGAGCGCACACACCAAGCGCTTGTCCACGCTGGGATCCTTCGGCCAGCGCACCGGGTTCGGTTGGTGTGCCGCACAGATCGGCTCGCTGATTCCGAATGCACTGGGGTCGCTGTTCGGGCTGCTGGCGCTGATCCTGTGGATTGCGCACTGGCGATTGATCCGCCGGGCCAAGCGTGCGCTGCGCGGGGGCTGAGCCCGGTTTTCGACCGGCGCACCGCAGAGGTCGCGGTCGTGCTCTGCCTTCAGGCTGCGAGTGAAAACCGGGCGTCGCTGATCAGCACGTCCGCAGGAATCCCGAGTTCCTTGTGAAGGCGGCGGATCATCCTCAGCGTCAGTGGCCGACGGCCCGCCAGCACCTCGTAGACCCGGTTCGGCTGGCCGATCATGGGTTCGAGATCCTTGACGGACAAGCCCTGCTGCTCCATCCGAAACTTGATGGCAGCAATCGGGTCGGGCGGATCGATGGGGTGGTGCTTGCGCTCGTAGGCCTCGATCAGCGTGATCATGGCTTCAAAGCGCGCACCGAGTTCGCTGTCGGGATCCGGCTCCTCGGGCAGATCAAAGATCTGCTCGACGTCCCGCAGCGCTGCGCGGTAGTCATCCTCCGTCCGGATAGGGCGAAGCGACAGTACGAGGCCGATCGTCACGTTCCATGCTCCACAGTGTTGGCATCGATGGCGTCGTACTGCTCATGCGTGCCCACGAACTTGATGTAGACAGCGCCAAACCGGTACGCGACAGCGACGAGGAGGCGATCGTCGTTGCCCTTGATGTTGAACACCACCCGGCGGTTCTTCAGGATGCTCGCGTTGCGGAACTGATCCTTGATGTCACCGGGCTGCTTCCAGAAGTCTGTCACCGTGGACACGGCTATCGCTCGCATGACGAAGGGTAGTCCCAAAACGGGACGACCGGAGCCCAGGCCTCAAACGCTTCCAGGTGCCACGTTGTCCGTAACAGCTCGGCGCTGCATCAGAAGCTGTGCCTCACCCCCACCTCCACGCCGCTGGACGTCCTGCCGCCGGCCAGCCCCGGGCGGCCGCCGGCGATGGTGAAGGTCGCGCCGCCGTCGTTCGACAGCCGTGACAGCGTGCCGTACACCACCGTGCGCTTGCTCATCGCATGCACATAGCCCAGTCCGAGCTGGGAGGCGTCATTGCGGCCGATGCGGGCGCTGCCGACCTCGCCCGACAGGTTCGCGCGGTTCCAGGACAGCTTCACTTCACCGGACGGCCCCACCGGGATCCAGGCGCCGACCAGCAGGTTGGTCTGCCGGGCCGATGCCACGGCCAGGCGGCGCCAGGCGAGCGACACGCGCACCCCGCTGAACTGGTAGCTGCCGCCGAGTGAGGTGTCCTTGAAGGCGCTGCTGCCGGTCAGGTCGTTTTCGCTGCGCGTGTGGGCGGCCGACACCCCCAGCCCGGCTTGCGCATACCCGATGCGCGCGCCCACGACCTTGTGCTGCCCACTGGCCGCCACGCCCGATTCGCGCAGGCCGATCAGCACCCCGCCCTCAAACCCGCCCAGCCCGGCCGGTGCCAGCCACTGCAGCGCATTGCTCGATCGCACCGTCGTGTTCGCGTGGGTACCAAAGGCGGCACGCACCGGCCCGGTCTGCGTGGCGGTCACGAAGTTGCTGGAACTGGCCACACCGACATAGCTGAACGGGTCGTAGCGGCTCCAGCCCACGTAGCTCGGCACGAAGTCGCGGCCGGCGCGCAGTTCGCCGAAGCGTTTGCTGACCAGGCTCAGCGTGGAGCGGCGGTCCCAGAACTGGGTGGACGAGCTTTGGGTGCCGGTGTCGAGCAATAGGCCGTGTTCGAGGTGGAAACCCGCCGACAGCCCACCGCCGAGGTCTTCGGTGCCGCGCACGATCAGGCGGCTGGTCGAGTTGCCGCCGCTCACCAGCGAGGTGAGGCTGCCGCGGCCGGCGTTGTCGACATGGCGCACGGCGGTGTCGGCCACGCCGCCGAGCGTGACCTGTGCGCCAGCGCTGGCCGTTGCGGCACTGGCGATCAGGGCCAGGGTGAGGGTACGAGTGGGTGTCATGTTGTCTCCAGGGTGGATGCAGGGGTCAGGAAAGCGGGCACGGCCGTGCACACGCCCGGTGTGCGGGCGGGTGAAGGCTTGTGGGAACAGGGGGTGTTGCAGCGCGGGACGTGCGAGCCGCGGCGCTGCGCTACGCTCAGTGCGAGGGCGGATCCATCAGCGCCAGCACACGGTCGACCATCACGCCCGACTGGCCCAGGTAGTGTTCGGGTGCCAGCATCTGTTCGAGCTGGTCACGCCGCACGTGCCGGTTGATCTGCGGGTGCGCGGCCAGCAGGTCGATCAGCGGTGTGCGTGTGGCCAGCGATTCGCGGCACAGGTCATACACCAGGTCGTGGGCAAACTCGCGCCCGATGTATGGGCCCAGGCCCATCATCACGGCCTCGCTCATCACCAGGCCGCCGGTCAGGTCGATGTTGCGCCGCATCGCGTCGGCATCGACCTCCAGGCCTTCGAGCACGGCGCGGGCCTGCTTCAGGGCCCCGGCCGTCAGGCAGAACGCCTCCGGCAGCACGATCCATTCGATCTCCCAGGGGCCGGTCGAGCGTTCGTGGTCGGCCACCATCGCGTCCATCAGCGCGGCGGCATGCTGGCGCACCACACTGATGGCCGCGTGGATGTAGCAGCTGGCGATCGGGTTGCGCTTTTGCGGCATGGTGCTGGAGCTGCCGCGGCCATGGTGGTAGGGCTCGAAGACCTCACCGACCTCGGTCTGCATCATCAGCTTGACGTCCATGCTGAGCTTGCCCAGCGTGCCGCCGATCAGCCCGAGCAGCGCGCCGGTTTCGGCGATGTTGTCGCGGATCGTGTGCCACGCGATCGTCGGCTGCTTCAGGCCCAGCTCGGCGCACAGCGCGGCCTGGGTGGCCATCGCACCGGTCTCGATCGAGGCCAGCGTGCCGGCCGCCCCCGCGAACTCGCCCACCAGCACACGCTCGCGCAGCTGCGCCAGGCGTTCGCGGTGGCGCAGGATGGCCGACAGCAGCCCGGCCATCTTGTAGCCGAAGGTCACGGGAATCGCCTGCTGCAGGTTGCTGCGCCCGATCATCGGCGTCAGCCGGTGCTCCCGGGCCAGCCGGGCCATCGCCTGCGCGATGGCGTCGAGTTCGGCGTCCACCAGGTCCAGCGCCTCGCGGATCTGCAGCACCGTGGCGGTGTCGGTGATGTCCTGGGTGGTCGCGCCCCAGTGCACATATTCACCCAGGCCGTTGCGGCAGCGCTGGTTGATCTGCGTGACCACCCCGAGGATCGGGTAGCCGATGCGTTCGGTCTGCTGCCGCAGCCGCACCATGTCGATCTCGTCGATGTGGCAGTGCGAGACGATCTCGTCGGCCGCCTCCTGCGGGATGATGCCCAGCCGGCCCTGCACGATGGCCAGGGCACGCTCGATCTCGACATACTTTGCGGTGCGGTGTTCGTCGCTCCAGACCCGGCGCATCGCATCGGTCGTGAAGATGCCCTGGAAGATGCTCGAGTCGATGATGGAAGCGGCCATGGCGGTGTCCTTTCGGGAGAGGGTTTCAGCGCGCGCGCTGCACGATGCGGCGCGCGCGTTCGATGACGGGTCGGTCGACCATGCGGCCGTCGATCTGCACGGCGCCGCCCGCGGCGGCCTGCGCTGCGGTGAGCACACGCTCGGCCCAGGCCAGCTCGTCGGCGTCGGGGGCCAGCCGCGCGTGCAGCGGGGCCAGCTGGCGCGGGTGGATGCACAGCTTGGCGCTGAAGCCATGCGCCCGCGCGCGGTCGATGTCGGCCTGCAGCCGGGCGATGTCGTCGATGGCCAGCGTCACGCCGGCCACCGGCGGCGGCAGCCCGAATGCGCGCGAGGCCAGGGCCAGGCGGGCTGCGGCGGCGTCCAGTCCCAGCGTGTCGGCCAGCGGGCCCTGCAGGTCCATGTCGAGCGCAAAGTCGATCGTGCCGAAGACCAGGCGTTGCACACCTTCGGTGGCGGCCAGCACCTCGGCTGCGAGCACACCGCGGGCGGTTTCGATCAGTGGCAGCACGGCCCGCCCCGGGCAGGCGGCCAGCAGCCGCGCGATGGTGGCGGTGCGCTCGGCCTTGGGCAGCATCACGGTGCGCACGCCGGCGTCGCGCAGCAGCGCGAGGTCGTCGTCGAACCAGGGGGTGGACTCATCGTTGATGCGCACCACGACCCGCGCGGCATCGGCATCGGCATTGGCTTCGGATATAGCGCCTGAGGCGAACCAGGCCGCCACCGCCGCGCGCGCGGCCGCCTTGGCCGCGGGCAGGACCGCGTCTTCCAGGTCGACGACCACCGCGTCGGCGATGCTCGCCAGTGCCTTGCCGAACCGTTCGGGCCGGTCGCCCGGCACGAACAGGTAGCTGCGCGGGAGGTCGCTGCGCGGGGCCTGCAGGGTCGTGTCCATGGGCGTCACACCGCCTGGGCGGCCCGCAGTGCGGCCAGTGCGGCGTCGTCGACGCCCAGCTCGGCCAGGATGGCCGCGGTGTGTTCACCCAGCGCCGGCACCGGGGCCAGCACCGGGTCACCGTCGGTCCATGAACCCGGCGGCAGCAGCGCGGGCAGCGGGCCCACGGGTGAGCCCACCTCGCGCCAGCGCGAGCGCGCCTTCAGCTGGGCATGGCCCCACAGGCCGGCCATGTCGTTGACCTGCGCATGGGCGATCTGCGCGGCCTCGATGCGGTCCTGCACCTGCTCGGCCGTCAGCCCGGCAAACACCTCGATGATCAGCGCATGCAGCGCCTCGCGGTGGGCCACGCGCTTTGCGTTGCCGGCAAACCGTTCGTCACGGGCCAGCTCGGGCTGGCGCAGCACCTGGGTGCAGAACTGCTCCCATTCGCGCTCGTTCTGCAGCCCCAGCATCACGGTCTTGCCGTCGCCGGTGGGGAAGGGCCCGTACGGGCAGATCGTGGCATGGGCGGCACCCGCGCGCGGCGGGGGCGGTGCCCCGTCGAAGGCGTAGTACATCGCATAACCCATCCACTCGCCCATGGCCTCAAGCATCGAGATGTCGATGCGTCGGCCCTGGCCGTCGATGTTGCGCTGCAGCAGTGCGGCGAGGATGTTGGTGTAGGCATACATGCCCGCGGCGATGTCGGCGATCGACACGCCCGCCTTGCAGGGCTCGTCCGGCGTGCCGGTGACCGACACAAACCCCGACTCGCTCTGGATCAGCAGGTCATAGGCCTTCTTGTCGCGATAGGGCCCGGGCTGGTGCGGGTCATCGCCATAGCCCGAGATGTCGCACACGATCAGGTCGGGCCGGCGGTCTTTCAGGGCCTCGTACGACACGCCCAGCCGTGCCGCCGCACCGGGGGCGAGGTTCTGCACCACCACGTCGGCCTGCTCGACGATCAGGCGGGTCAGCAGCTCGGCCGCCTGCGGGTGCTTGACGTCCAGCGTCAGGCTTTCCTTGCTGCGGTTGGTCCAGACGAAATGCGAGGCAAGCCCCTTGACGCGCTGGTCGTAGCCACGCGCAAAGTCGCCCACACCCGGGCGCTCGATCTTGATCACGCGCGCGCCCAGGTCGGCCAGCTGGCGGCTGCAGAACGGCGCGGCGATCGCGTGTTCGAGCGTGACGACGGTGATGCCTTGCAGCGGTCTCATCGGCTCAGTCCTTCAGCGTGGCAGTGGCGTCCATCGTCAGCCAACCTTCATGGTCCTGCGCCCACAGGTGCACCTCGCGGCCCTCACGCCGGCCGTTGAGCCGGAACGGGTGCAGGTCGAAGGTCGGGCGCACGGCCTTGAACCGGAAGCGCGTCACCTGGGCCTCGGGTGCATGGCGGCGCAGCAGGTCCAGCAGCAGCGTGGCGATCAGCGGGCCGTGCACCACCAGGCCAGGGTAACCCTCGACCTGCGTCACATAACGCCGGTCGTAGTGGATGCGGTGGCCGTTGAAGGTCAGCGCCGAATAGCGGAACAGCAGCACGTCGTCCGGCACCAGCTCGCGCTGCCACTCGCCGGCCGGGGCGGCCGTGGGCGGTGGCTCGACGTCACTGGGCTGCTTTGCACCGCGATAGACGATGTCATGGAACTCCACCAGCGCCGGGTCGGCCGCACCGTTGCAGCGCAGCTCGTGGCGCACCTTCACGAACACCAGCGGGCCGGTGCGCCCGGTCTTGGCGGTGACGTCGGCAATCGTCGAGGTGCGCTCGACTGCATCGCCCACCCGCACCGGCGCATGAAACTCGAACTGGCTGCCGGCCCACATGCGCCGCGGCAGCGGCACCGGCGGCAGGAAGCCCCCGCGTCGGGCATGGCCGTCCTCGCCGATCTCGCTTTGCCGGTGCTGCGGCAGGAAGTACAGCCAGTGCCACAACGGGAACAGCGGCATGCCGGGTTCGACCACCAGGGCCTCATGGTCCAGCGTGGCATTCAGGCCTCGCACCGGCGCGGCGGTGATCGTGTCGTGCAGGGTCTCGCTGCGGCCGATCCAGTCGGTCAGGCGGTGCTCATCCATCGGTCGTCTCCTTCAGGGGCTGCGGTCGCCTCAGTCTGCCGTGAGCTTCGCGCGCTGCACAACACCCTTCCACTTGGCCAGCTCCGTCTTCACCAGCTGGGCCAACTCTTCGGGTGTGCTCGACTGCACGTCGGCGCCGTCAGCTTCGATGCGCTTGATGACCTCGGGGTCGTTGAGCACCTGCACCAGGGCCTTGTTGAGCTTCTCGACGATCGGCCTGGGCGTCTTGGCCGGCGCAAAAAAGGCATACCACTGCGACACGTCCACGTCGACGCCCAGCTCCTTCAGCGTGGGCACGTCCGGCATGGTGGCCACCCGCTTCGGGCCGGCCACGGCCATCGCGCGCAGCTTGCCGCTCTTGACGTGGGGCGCTGCGGTGAACAGGCTGGGGAACATGAAGTGCGCATGCCCGGCGATGGTGTCGTTCACGGCCGGCGCGGCGCCCTTGTAGGGCACGTGCAGCATCACTGTGCCGGTCGACAGCTTGAACAGCTCACCCGCAAAGTGGGGCGCGGTGCCCGAGCCGGCCGAGGCATAGGTGTACTTGTCCGGCTTGGCCTTGAGCTGCGCGACCAGGTCCTTCACGTCCTTCACCTGGGCGCTGGTCGAGGCCACCATCAGCGTGGGCGAATGGCCGACCAGGCCGATTGGCTCGAAGTCGGCCACCGGGTCATAGCGCAGCTTCTGCAGCGCCGGGTTCATCGCATGCGTGGCGACGTAGCCGAACATCAGCGTGTGCCCGTCCGGCGTCGCGCGGGCGACGTACTCGCTGGCGATCGAGCCGTTGGCGCCGGCCCGGTTGTCGATGATCACCGTCTGGCCGAGCAGCGTGGCGAGCTTCTGGCCCACGGTGCGCGCCATCGCGTCATTGCCGCCGCCGGCGGCGGTCGGCACCACGATGGTGATGGTCTTGGTCGGGTAGGTCTGGGCCACGGCGGGTGCAGCGGCCGCAACCACGGCGGCGGCCAGCAGGGGGGCGATCAGGCGGGGCTTCGCGGGGGTCATCGGGGAGTCTCCTTCGGTTGTCGGGGTGTCGGGTCGAGAGAACACGTAGCCGGGTAGGTGCAGGTCGCCCTGCAGGATCTTGCGCGCAGTGCGTACCAGGGCGGCGCGCTGGATGCGCGCGTCGTCACCGTGGCCGTCCACCAGCACGTCGATCTCGATGCGGCCTTGCGGGTGCAGCACGGCCACGCGGCGTTCACCCGCGGTCGGGCGGCTGCCGGTGGCGGCACGTTCACTGGTGACCACCGTGCCCGGCAGGGCAAAGGCCGTGGCCACACCGATCGCGCCGGTGACGGCATGCGAGGCATGGCAGCGGCGCGGCGTGAAATAGCGCGAGGTGATGCTGTCCGGCCCGTCGCCGGGGCTGGCGATCACCGGCTTGGGCACCACACTGGCCGACACGTCGCCCAGGCCCATCGCCTGGCCGGCCGCACGGCGCAGGGCCTCGATGCGGTCCAGCAGCGCGCGGTTCGCGTCCAGCTCGTCCGGCGTTTCGCGGCCGCTCAGGCCCAGGTCCCGGGCCCGCATGATCACCAGCGGCATGGCCGCGTCGATGCAGCTCAGCTCCACACCGTCGATCACGTCGATGCGCCGCCCGGTCGGGAACAGCGAGCCCGTCACCGAACCCCAGGCATCCAGGAAGTTCAGCCGGATCGGCGCGGCCGTGCCGGCCACACCGTCGATGCCGGTCTGGCCGTCGTAGGTCACGCGCCGGCCCGGTGTCTGCACCGTCACGTCGATGCGCGAGCGGGTGTTGACGTTGAACACACGCACCGTGGTTTCGCCTTCCCGGGCCTCGACCAGGCCCTGCTCGATGGCAAACGGCGCCACCCCTGACAGCATGTTGCCGCAGTTGGGGCGCGTGTCGACCGAGCGCTGGCCCACCCCCACCTGCGCAAACAGGTAGTCCACGTCACAGTCGGGCTGGGTCGAGCGCGAGACGATCGCCACCTTGCTGGTCAGCGAGTTGCCGCCACCCACACCGTCGACCTGCAGCAGGTCGGACGCGCCGATCGCACCGATCAGGGCTTCGTCACGCGCCGCATCGTCGGCCGGCAGCCAGTCCCGCAGGAAAAACGGCCCGCGGGAGGTGCCGGCACGCATCAGGACACAAGGAATGACTCGGTTCATGCAGCGAATCTTCGGCGCTGGCATTGCAAAAGAGAATTGCATCTTTAAGATCAACTGATAGCCGCACAACATCAATTACCGCGAGGTGCCGCATGGCCATCAACTTCGACCTGAACGACCTGCTCGCCTTCCGGGCGGTGGCCGAGCTGAGCAACTTCCGCAAGGCGGCCGAATCGGTGCACCTGTCACAGCCGGCCTTCAGCCGCCGCATCGACAAGCTCGAGCAGGCCCTGGGCGTGCGCCTGCTGGAGCGCACCACCCGCCGCGTCACGCTCACGGCCGTGGGCCGCGACTTCGAGCGCAAGGTGCGCGCGCTGCTGGACGAACTCGACGCCACGCTGCTGGGCATCCGCGGTGTGGCGGCCACCCGCATGGGCGAGGTGACGGTGGCCTGTGTGCCGTCAACCGTCTACTACTACCTGTCCGAGGTGATCCGCCGCTACCACGAGCGCAGCCCCAAGGTCAGGGTCAAGGTGCTCGACGCCGCCGCCAACGAGGTGCTCGCGGCGGTTGCCCGTGGCGAGGCCGACTTCGGCCTCAACTTCATCGGTGCGCAGGAAGGCGAGCTGGAGTTCGAGCCCATCGTCGAAGAGCGTTTTGTCGCCGCCTGCCGGCGCGACCACCCGCTGGCGCGCCAGCGCAAGGTGAGCTGGGCGCAACTGTGCGATCACGACTACATCTCGGTCGGCCGCAGCTCGGGCAACCGCGTCCTGCTCGACCAGGCCCTGGCCGCCCTGCAGCGACGCCCCCAACCCATCTACGAGGCCCAGCACGTCACGACCACCCTGGGCCTGGTCGAAGCCGGCCTGGGTGTCGCCGCCGTCCCGTCCATGGCCATGCCCGGGCCCGAGCACCCGCTGCTGGTGAGCCTGCCGCTGGTCGACCCGGTGGTCACCCGCATGGTCGGGTTGATCCGCCGAAGGGGGCGGCCGCTGTCACCGGCGGCGCAGCAGTTGTATGACTTGTTTGGGGAGGTGAAGGGGCGGCGCAGGCCGGGGGGGAGGGGGGCTGTGTGAGCGGGCCTTCGATGTGCGCCACCGATCGGCGCGCAGGCGCTCAGCCGGGTGTCGGCTTCCTGCCGAAGAGTTCGCCGAGCAGACGCTGCGCCCGTTCCAGGCCTTCGTCGGTGAAGACGACGCTTTTTGTCCGTCCCACGGGGTCGGAGATGAAGCCCTGCTTGTGCAGGCGCGCCAACGCATCCCAGTCAAACGACTTCCAGGCGCGTTGGCCGTCATGCAGGCCGAGGCAGAGCAGTGCGAGGGTTGCGTCGTCGATGCGGTCGGGGTCAAGGTCCATGGGTGTTGCCTGCGACTGGAAGCGTGCATTGGGATTCTGATGCAGCGTTCGGACTACGTTCGGCATGAGTGGCGACGTCCGGCATACAAAGTGCGCCGGAGGTTGTCCGCTCGATGGACGATTTGGGCGTCATTCGTTCTGGAGTTGCTTGCGCACCTGCTCGATCAGTTCAACAAGCTCACTGGCCATGGGCTCTGGCGCCGGCGAGACTATTCCGTGAACACCGGTCGAGTACCTCAGGTAGTACGGCGACTCGTGCAGCCTGCTTAGGCATGCAACCCATTCTGGAGGCGCGGCTGATACGGCAAGGCCTTGCTGATGCGCCAGTGACCAAAGCACGTTGAGATTGTGGCGGACTTTGGGCTTCTTGACGTAAGTGTCATCGCCCGAACGAGACAAGTAGGCCTTGAGAATGCACTCAACCGCGTGCGCGCAAAGCATGGCGAGCGGCAGCGGGGCGGACTTCGGCGCTCCGGCAAGTATGCGGATGCCGGCCAGCAAGGATTCCGCGATGCCGAGGTAGGTGTGAGGCGGACCAGGCTGGAGCGCACGCATAGGCTCCAGCGTGATGTTTGCGGCGGCGGTAATCGGCTTCAATTTGATGAGGTCCAGACGAAACGGCATTGCGAGGCAGGGCGGCCTGCTCCCTGAACGACCGCAAGTTGCACGCACATGGCGTGCCAAGCTACACCAATGCACCGGACCGGCGGTCGGTTAGGTCGTTGCGGATAGGAGACGGGCCATGGAGAAATCTAGCACTTTGGCCATGGGACTGGACGTTCACAAGGGCAACTTCGACAGCACAGTGCCCGATGCCGGGCCGTGATCTACGGGCACCTGGCCATCTAGGGTATTGCGCGCGATATCGTCGCAGCCCCGTCAATACCCAAATACGAAGCTGACCGCCTCAAGACCGGCTGGCGGGACGCGCTGATACTGGCGGGCCGTTCGCGCGGGGGAGTACTTGCCCCGCTGCGAGCGCCGTACGACGCTGCGCGTGAGCGCCGCAACGCGTGCCACTTCTGAAGGTGCTGACTCCGCGCAACAGCTGATCGCGGGTTCCCGGCGGACAAGCCTGCGATTGTGTGCTTACGCCAGGTGGGTCCGCCTCCCTGGGGGCAAAAGGCAATACCTGACCCCGAGGACGGACGCGTTGCCACACGGGGAGCCCTACGCCTTTTTGGGGGTAGCTTCAGCCGAGCTGCGGCGCTACGCTGGCTCTGTCTATCGGAGGCTCCGGCATGATTGATCGCATCACTGAATGGTTCGAGGACCTTCTCTCGGACGTCCCTGCCATGGAAGAACTGCTGTGGCTGCTCAGTCGCGCGGGTGGTGCGTTGGTTGTTGGCGGCGTGATCGCTGCCGGTGCTTCGCAGATCATGGTGGCTGCTGGCCGGCTCGCGCCCTCGGCCGCTGCACTACCGGCATGGCTGCCGGAGGCCGGCGGTGTTGCATTCGGGCTGGGTCTGACGGCCCTTGTCGGAGCGTTCATGCTCCGGACCCACATCCGGACCGTCAAGAACGCCATGCGGTAGGTGCCCACAATCGGGCGCAGGAAATCACCTGTTCCGCGACGTCCACCAGGCCTTGACCGCCTGAACCCCGCGCTCACAGCCGAACGCGGCCGCCACGATCAGCCCGACCACGGCCAGGAACACGACCAACTCCATGCCGTAGGCAGCGAATGCCCAGGCGACCGCACCCAGGCCAATGACCACCGACGCGGCACGCAGGATCGCTGGAAGCGCTGCGAGCACAAGCGCCAGAACTCCCAGCGCGAAGGTGCCGACGACGATTGCAGCGGCGATCTCCAGGATCATGGGGCCTCCAAGTAGGCAGCGCTGTGCCGCATGGTGCCATCCGCACGGCCGGCAACACCACCGGGTGCCCCCTCATCTGTGTGGACACCCCCTTTAGGGGGAGTGATGTGTCAAGAAGTTACCAAGACACTCGGTGCACATCAGTGTTGAGGGAGGTGCCCACGTGAAAAAGCTAGCAATCCTTGTTTCCGTTGCCATCGTGATCAGCGGCTGCGCGACAGCGCCGCAGGGGACGCCCGGCACCGGGGTGGGTGACACCTACACCCCGATCGTCGATATGGCCGGCGTTGACTCTGCGAAGTACGACACCGACCTGCGCGAGTGCCGCCAGTACGCTACCCAAGTGAGCCCCGGCACGAACGCGCTGGGCGGAGCCATCGCCGGGGCACTATTGGTCGGCCTGCTTTCGGCGGCGATGGGTGGCAACAGCCGGTACAACGGCTACGCTGCCGCGGGTGGAGCGATAGCCGGCGGTGCTGGCGCTGGCGCTCAGGGTCTGGAAAAGCAGCAAGACATCATCAAGAAGTGCCTGACGGGACGTGGGTACAACGTGTTAGGGTAATTCGTGGCGTGCCTCGTGGTGCTCGCGAGGTAACCGCAAATCTGGGAGGCTGAGATGGCGTGGAGAGTAATCGTTCGACTGGGTTTGACTCAAGACACAGGGTCGATCGTTCGCAATGGAGCACTTGTACCAGAACTTCAGGCGATGGGGTTGCACAATACAGCGACAGGCACGTGGGAGGCCTCATTCACGACAGAGGCGCTGGCAGCGGCTCGATTGTCAAACGTTTTGGCTGTAGTGGCGCGACCAGCCGCTATAAAAGGTGCTGACCCGGCCGTCCGTTTGAAACATCTATGGGTGTACTTGGACGATCAGCCTGACCCCGCAGTTTCTCAAGAAGAAGTTTAGTGTGGGCTGAAATTGTGAGCGGTGCTGCATTACATGTGATGCCACTACCGGGGCGCAGTCATTGTGGTCGTCAACAATTCTAGATTGCATAGTTTTTGAACGATGAATGTCTATCACTACTCAGTAAATGCTCTTGGAGAAACACCTGGCCTTGAGGCGACATTGGCGCTTCTACAAAACCGCCCTCTTGACGAGAGGGCGGCTACGTGCGGGAACCAAAGAGTTCGCTTGGAGACTATTGAACGCGTATCAACCGCTGGTGCGGAGATCCTATGGGAGTTAAAGTTCAGCCGGATTCGGGACAGCAATTGGCCTGGTGTTGCAACAAACAGCTCTGAGGCCCAAGACTTGGAATTGGATGCAGACCAGTATCTAAGCGAAGAGACTTTTGCCATTTTCTCAGAAACACGCGGAAGAATCGTCATTCAGTACAATCACCATGGCGTGAGGGCCTCACGCATCCAGGAATACTTCCAGGTCTTCTCAGGTTGCAGTGGTGCGGCATATCAGTTCATCGCGATCTTAAACTCTGACGCATATGCAAAGTTTCAAGCAAAGAAATTCGTCACCAACGTTGACGTATGTATTGAGGGCGTGACGGCGGCAGATATTGCATACTTTAATGGTGCCGGAATTGGTGCGGCACTGGAGGCAGGTGTCTCCGCTGAGGCGACTACCCTGAAGTGCTCTTTTTCTGTCGATGCGCGAACCAGGACGAACCGGCTTAACTGGCCTTGGGTGGAGCGACTTGCGGGCTTCGTAATGCTGCGTGGTGGTGAGGCCGATAGGTTGGTAGTGAATGCGAAGGCTTCGGAGGATGAGCCTATCGAGGTAATTGATTTGATTGACTCGCGCAAGATAACGACTTTTCCGGATGCCACGATTGAGCGTACTATGGGAAGACGGTTTGTACCTAGCCAAGTCTTCGATAGGCTGAGGCAAGCAAATAGCGACTGGCAATGAGGGGAAGCGCGTGGGAAGGACTCTGGAGCAGTATTGGCCGTTGTTGCTTGCGGTGATCGCCGGAGTCGCCCTGTGGCTCTTGTGCGTTGATGTAGCGGAGCACAGGTTTGATATTCAGCTCACATCTGTAGTGAGCGTTTCAGCGATCCTCATGGGATTCCTTGGAACCGTAAAAGCGATGCTGCTAGGTTTTCGATCCAAGCAGTTTGACTGGCTGAGGTCCAAAAAGCAGACTTGGCATCTCTTCCTTGGGTACTTGCGAACTGCATTGTTGGCAAGTCTGGTTCTATGCTTGCTATCAATGGGAATTCTTGCCTTTGGCGTTAGTGCTTTCCCATCGGAAGTGCGTGCGTTCGTTTTCCCGACCTGGGTTGGAATTGTTGTATATGCGGTTGGGGCATTCTATCGAGTGCTCCACTTGATATTCTGCCTCTTGGCGCGGGAAACATCGTAATGTGCGTGCTCAGGGTGTCGTTCATAGCCGACCACTCCCTGCTGAGTACCGCCGTGCAGTCCCACCTGACCGGGTGACATCACTCTGTCAAGAAATAGCGACCGTTTCAGTTCGGCACGCCCCGCTGTGTGATGTCTCGGCGCATCGCCCCTGACCCCGTTCGCACCCGCGGTAGAGCAACCTGAAGCTCAACCCAACAACGCAGAACCCCACCCCACCCAACAAAAAAAGCCCCAAGCGACAAGCACTTGGGGCTCCACATTCAGCGCAATCCCACCTCAAAACGGAATATCGTCATCCATATCATCAAACCCCGTGCTCGACTTCTGCGGGGCAGGACGCGGCGCAGCCGGTGCACGTGCAGCGGGGCGTTCAGCGCGGGGCGCGGGGCTGGGGCTGTAGCCACCACCGCCTTCGGACTCGCGGCCGTAGCCGCCGTCGTCGCCGCCGCCCATGCCTTCACGGCCGCCGAGCATCTGCATCTGGTCGGCGATGATTTCGGTGGTGTACTTTTCGGCGCCGTCCTTGTCCTGCCACTTGCGGGTCTTCAGGCGGCCTTCGACGTAGACTGAGCGGCCCTTCTTGAGGTACTGGCCGGCGATCTCGGCGAGCTTGTCGTAGAAGACCACACGGTGCCATTCGGTTTCTTCCATCTTGTCGCCGGAGTTCTTGTCCTTCCAGTTGCGGGAGGTGGCGATGGTGACGTTGCAGATGGCGGCACCGCTGGGGGCGTAGCGCACTTCGGGGTCGCGGCCGAGGTTGCCGATGAGGATGACTTTGTTGATCGAGGCCATGGCGCGGCTCCTTGCAGAATGTTCGGTTCAGCCGGCGATTATGCCCCGCCACCCCGCCCCGGCCCGATCCTTGCTGGCCCCCATTTCGGGGCTGACCCGGTATCCACATGAAACCGTCCGAACCCGACTTCCTGCACAACCTGCGCACTGAACTGGCTGACCTGCGGGTCTGGCTGGACCGCGTCATCGTGCTGGCGTATGCGGCCATCGCCGGCCTGTTTGTGGTGGGCTTCACGATGCTGGCTGAGGCGGCGCTGCACCAGTTCCACCGGGTCGAGGCCTGGCAGCCCTGGATGACGCTGGTGTGGACACCGGCCTGGGTGGTGGGCCTGGTGTGGATCACGCAGCGGTTCTTTCCCGGGGCGGCGGGTTCGGGCATCCCGCAGGTGATGGTGGCGCTCGACCCGGCCACACCGGCCGATCAGCGCGGGTTGTTCGTGTCGCTGCGCCTGAGCTGCGCCAAGATCGCGCTCACCGCCGGCGGGCTGCTGGCGGGGCTGTCGATCGGGCGCGAGGGGCCGTCGGTGCAGGTGGCCGCGGGGGTGATGCTGCATGCGCGGCGCTGGTTGTCGCCGCGCTCGGGCATCGACGACCACGGGCTGCTGGTGGCCGGCGGGGCGGCCGGCATTGCGGCGGCCTTCAATGCGCCGCTGGCGGGGGTGGTGTTTGCGGTCGAGCAGTTGTCACGCAACCTGGACGCTCGCAACAGCGGGCTGATCCTGTCGGCCATCGTGCTGGCCGGCTTGATGGGCATGTCGGTGTTCGGCAATTACACCTACTTCGGGGTGATCCGGGTGCCGGGGCTGGACTGGAGCCTGCTCGGGCCGGGGCTGCTGGTGGTGCTGGGGTGTGGCCTGCTGGGCGGCTTGATGTCGCGGCTGCTGGTGGCCAGCGCCGCGGGCCTGCCCGATCGCTTCAGCGACTACCGGCGGCGCCACCCGCTGCGTTTTGCGGCAGCCTGCGGCCTGCTGGTGGCGGTGATCGGCTGGGCCGGTGACGGCAGCACGTTTGGCGGCGGTGACGACACCACCCGGCGCATGCTGGCCGGCGAGGCCGAGGTGCCGCCGCTGTATGTGCTGCTGAAGTTCCTGGCGACCTGGGTGTCGAGCTGGGCCGGGGTGCCTGGCGGGGTGTTTGCGCCGGCCCTGGCCATCGGCGCCGGGGTGGGCCATGACGTGGCCCTGTGGACCGGCCAGACCGGGCCCAGCGGTGGCACGGCGGCACTGATCGCGATGGGCATGGCGGGGTTGCTGGCGGCAGTCACGCAGGCGCCGATCACCGCCTTCATCATCGTGATGGAGATGGTCGACGGCCATGCAATGGTGCTCAGCCTGATGACGGTGGCGATGCTGTCCAGCCTGGTCTCGCGCATGCTCAGCCGCCCGCTCTACAGCGGCATGGCCGAGCTGCAGGCGCTGCGACTGGGGCCACCGGTGCCGGTCGCCCCGGCGCCCGAGGCCCCGTCGGGCGAGGGAACAGGCGAGGGAACGAGCGCTGGTGAGGGCGCGGGCGCGCGGGCACCAGGTTGAGCCGCACTGACCCGCACTGACCCGCACCAAGCCGCCGCCCGCGCACGGCCCCGGCCCCGCGCCCGGTCAGGACGCCCGCGACACGGGCGTGGACGCCTGCCCCGCCGCTGCCGCGCGCTGGCGTGCCGGCGGGCGCATCGGCCAGGCCAGCACCAGCCACAAAAGCATCAGCGCGGCGCAGGCCCAGAACACCAGCCCGTAGCCGCCGCGGTGCGCCAGCCAGCCGCCCAGCGCCCCCCCGGCAAACAGGCCGAGCGACTGGGTGGTGTTGTAGATGCCCAGCGCCAGGCCCTTGGCCGCGGGCGGGGCCACGCGCGAGACGAGCGACGGCAACGAGGCCTCCAGCACGTTGAAGCCCACAAAAAACGCCAGCAGCAGGGCGATCAGGGCCCAGGGGTGGGTCCAGTACTGCGCCAGCAGCGCTTCGGTCAGTGCCAGCAGGGCCACGCTGCCCAGAAAGACCGCCCGCACCCGGCCGTGGCGCTCGCTCCACAGCACCGGTGGCAGCATCAGCACGAAGGAGCCGAGCACCACCGGCAGGTAGACCCAGCCATGGCGCTCGACCGGCAGGCCGAGCTGCTGCACCAGGGCGACCGGCACCGCCACGAACATCGCCATCTGCACCAGGTGCAGCAGGAAGATGCCCAGGTTCAGGCGCAGCAGTTCGGGGTGCAGGGCGACGTCGAGCCAGGCCGGGGCCGGGCCGGCCGTGGCGGCGGCCGGGCTGCCGCCGGCGGGCACCAGCCACAGCACGACGGCAATGCCGGCCAGCGCCAGCACGGCCGTGAGCGCAAACAGGCCGCCCATGCCCACGGCGGCATACAGCCACGGGCCGGCCACCAGTGACAGCGCAAAGGTCAGCCCGATCGAGCCGCCGACCATCGCCATGGCGCGGGTGCGGACCTCGTCGCGGGTGTGGTCGGCAATCAGCGCGGTGATGGCCGCCGAGATGGCGCCAGCCCCCTGGATGGCGCGCCCGACGATGATGCCCGCCAGGGTGTCGGCACTGGCAGCCACCACCGAGCCCAGCGCAAACACCAGCAGCCCGGCCACGATGACCGGCTTGCGGCCATATCGGTCGGAGGCCCAGCCGAACGGGATCTGCAGGAACGACTGGGTGAGGCCGTAGGCGCCGATGGCGAGGCCAATCAGGGCCTGCTGCTCGCCGCCGGGCAGGCCGCGCGCATGCACGGCAAACACCGGCAGGATCAGGAACAGCCCGAGCATGCGCAGCGCGAAGATCGACGCCAGCCAGGCGCTGGTGCGGCGCTCGTCGGGGGTGAATCGGACAGGGGAAGCAGTCACGGGCAATGGATCCAGGCGGCGCCCTGACAACAAGGGCGCAACCCGGCATTGTCGCGGATCGTGGGGTTCAGGGAGATGCCGGGGCCCGGCGCAGCACCTGGCGGATGCGATCGTCCAGGCTCATCAGGTCCAGCGGTTTGGTCCAGTAGTCGTCGAAACCCTCGCGGCGCGCGCGGGCCAGCTCCTCGGGCATGGCGTCGGCCGACACGGCCACGCAGGGCAGGTGGCGCGCGCCGGCCACGCTGCGCAGGCGGTGCAGCACCTGGTAGCCGGTGATGCCGGGCAGGTTCAGGTCCAGCAGCACCAGGTCGGGCAGGAAGTCGGGGGTGGCGCCGTCGAACAGCGCCATCGCCTGCTCGCCGCTGGCGGCCACGTCCAGCCGGTAGCGGTTGTCGAACAGGGCCAGCGCATGCTGCATCAGCAGCACGTTGAGCGGGTTGTCCTCGACGTACAGCACCCGCACCTGGCCGCCGGGCGCGGCCGGGCGGGGCCGTTCCTCGGTGGCCTCGCGGGGTGGGGCCACCACCGGGCAGGGCACCGCCGCCAGCGGCAGGCGCAGCGTGAAGACGGTGCCCACCCCGGGCTCGGACTCCACGTCCACGCTGCCGCCCATGGCCAGCATCAGCCGGCGCGAGATCGACAGCCCCAGCCCCGTGCCTTCGATGGTGCTGGACTCGGCGCCCAGGCGGTTGAAGGGCTGGAAAAGCTGCGCCTGGCGGCGTGCGTCCAGCCCGGCGCCGGAGTCGCGCACCGCCAGGCAGGCCTGCTCGCCACGGCGCTCCCAGCTCACCAGCACGCTGCCGTGCTCGCGGTTGTATTTGATGGCGTTGGACAGCAGATTGATGATGACCTGGCGCAGCCGGGTGCGGTCGGCCTGGGCGCACACCGGTTCACCGTCGGGCGCGCTGCACTCCAGGTGGATGCCCTGGGCCATCGCGATGGGCTGCAGCAGGGTGAGGGTTTCATGCACCAGCTCGGCCAGCGACACCGACTCGATCGACAGTCGGATCGCGCCCGATTCGATCGAGGCCAGGTCGAGCATGTCGTTGACGATCTGCAGCAGGTGGTTGCTGGCCGTGCGCAGGCGGCGCACATGTTCACGCTGCGTGGGCGGCAGGTTGTGGGCGTCGCGCTCGAGCAGTTGCGCAAAGCCGAGCACCCCGTTCAGCGGTGTGCGCAGTTCATGGCTCACGCGTGAGAGGAACTCGCTCTTGGCCAGGCTGGCGCGCTGCGCGGCCTCCTTTTCCATCTGGGCCTGGGCGGCGCGCTTCTGTTCGGTGATGTCGATGGTGGTGCCCACCAGCAGGGCCTGGTCGTGCGACACCATGCGGCGCCCCACCGAGCGGATCTCGCGCACCTCACCGTCGGGGTGCACCACGCGGAATTCGGCGTCGATGCTGGTGATCTCGCCGCGCATCAGGCCGCGCGCGAGCTGGCTTGCCCGGTCGCGGTCTTCCGGGTGCACACATTGCACCCAGTGCTCCAGCGTCAGTTCGGCATCGTGCGGCAGGCCGAACAGGTGGTACATGCGCTCGTTCCACTTCAGGCGGTTCTCGGCCAGCACGACCTCCCATACGCCCAGGCCGGCCACCTCGGCCGCCAGGTCCAGCCGGTCGGCCAGGTCGCTCAGCCGCTCCTGCACCGCCCGCTGCTCGGTGATGTCCTGGAAGGTGCCTGCGATGCGCACCACCCGTCCGTCGCGCCACTGGGCGTTGCCGATGGCACGGGTCCAGCGCCGTTTGCCGAGTGCGGTGACGATTTCGAGCTCCAGGTCATAGGGCTCGCCCTCGCGGATGGCGCGCTGCACCGCCGCCTCGATCCGCTCGCGCGAGCCGGGCGTGAACATCGACAGCGATTTCTCCACGTCCACCGGCGTGCCCACCGGCAGTTCGTGGATCGCGTAGGTCTCGTCGGTCCAGCGCAGCTCGCCGGTGGTGACGTCGACGTCCCAGGCGCCCACGTGGGCGATCTGCGAGGCGTCGTTCAGCAGTCGTTCATTGCGGGTGTAGCGGTCCTGGGCCTGCTTCCAGGCGGTGATGTCCTGCTGCAGTGCAATGCGGTGGGTCACGCGGCCTTGCGCGTCGAACAGCGGGCGCAACTCCAGCTCGATCCAGTATTCGCGCCCGTCGCGGGTGTAGTTGGCGAGCTGCAGGCCGCTGAACGGCCGGTTGGCGGCCACGGCGTCGTGCAGCTCGCGCAGGGCGGCCGGGTCGGTGCCCGGGCCGTGGAGGAAGTCGCTCGGGCGGCGCCCGCGGATCTCGTCCAGCCGGTAGCCAGTGGTCTGCTCGAACGCGGCGTTCACCCACACCACGGCGCCTTGGGCGTCGGTCACGACGACCAGGTGGGCGGTGTTGCGCGCAAGCGCAGCCAGGATCGCGTCGTCCATGTTGCGGAGCCTTCGGATCAGCGAGGTCGCGTTTTGTGACATTCTGTGACCCGAGGGGCAGCCGGTGTCAAGAGACAAGACCCGTGGCGACCCCGCGTCTTCAGGGGGCACCGGGCGAGGCGGTGGCGTACCATCGCGGCTTTGCCGATCCTGCTGCCTGCTCCCATGCCTGTTTCCACCGCGCCGCTGACCATCCTGCAGGAGGTGTTCGGCTACCCCGCCTTCCGTGGCCAGCAGCAGGCCATCGTCGAGCAGGTCACCCAGGGCGGCGACGCCCTGGTGCTGATGCCCACCGGCGGCGGCAAGAGCCTGTGCTACCAGGTGCCGGCGATTGCGCGGCACCGCGCCGGCCAGGGTGTGGCGGTGGTGGTCAGCCCGCTGATCGCGCTGATGCACGATCAGGTCGGTGCCCTCGAAGAGGCCGGCGTGCATGCGGCCTTCCTGAATTCCACGCTGGGGTTCGAGGACGCCCAGCGCGTCGAGCGCGAAATGATGAGCGGGCGGCTGGTGCTGCTGTATGCCGCGCCCGAGCGCGTGACCACACCGCGCTTCCAGGCCCAGCTCGACTCACTGCATGAACGCGGGCTGCTCAGCCTGTTCGCGATCGACGAGGCGCACTGCGTCTCGCAATGGGGCCATGACTTCCGGGCCGAGTACCTGGGCTTGTCGGTGCTGCACGAGCGTTACCCCGAGGTGCCGCGCATCGCGCTGACCGCCACGGCCGACGAGCACACCCGCGCCGACATCATCGAGCGGCTGCAGCTGCAGGACGCGCGGGTCTTCATCAGCAGCTTCGACCGGCCGAACATCCGCTACACCATCGTCGAGAAGGACAACGCCCGCGCCCAGTTGCTGCGCTTCCTGGCCGATGAACACGAGGGTGAGGCCGGGGTGGTGTACTGCCAGTCCCGCAAGAAGGTCGACGAAACGGCGGCCTGGCTGTGCGACGAAGGGCTGACCGCCTTGCCCTACCACGCCGGGCTGGATGCTGCGGTGCGTCAGCGGCACCAGGACCGCTTTCTGCGCGAGGACGGCATCGTGATGGTGGCCACCATTGCGTTCGGCATGGGCATCGACAAACCCGACGTGCGTTTTGTGGCCCACCTGGACCTGCCCAAGAACATCGAGAGCTACTACCAGGAGACCGGTCGTGCCGGCCGCGACGGTGAACCCGCCGATGCCTGGATGGCCTATGGCCTGGCCGACGTCGTCAACCAGCGCCGCATGATCGACGAAAGCCCCGCCGGCGAGGAGTTCAAGCGGGTGCAGCGCAGCAAGCTCGATGCACTGCTGGCGCTGGCCGAGGCGCACGACTGCCGCCGCGTGCGGCTGCTGTCGTATTTTGGCGAGGTGTACGGTGGGGAGGCCGACGAGGGCAGCGTGCCGGTGCTGCGCTGCGGCAACTGCGACAACTGCCTGAACCCGCCGTCCACCTGGGACGCCACCGAGGCGGCGCGCAAGGCGCTGTCGTGCATCTACCGCTTCCAGCAGGCCGGGCGCGACTTCGGCCCGCGCAGCTTTGGTGCCGGGCATCTGCTGGACGTGCTGCGCGGCAAGCGCTCGGACAAGGTGGTGCAGTACGGGCATGACCGGCTGTCGACCTTCGGCATCGGCGCCGACCTGTCCGAGACCCAGTGGCGCTCGGTGCTGCGCCAGCTCGTGGCGCTGGGCCATGTGGTGAGCGAGGGTGAATACAACACGCTGGCGCTGACCGACAGCGCCCGATCGGTGCTGCGTGGCGAGGTGCAACTGCTGCTGCGCGTGCCGGCCGAGGCGCCGCGCCGCGGGCGCACCGGGCGGGTTGCGCGCTCGGGCCGCACCAGCACGAAGACGGCACCGGCCGATCTGGACGTGGCCGCCCAGGCGCGCTTCACTGCGCTCAGGGCCTGGCGGTCGGAGGTGGCGCGCGAGCACAACCTGCCGGCCTATGTGGTGTTCAACGATGCCTCACTGGCCGAAATGGCCCGGCTGCATCCGGATTCGATGGAGTCATTGGCCCACATCAGCGGCGTGGGGGCCAAGAAGCTCGAGGCCTACGGCCGCGAGATCCTCAGGGTGCTGGGCGACGCCTGAGGCGTGCGCCTGCCGTCACTCAGGCGTAGGTGTTGACCTGGGTGCCCAGCGTGCCTTCGGTGGCCAGTTGCGGCACCGGCGGCAAGGCCTGCAGCAGGGCCAGTGCGCCGGCTTCCTGCACTTCCATGGCTTTTTTCAGCACGAGCACTTCGGCCTGCTGGGCGGTGCGCTGCTGCGCGATCTGCGACGAGGCGCTGGCGATGGAGGCGGCTGAGATGTCCATGTTCTTGGTATCGGCGGCGCGTGGGCGAACTTGAGCGTCTTGCGGCTCACGGCGTCAGGATCAGCGTCGAGACGGCGCTGTCACCCCGTTGCCCCCAACCGTCGTAGGCGCGGGCGAACACTTCGGCTTCGGTGTCACGCACCACGCTGGGCAGGGTGACGGTGATCGCATAGGGGCGGGTGAGGTCGGCGCCGAGGAAGGTCCGGCGGCCGTCGATCACGATGAAAAAGTCGACCTGATCGACAAAGCCGCTGTCGTCACTGGCGGAGGCTGACAGCGTGAGCGTGCTGCCGCCCGGGGCGGTGGCGGGCACGACACCCAGCGTCACGCGCGGCGGGTCGTCGTCGTCACCGATCTCGCCACCGATGTAGATGCCGCCGCCGCAGGCGGCGAGCAGCAAGGAGGCGGCAGCGGTGCACACGGCGACATGCCAGCGGGCGCGGACGGTCGGGGCTTGCATGAGCTG
>CAMLSD010000044.1 GCA_946482595.1 uncultured Comamonadaceae bacterium
CTGACAAGGAAACGCCGGGCCGCCCCAAGTTTCCTTGGCCCCCGCGGGGGGCAGGCTGGGCGCAGCCCGGCCCTGGGGGCGCTGAGACGGTGTGAACGAACCCGCCATGCCCACTCACGCTTCAGCGCGTGGTCAGGCGTGCGGGCCGCGTTCAGCCATCGACGAGTTCAGCCTGCTCCAGCGGCATGCGCACCCACCGGCCCTTGCCCTGCTGCTTGGCCCGGTACATCGCCCGATCGACGACCAGCAAGGCGTCGTGCAGCGACACCTCACCGTGCGAGCGCCAGACCGTCACACCGATGCTGCAGCCGACCGCCAGCGCATGCCCCTCGAAGTCGAGTGGCTCGGCAATCACCTCCACGATGCGCGCGGCCACACCGTCGGCCAGTTCGTCACCGTGGCCTGGTGCCGCCTCGACGATCACCAGGAATTCATCGCCCCCCATGCGAACGGCCACGTCACCGTCACGCAATGTCGTCTTCAGCCGGGCTGCCACGGCCTGCAGCACGGCATCACCGGCCCCGTGACCCCGCGTGTCGTTGACCTGCTTGAAGCCGTCGAGATCGAAACCCAGCAGCACCACCTCATGGTCATCGCCCCGCTGGGGGGGGTGCACCCGCTCCAGCAGGTCGGACAGGAAGGCCCGGTTGGGCAGGCCGGTCAGCGCGTCGTGGGTGGCCTCATGCTTGAGGCGGCGCACCTGACGGGCACGCGAATCCAGGTCTTCGTCCATCGAGCGGAGCAGGTCGGCCACCCAGCTCACGTCGCTGACACGGCGATCGGTATCGACCTCCGCGCCCGCATGGCGAAGGCGCCGCGACGCCTTCAGCACCGCGTGCACCGGCTGCGCCACACGCCCGGCCAGCCACAGCCCCAGTCCCAGAAAGACAACGGCCACCAGTGCGCCCCACCCCATGATCCTGCGACCCAGGATGCGTGCCTCGGCAATGGCCACATCCTGCGGCTGGCGCGCCAGCACCGTCCAGCCCAGCCCCGGAAAAGCGTGATGTGTGCCGCTGCTGGCCACGGCCGTGATGGCCTGCACGCCATCGGGCCACTGGTGCACACCCCAGCCCCGGTCGTTGCGCGCCAGCCGGGCCGGGTCGAAGCCGAGTGGCGCCTGCAGCATGCCGTCGGGCCCGAGCAGCACGTTGCCGTTCGAGGCCACGACCACCACGTCCACCTTGTGACGATCCTGATGGGGCCCGAGGATCTCCCGCTGCACATCGCCCGCCCACTTCCAGCCCAGGTGGCCGGCAACCACCCCCAGGAACGTGCCCTGGGCGTCATGCACCGGGGCCGCGACATCGACAAATTCAAGCGGCGCGTCACCGGGCTGGCGCAGCAGCCGGTCCAGCATGACGGCCGGATGCACGTCACCGAACCACAGGCCCTTGCGGCCTTCCTGGAACACCGGACGCGTGCTGGCTTCGGCGCCCTCGAGCAGGCCACCCGTGGCCGCCTCGATCCGGCCATCGGCGCCGACAAAGCCGATCCAGGCGTACGACGGCACGCTGCGCTGGATCTCCTCGAACCGGGTGCGCAGCGCAGCGGGCGACCGGTCGGTGGCGCCCTCCTGCGACGCCCGCAGCATGGCCAGCAACTGGATCTCGACGGCCCGGGCGGCCATGTCCCGCGACAGCCGCTGGGACATCTCCACCGCCACGTCAGCCACGTCGCGGCCCGCTTCCTGCTGCATGCGGGCCGTCACGATCTGCACGACCACCATGGCCGTGACCGCCGCCATGCCCAGGCAGCACAGTGCCGGCAAGGCGGCAACCTGCCATCGGAAGGGAATGCGGAACATGGGCACGCCGTGACCTCGAGGGAAGACACCTCCCCCTTATGCCATGTCTATCGGCACGGCGGCCGCGAAGTTGAGGACCGTTACCAGGAAGTCAGGCCGTACCGGACTTCAGCCGGGCCGCGATCCGGGCAACGTGCTCGCCCTGGAACCGGGCGATCGCCAGTTCGTTCTCGCTGGGCTGGCGCGAACCGTCGCCGCCGGTGATGGTCGACGCACCATAGGGGCTGCCGCCGGTGATCTCGCTCAGGGTCATCTGGCGGGCCTCGGAGTACGGCACCCCGACCACCACCATGCCGTGGTGCAGCAAGGTGGTGTGAAAACTCAGCAGGGTCGACTCCTGACCGCCGTGCTGCGTGGCCGTGCTGGTGAACACGCTGCCCACCTTGCCGATCAGCTGGCCGCGTGCCCACAGGCCCCCGGTCTGATCCAGGAAATTGCGCATCTGGGCACACATGTTGCCAAACCGCGTGGGAGCGCCAAAGATGATGGCGTCAGCCTCGGCCAGCTGCTCCGGCTGGATCACCGGCACGCCGGCAAAGGCGGCACGCGCCGCCTTTGCGCCGCTGCGCTCCAGCACGTCGTCGGGCATCAGCTCAGGCACCTGCCACACGCTGACCTCGGCACCATTCACCTGGCGAGCGCCTTCGGCGACGGCCTGGGCCATGGTGTGGATGTGACCGTACATGCTGTAGAAGACCACCTGGATGCGCGTGCTCATGCAAGACTCCTGTGACGGTTGAGAGCGCCCCCAGGGCCGGGCTACGCCCAGCCCGCCCCCCGAGGGGGTCAAGGAAACTTGGGGCGGCCCGGCGTTTCCTTGTGGGTGCACTGCATCTTAAGGGCCCGCAGGAGCCCGCATGCGTCGCAGGGACACGCTCGCGGCCGGTGCCCGGTTACAGCGCCAGCGCCAGGCGGGTGCCCTGGTCGATCGCACGCTTGGCATCGAGCTCGCCCGCCTCGTGCGCCCCGCCGATCACATGCACCTTCACCCCGGCCTGCTGCAAGGGTGCCACCAGCTCGCGCAGCGACTCCTGCCCGGCACACAGCACCACGGTGTCGACCTCCAGCCAGGTCGGATCCTCCCGGCCTTCACCGTGGCTGATCAGCAGGCCCTGGTCACCGATGCGCTCGTAGTTCACCCCACCGATCATCTTCACGCCCTTGTTCTTGAGTGTGGTGCGGTGGATCCAGCCGGTGGTCTTGCCCAGGCGTTCGCCCAGCTTGCCGGCACGGCGCTGCAGCAGGTAGACCTCACGCGCTGCGGGCGGGATGCGCGGCTTGACGCCCTCGATGCCGCCGCGCGCCTCGGCCGGATCGGCCACGCCCCATTCGGCCAGCCACTCGTCCAGGTGCAGCGTGGGCGAGTGGCCGTCATGCACCAGATGTTCGGCAATGTCGAAACCGATGCCGCCGGCACCCACCACTGCCACACGCCGCCCCACCGGTCGGCCATGGCGCAGCACGTCGATGTAGCTCAGCACCTTGGGATGGTCCTGACCGGGGATGCGCGGGTCGCGCGGCAGCACGCCGGTGGCCACGATGACCTCGTCATGGCGCTCCTGCGCCAGGGCCGCGGCATCGACCCGTCGGTTCAGGTGCAACTGCACACCGGTCAGTTCCACGCGGCGCCGGAAGTAGCGCAGCATCTCGTGGAACTCCTCCTTGCCCGGCACCACCTTGGCCATGTTGAGCTGGCCGCCGATCTCGCCGGCCGCGTCATACAGATGCACTTCATGACCACGCTCGGCGAGGGTCGTGGCCGCCGACAAGCCCGCCGGCCCCGCTCCGACCACCGCAAAGCGCCGCCGCGCCGGCGCGGGGCGCAGTACCAGCTCGGTCTCGTGGCAGGCACGGGGATTGACCAGGCAACTGGTCAGCTTGTTGACGAAGATGTGGTCCAGGCAGGCCTGGTTGCAGGCAATGCAGGTGTTGATCTCGTCAGCACGGCCCTCACGCGCCTTGCGCACGAACTCCGCGTCGGCCAGCAGCGGCCGCGCCATCGACACCATGTCGGCATTGCCCTCGGCCAGGATCTGTTCGGCCACTTCGGGGGTGTTGATGCGGTTCGAGGTGATCAGCGGGATCCCCACTTCCCCCTTCATCTTCCGGGTCAGCCAGGCAAACGCGCCACGCGGCACGCTGGTGGCAATCGTGGGCACGCGCGCTTCGTGCCAGCCGATGCCGGTGTTGATCAGCGTGGCACCTGCGCGCTCGATGGCGCGCGCCAGCGTCACCACCTCGTCCCAGGAGCTGCCGCCCGGCACCAGGTCGATCATCGACAGGCGGTAGATCAGGATGAAGTCCGGCCCCACCGCCTCGCGCGTGCGCTGCACGATCTCGATCGCCAGGCGCATGCGGTTCTCGTACGAGCCACCCCATTCATCGGAGCGCCGGTTGGTGCTTGCGGCCAGGAACTGGTTGATGAAATAGCCTTCGGACCCCATGATCTCGACGCCGTCGTAGCCCGCCTCGCGCGACAGCGCGGCACAACGCACGAAGGCCCGGATCTGCCGCTCGATGCCCCGCGCGCCCAGTTCACGCGGCGTGAACGGCGAGATCGGCGACTTCAGCCGTGACGGCGCCACTGCGAGCGGGTGATAGGCATAGCGCCCGGTGTGCAGGATCTGCAGCGCGATCTTTCCGCCCTCGGCGTGCACCGCGTCGGTGACGGCCTTGTGGCGGCGCGCCGCGCCCTGCGTGGCCAGCCGGCCGGCGAACGGCTTGGCCCAGCCCTCGATGTTCGGCGCGAAGCCGCCCGTCACCATCAGGCCGACCTCCCCGCGGGCCCGCTCGGCAAAATAGGCGGCCAGCTTGTCGAACTGGTTGCCGTCTTCGAGGCCGGTGTGCATCGAGCCCATCAGCACACGGTTCTTCAGCGTGGTGAAGCCCAGGTCCAGCGGGGCCAGCAGGTGGGGGTAGGCGGTCAAGACATGTCTCCGTCGCGTGTGGGGTGGTGCAGCAGCGTGTGCGCCAGCGCGCCAGATTATCGAACGATCGTTCGAAAATCCAGCCCCCTGGCTACGCAGCAACGCATGGCACGGACGCGCATCCGCAGAAATTGCGTTGAATCCTGTTTCAACTCAAATTTGACTGGCGCGATCAAATTTCATCAAATCGCGCCATGGATTCGCCCTACCTCTATCGGCGGCCGGAACTGGCGCGCCGCTATCTGGCGCGCCTCACCGACCTGCCCGAACGTGCCCTGTCGCTGTTCGGCCCTCGCCAGATCGGCAAGACCACCTTCTTGCTGCACGATCTGTCCGAGGCCGCTGCCGCCCAGGGCCTGCTGCCGGTGTATGTCGATTTCATGGCGGCCGATGACCCGCTGGATGCCCTCACCGGTCGCCTGGCCGACGTGGTGCACGACGAGGCCGTGCGGCTGTCCCACACCCCGGTCACCGGCGTGCGCGCCGCGAGCCTGGGCGTCACGCTGGGCATGCCGCGCAGCGCGCCCACCAGCAAGGACGCCGGCGTCCAGTTGCTGCACCTGGCTGCCGAACTGATGCGACTGCAGCCGCGCGCCCGGCTGCTGCTGATGCTCGACGAGGCGCAGGAGCTGGTGCGCAAGCAGCGTGGCGAGCGCGCCATGAAGGCCCTGCGTGCGCTGTTCAACACCCATCGCGGCAAGGTGCTGCTGCTGATCACCGGGTCGTCGCGCGACGGCCTGCTCAAGCTGTTTGCCGAGTACCAGCGCCCCAGCTTCGGCCTGGCCGACCACGAGGACTTCCAGCTGCTGGGCCGCGAATTCGTCGAGCACATCGCGCAGCGCGCCAACGCACCCCGCAAGGTCCCGCTCGACATCGACGTGCTGGTCGAGTCCTTCGCCATGCTGGGCCACCGCCCGGCCGACTTCATCGCCTTCGTGGGCCACATCACCACGTTCAACATCAAGGACGTGGTCGGGGCCGTCAAGCCCTTCCTGGACCAGCGCTACCCGCCCGACTCGATCCGGTTGCGCTTCGCACGATTCACGCCGCTGCAGCAGATCCTGCTGCGCCAGCTGGCCGGCGGCACGGTGCAGCTGACCGGCGCCGAGAACCTGGCCCGCGTCGCCCGCGACCTGGGCACCGCCGTGACCGCGGGCGCCATCACGCGAGCCCTGGCCACCTTGCCGCACGACGTGCTGACCAAGCTGCAGCGCGGCCGCTACGAGATCGTCGACCCGCTGCTGCTGGCCTGGCTGCAGGAACTTCAGCCATCGTCCGACGCTCCCACCCGTTGACCCTTTCACCACCCGAGCTTCCGATGCAAACCCAGCAACAACACGCCATTCTCTCGATCGCCCTGATGGCCGCCTTTGCCGACGGCAGCAAGAGCGATGCCGAGCGCGACGAAATCCGCCGCATCGCCGACGCCCTGGCCGGCGAAACCGGGACACCCAAGCTGAGCCAGCTCTACCAGGATGTGCTGCTCAAGCGGGTGTCGCTTGCCCAGACCGCCCAGACCCTGACCGAGCCCGAGTACCGCCAGCTGGCTTATGAGATGGCCGTGTGCGTGTGTGACGCCGACGGCAGCCAGAGCGATGCCGAGCGCCGCTTCCTGGCCGAACTGAAGGGCCTGCTGCAGCTTGGTTCAGCCGAAACCGCCGCAGTCGAGCGCGAGGCCGATGCGCTGGCCGAAGTGCCGCTCACCGCCACCCCCACCGCTGCGTCGGCGGGCATGGCGGCCGCCGCGGGTGTGCCGGCAGCAACCCCGGCCGCCGCCTCGGCCGCGGTCGACAACACCGCCCTCGACGCCACGATCCTGCGCTTTTCGATTCTCAATGGCGCGCTCGAGCTGCTGCCGCAGTCGTGGGCCTCGATGGCGATCATCCCGCTGCAGATGAAGCTCGTCTACCGCATCGGCAAGGCCTACGGCCATGAGCTCGACCGCGGGCACATCAAGGAATTCATCGCTGCGGCCGGCGTGGGCCTCACCTCGCAGTACATCGAGCAGTTCGGCCGCAAGCTGCTGGGCGGCCTGTTCGGCAAGGTCGGCGGCAGCCTGGGCCGTGGCCTGGGCAGCGCGGCCACCGGCGTGGCGTTTTCGTTCGCCACCACCTACGCCCTGGGTCAGCTGGCCAGGCGCTACTACGCGGGCGGTCGCCAGATGAGCACCGCAGTGCTGCACGACACCTTCCAGTCGCTGCTGGGCCCGGCCAAGCAACTGCAGTCGCAGTACCTGCCGCAGATCGAGCAGCAGTCGCGCCAGATCGACGCCAACCAGATCCTGGCGATGGTCAAGGGCGCCTGAGCGCCCCTCGCTGCACCGCCACGCAAGGCCGCCCATGCTGCCCGCCCGCCCCGGCCCCGCCACGAACTGCGCTGCCTGTGGCAAGCCGCTGACGGCGCTGCAGCGGCACAGCGGCACGCTGTGCGACCACTGGCGTTGCCGGGCCCGGCAGCAGGGCGACGCTGCACAGGCCTTTCAAGCCCGCATGGCTGAAGCCCTGCATGAGCCGGCGTGCCGCACCGCGCATGTTGTTCACGTGCCTGGCGGAGACACTCACCTGGGCCCGGTGCCCGCCGAGCAGGTCGATGCGCTACGCGAGCATCTGGCCGGGCTGACACGCAACCTGACGGGTGGTGCGGCCCAGCCCCCGGCGCAGCGGGTGCCCGCGCCCCAGCCCCGGCCCCGGCCCGCCGAGGCGGATGGCCCGAACGCCACATCGGCCCTGCCATCGCCCGCACAGGTCTGCGGCGCCTGTGGTGGGCATTGCTGCCGGCTGGCCCGCGAGCACCATGCCTTCCTGGACAAGAACACCATGCGCCGGCTCCTGGCCGCCCGCCCCGACCTCGCAGCCGGTGAATTGCCGGGCCTGTACCTGGCCCACCTGCCGCAACGCCATGTCGAGGACTCCTGCGCCTTTCACGGCGAAGCCGGTTGCACGCTGCCCCGCGAGATGCGCGCCGACCTGTGCAATCACTACGCGTGCGAAGGCCTGATCAAGGCCACCGCCTGGCTGCAACAGCCCTCGCCACAGCATGTGCTGGTGATGAACCCTGCACAGGGTTCGCGCCGTCGGGCCACGCTGATCGGCCCCGATGGCGCACGCACTCACACCGAACCGTCCCCGCCCCCTCAGGTGGACGCGCGCACCACGATCTCATAGCCCAGGCGCACACAGTGGCTGGGCGGTGTCTTGCCGCGCATCAGGCTCAGCAGCATGCGTGCGCCTTCGGCCCCCACTTCGGTACGGGGCGTGTGCACGGTGGTCAGCGGCGGCAGCATCTGGTCGCTGCCGGCCAGGTCATTGAAGCCGGCCACGGACAGCCGGCCTGGCACCTCGATGCCCAGGCGGTGCGCCGCCAGCAGGCCGCCCTGGGCCAGATCGTCGTTGCAGAAGAACACGGCATCGACATCGGGGCGCAGTCGCAGCAGTTCCTCCAGCAACTGGGCGCCCAGTGCAATCGACGAATGCTGCGGGCTGAGCAGTTCCAGGCGTGGGTCGTAGCAATCGGCGGCACGCATCTGGCGGCGATAACCCTCGGCGCGCTGCATGGTGCGCGGGTCGAGCTGGGCCGCAACGAAGGCGATGCGCCGACGGCCGCGCTCGAGCAGGTGGGCCGTGATCGCCGCACCGGCATCCACCTGCGAGAAGCCGACGCAGTACACGCCCGGCGCATCGGTGGTTTCCATCAGGTGGACACATGGCACCCCACTGGCCGTGATCATCTGGCGCGCAGCCTCGGTCCGGTCGAAGCCGGTGACCATCAGCCCGGCCGGCCGGTGCGCGAGGTAGCTGCGCAACAACATTTCCTCTTCGGCCGGGTCGTAGTGGGTGACGCCGATCAAAGGCTGGAAACCAGCCGGGAACAAGGTGCGATGCACCGCCTCGAGCAGGTCGACAAACAGCGCATTCGACAACAGCGGCACGAGCACCGGCACCTGGGTGCTGCGCTGCGACGCCAGGGCGCGCGCCGCCGGGTCAGGCACGTAACCCAGGCGCTGTACGGCGGCCAGCACGCGCTCGACCAGATCAGGCGCCACGCTGCGCTCGCCGCGCAGTGCGCGCGACGCCGTGATCGGGCTGACGTCGGCCTCACGGGCCACGTCGGCAAGGGTCACGCGGCCACTGGATCGGCGTCGACGCGAAGTGATGCTCAAGGGTTATCCCTAGGGTAAAGCCTGTGATTGTGAACTAGGATAGCGCTATCCAAACCGAACAACAAGCAACTCCTCCGTCCTGGCCTTGACCGCTCAGGGTCCGTCGGCGCTGCTTGAGGTCCGGCTCCTGCACATCATTTCGGCCGCTGCATGCGGCTTCATTTTCCAGATGACGGATAGCGCTATCCAAACCCGACAACCCGCCTTCGGGCCTGCCCTGGTCGTGATGGGTGTGGCCGGTTGTGGCAAGTCGAGCCTCGGCCAGGCCTGCGCCGATGCCCTGGGCTGGCAGCTGCTCGAAGGCGACGACTATCACTCCCCCGAGAGCGTTGCGAAGATGCGCGCCGGCATTGCGCTCACCGACAGCGATCGCGACGGCTGGCTGGCCACGCTGGGCGCCCTGCTGCAGACCTCGGGCAGGGGTGTGGTCCTGACCTGTTCGGCACTGAGACAGCGCTACCGCGACCGTCTGCGTGCGGCCGTACCCGACCTGAGGTTCGCCTTCCTGCAACTGGACCAGGACACTGCCCTGGCCCGGGTGGCGGCGCGTGCCGGGCATCTGTTTCCGCCGAGTCTGGTGGCCAGCCAGTTCGCGACGCTCGAAGACCCGAGCGCGGAGCCCGGCGTGCTGCGCCTGGACGCCACCCAGTCGCTTGACACCCTGACGAGCCAGGTCACGCAATGGCTGCTCCGCCCCCTTGATGCTCACCCGCCGACGACGGAGCGCACATGACCGATCGATCTCCTTCTTCCCGACCCCCGACCTGGACGGCACGCGTGCGCCGCGGTGCCGAGTTCACCATGGCCCTGGGCCTGGCCGGCATGGTGCTGGCCGTGTTCGTGAACGTGGTGCTGCGCTATGTGTTCGACACCGGCATCGTCTTTTACGAAGAACTCTCCCGGCTCCTTTTCGTGTGGCTGGTGTGCATCGGCGCGATCGTTGCGTCGGCCGAAGGCAAGCACCTGGGGTTCGACATGGTCACCTCCCGGCTGCAGGGCACGCCGCGCAAGGTCTGCCTCTGGCTGAGCCACCTGCTGGTTGCAGGCTGCCTGCTGCTGGTGCTCAAGGGCTCCTGGGCGCAGGTGATCGCCGGCCTGCAGAGCTTCAGCACCGTGATCGGCTATCCGCTGGCCCTGGCCGCGGCCGCCACGCTGGTGATGGCGCTGGGCATGCTGGCGATCCTGGTGGTGGAGTTGGTGCGTGGCCGCGAGGTCGAACACCGCGACGTCGATGCCGGCGTGGAGTGAACGATGACCGTCACCGCCATCTTCCTTTTCGTGCTGCTGGCCGGCATGGTCATCGGCATGCCCATCGCCCATGCGCTGGTGCTGACCGGCGTGGCGCTGATGTGGCACCTCGACTTTTTCGATGCCCAGTTGCTGGCGCAGAACCTGCAGGCCGGCTTCGACAGCTTCCCGCTGCTGGCCGTGCCGTTTTTCATCCTGGCCGGTGAGCTGATGAATCACGGCGGGCTGAGCCGCCGCATCATCGACCTGGCGCGTGCCTTCGTCGGGCACATCCGCGGAGGCCTGGGTTTCGTGGCCGTGGGCGCGGCCATCCTGCTGGCCTCGATGAGCGGCTCCGCGATTGCCGACACGGCCGCACTGGCCACCATCCTGCTGCCGATGATGCGCCAGCAGCAGTACCCCGACGGCTACAGCGCCGGGCTGCTCGCCTCGGGCGGAATCATCGCGCCGATCATCCCGCCGTCCATGCCCTTCGTGATCTACGGCGTGACCACCAACACCTCGATCAGCAAGCTGTTCCTGGCCGGCGTGTTCCCGGGCCTGATGATGGGGCTGTTCCTGCTGTGCGCCTGGTGGTGGATCGCCCGCAGCCATGGCCTGGCCGCGATGGAACGGGTGGGCTGGCGCGATCGCGCCCGGGCGTTCGGGCGCAGCATCTGGGCGCTGATGATGCCGGTGATCATCCTGGGCGGCCTCAAGGGGGGCGTGTTCACGCCCACGGAGGCGGCGGTCGTGGCCGCGGTCTATGCGCTGTTCGTCTCGATGGTGATCTATCGCGAGCTGGGCTGGCGCGACGTCTATCACGTGCTCGTGGCCGCCAGCAAGACCACCGCCGTGGTGATGTTCCTGTGTGGCGCGGCCACCGTCACGGCCTACATGATCACGCTGGCCGACCTGCCCAACCAGCTCGCCGAGACCTTTGCGCCGGTCATGGGCCAGCCGGTGCTGTTCATGGCGCTGATGATGGTGTTCCTGCTGTTCGTCGGCACGGCCATGGACCTCACCCCCACGATCCTGATCTTCGGCCCGGTGTGTGCGCCGCTGGCCATGAAGGCCGGCATCGACCCGGTGTACTTCGGCTTCATGTTCATCTTCGTGGGTTGTCTGGGCCTGATCACGCCGCCGGTGGGTACGGTGCAGAACGTGGTGGCAGGTGTCGGCCGGCTGCGCATGGAAACCGTGATCCGCGGCACCCAGCCCTTCCTGAGCATGTACCTCGTCCTGCTGGCGCTGTTCGTGCTGTTCCCGCAGCTCATCCTCACCCCCCTGAAGTGGATCCACTGAGACCACCACCCTTCCCGCAAACAAAGGAGATCGCAACCATGAAACTCAAGCACCTCGTCGCCGCCCTCAGTGTGGCGCTCGCTGCCTCCGGCACGGCCCTGGCCCAGGACATCAAGCCGCGCATGATCCGCTTCGGCTACGGCCTGGTCGAACAGTCCAACCAGGGGCGTGCGGTGAAGCTGTTTGCCGAGGAGGTCGAGAAGGCCTCGGGCGGCAAGATGAAGGTGCGTGCGATCGGCGCGGCCGCGCTGGGTTCGGACGTGCAGATGCAGCAGGCCCTGATCGGCGGCGCCCAGGAGATGATGGTGGGCTCGACCGCCACGCTGGTGGGCATCACGAAGGAGATGGCGCTGTGGGACACGCCCTTCCTGTTCAACAACGCCCAGGAAGCCGACATCGTGCTCGACGGCCCGGTGGGTGAAAAGGTCAAGGCCAAGCTCGATGAAAAGGGACTGGTGGGCCTGGTGTACTGGGAGAACGGTTTCCGCAATCTCACCAACAACAAGCGCCCGGTCGCCCGCCTGGAGGACATGGACGGCATCAAGCTGCGCGTGATGCAGAACAACGTCTTCCTCGACAGCTTCAAGAGCCTGGGCGCAAACGCGGTGCCGCTGCCCTTCTCGGAGCTGTTCACCGCGCTGGAAACCAAGGCGGTCGACGGTCAGGAGAATCCGTACAACACCATCCTGTCCAGCAAGTTCTACGAGGTGCAGAAGTACCTCACCGTGACCAACCACGTCTACAGCCCGTGGATCGTGCTGGCCAGCAAGAAATGGTGGGACGGCCTGAGCGCTGCCGAGAAGAAGGTGCTGAACGACGCCGCGAAAAAGAGCCGCGACTTCGAACGCAAGGACACCCGCGAAGAGGCCGCCCGCGCGCTGGCCGACCTCAAGGCCAAGGGCATGCAGGTCAACGAGCTGTCGCCGGCCGAAGCCAACCGCATGCGCGAGAAGCTCACGGCGGTCAATGCCAGCATCGCCGCCAACGTGGGCCAGGACCTCTGGAACGAAGTCCAGGCCGCCGTGGCGAAGGCACGCGCCGCCAAGTGAGGCCACGGGCGTGGGCGCGGCCCGGGGGCCTGCCGCGGTGGCGGCCCCTGGCCACGAGGCGCTGATATGCTGCGCGGGGTCCATCCTCGCCGGCATCCCGACTGCCCCCCACGCCCATGAAACGCCTGTCCCGATACTTCCTGCGTGGCCTGCTGGCCGTGTTGCCCATCGGCCTCACGGTCTATCTGCTGTTCATCTTCCTGGCATGGACCGAGAACATCGCCATGCATGCCTTTCGCCCGCTGGTGGGCGATTTCTACATTCCGGGCCTGGGCCTGCTGCTCGGCGTGGCGGCCATCGTGGCGCTGGGCTTCCTGATCTCGCAGCCGGCGCTGGGCCGCACCCTCAGCCTGATCGAGCTGCCCTTCACCAACCTGCCGGTCATCAAGAGCATCTACAGCTCGATCAAGAGTTTTGCCGACTACTTCTCGCCGCAGCACAAGCAGGCACCGCAGCAGGTGGTGGTGCTGCGCATGCCCGGGCAGGACCTGGAGATCATCGGCCTGGTCACGCGAGACAGCCTGGCCGACCTGCCCGAGGGCGTGAACAAGGATGACCGGGTGGCCGTCTACCTGCCCATGGGCTACATGATCGGCGGCTACACCGTGTTCGTGCCCCGCGCCTGGACCCAGCCCATCGCGATGACCGTCGAGGAGGCGATGCGCTCGTCGCTGATCGCCTGGATGGCCGGGCCGACCCAGCGGCCCTGAGCAAGTCTCGATGGACCGGCGCACACGCTTCCCCGCACTTCTGGCCCCGGTGCTGGCTGCCGGTCTGCTGGCAGGGCCCGGGCCGGCCGCAGCGCAAACGACCACAACACAGGCGACCGCAACACAGGCGACCGAAGCAGGATCGGCCGCAGCGCAATCAGCCGCCGAACCGGTCATCCGCGCCGACGAATACGACGGCCGCTGGATCGAAGGACAACTTGGCGGCTGCCGGCTGGTCGTGCGTGCCAGCCGCGACCAGCACTTCCGCATCTCGACGGAAGGTGAAGCCTGCGACCCGCTGTCCGACGCCCTGCGGCCCACGGCCAGCGCCTGGCTGCACACCCTGATCGACACCCGCACCGTGGCCCACGAGCGCCTCAGCCTGAGCATCGACCTGTGGGCTCATCGCGATCTGCTGCTCACCTGGGCGGCAAGCCTGAAGGCATCGCCGGACTGGGCCGCACGCCCGCGGCGCAAGACACCCTGGGACACGTCCGAGTACCCTCTGGTGGCTCGCCTGCTGAAAGACACCGGACTGTTTGCCCGCTACGACACGACTCTGGGTGAACGCGGCTACGTGCTGTCGGCCGTGCACATCGAGAAGCTTACCTACCCGACGATGACACAGCTCAAGCTGCCACCCGAGCAGGTCAGTGCACGGGGTTACCGCATGCGCGACAAGTTGCCGGTGCCGCTGATGACCACGCTGGCCTTTGCCCTCAGGGCCGACCGTGCAGCGCCGCCGGTGAAGCGGGATTGACTCGCGCATCCTGCGTGGCGATCAGGTCGCGCAAGGAGGCCAGCGCCAGCGCCAGGAAGGCAATCGCGCAGGCCCGATAGGTCAGCCGCGCCCAGTGCTGGCCGAGGTTGCGGAACACCCGGTCGACCAGTGCTGCGCAGATGAAGCACCACAGCACCGAGGACACCATGAACCCGCCGAAAAACACGGCGTACTGCGTGACGGAGGGCTCGCTCACCCCCACCGCACCCATCGCGCTGCCCAGGGCCGCCCAGTAGGCCACGTTCTGCGGGTTGGTGACCGACAGCAGCATGCCCGAGCGCAGTGCGCGGCGCTGGCAGGTCGCCCCGGGCGGCAGGTCGACCGCAAACTCGTGATGCGCAGCACGCCACGCATCCCAGGCCAGCCAGAGCAGGTAGACCACACCGGCCACGCCCACCGGCCAGCGCAGCGCCGGACTCTGCAGCAGCAGGCCCACGCCCGCCAGGCCCAGCACGGCCCACAAGGCATCGCCCACCAGGGAGCCGACCTGCACCGCAAAGGCCGGCCGGAAGCCGCCACGCACGCCTTGACGCACGGTCTCGGCAAACACCGCGCCGGGCGCAGCATTGAAGATGAAACCAAGGACGATGGCAGCAGTGAACAGGGTCAGCATGGTGAGGGATCAGGTGAGGGATCAGGTGCGGGATCGGCGACGTGACAACGCCGGATTGTCATGCAAGATCCATGCCGCTCACGCCTTGCCGGACACCTCGATCCGCTCGACCGGCACCTCCATCGTCAGGCGCTGCAGCACATGGGCCATGTCGGCGTCCTCGTCGGCATACCGTTCGGAAATGGCCTTGAAGTCGTCGGCCTGTTGCACGAAGGCCTCCACCATGTCGGGATCGAAATGGCGGCCGGCACCGTCGCGGATGATCTGCACGGCCTGCTCATGCGGCATCGCGGGCTTGTAGACGCGCCGGCTGATCAGCGCGTCATAGACGTCGGCGATCGCCATCAGGCGGGCCGACACGGGAATGGCCTCACCCTGCAGACCCTGCGGATACCCCGAGCCGTCCCACTTCTCCTGGTGGCTCCAGGCGATTTCCTTGGCAAAGCGCAGGAAGTCCACTTCCAGGCCAAGCTGGTCCTCGGCACGCTGGATCGCGTCGCGCCCCAGCGTGGTGTGGGTCTTCATGATCTCGAACTCGTCCGGCGTGAGCTTGCCCGGCTTGAGCAGGATGCGATCGGGCACGCCCACCTTGCCGATGTCATGCAGCGGGGCCGACTTGAACAGCGACTCGATCGTCGACTCGGTGAGGAAATCCCGGAACCGCGGGTGCTCGCGCAGGGCCAGGCACAAGGAACGCACGTAGTACTGGGTGCGACGGATGTGGTTGCCCGTCTCGTTGTCACGCGTCTCGGCCAGCGAGGCCAGCGTGAAGATGGTGACGTCCTGGATGGCCTGCAGTTCGCGGGTGCGACGGCTCACTTCGGCTTCGAGGTAGGCGTTCTTGTCGCGCAGGAAGTCGGCCACCGTTTTCAGGTGCAGGTGCGTGGCCACCCGCGCCAGCACGATGGGCGGGCTCACCGGTTTGGTGATGTAGTCGACCGCACCGAGATTGAGGCCGCGCTCCTCGTCTTCCATTTCCGACAGCGCGGTCAGGAAGATGACCGGCACGGTCTGCGTGCGCAGGTCGGCCTTCAGCCGCGACAGCACCTCGTAGCCGTCCATCACCGGCATCATGATGTCCAGCAGGATCAGATCAGGCGGCTCCTCGCCCCAGGCGATCTTCAATGCACGTTCGCCGTTGGTGGCCACCTTGACGCGGTAGCTGTCCTTGAGCAGCGAGCTCATCAGGCTGAGGTTCTCCGGCGTGTCGTCGACGACCAGCACCGTGGGCTTGTCCATGAAGGTTTGTGTCATGTCGTGGCTCCCGCATTGACGCGCCCGCGCGCCTGATTGAGCAGTTCGAGGGCTTCGTCGAACTCGAAGTTGCCGATGTGCTGCACCAGCGCCGCATGCCGTGGGCCCAGCCAGGCCCGCAGTGCAGCCTGGTTCGACTCCAGCACGTCGGCCGCCTGGGCGTCGGACTGTGCCAGCAGTTCGCTCAGACGCTGGCAGATGCGTTCGATCTCTGCCGGATCCGCCGCGTCGCCTGCTGCACCACCCGGCTCGGCCGGCAGACGCGCGCTCACGGCGGCGACCAGCTCGGCCAGTGGCGGTGCGAGTTCGGTCAGCGCGCGCTCGATCTCGTCGGGTGAGGCGTCGTGCCGGATGGCCGACTCCACGCGCGCGGCCAGTTCGGCCAGCGCCATCGCCCCGATGTTGCCGGCCAGCCCTTTGAAGGTGTGCGCCGCACGCTGCGCGGCCTCGCGCTCGCCCTGGCTCAGCAGCTCGCGCACCTGCCCCGGCAGGCCGGCCTGCTGCACCACGAACTTCCGCAGCATGGACAGGTACAGCGAAGTCTTGCCCAGCACACGGCGCAGGCCGGCCTCGGTGTCCAGCCCGGGCACATCGGTCGGAGGCTGCCAGGCGGCGGTCGACGTGTCGCTGCGGCGGCCGGCCGGCGCGGTGTCACGTCCGGCCTCGTCCAGCGCGAGGACCGATGGATCGCGCGCCTGCGTGTCCGTGTCCGTGTCCGTGTCCGCATCCGCTTCGGCGTCTGCACGCGCAGGCAGCCAGCGCAGCAGCGTCTTCCACAGCTCGCGCGGCTCGATCGGCTTGACCACATGGTCGTTCATGCCCGCCTGGGCACACAGCTCCCGGTCTGCCTGCATCGCATTGGCCGTCATCGCGATGACGGGCAGGTCCGCCAGGTGAGGCTGCCGGCGGATCTCGCGCGTGGCGGTCACACCGTCCATCACCGGCATCTGCATGTCCATGAGCACCAGGTCGTAGCGTTGGCGTGCCAGGCAACGCAGCGCCTGGGCGCCGTCGGCGGCAATGTCCACCCGCAGGCCGGCATCGCCCAGCAGTTCACTGGCGACCTCCTGGTTCAGTTCGTTGTCTTCGACCAGCAGCACCCGTGCGCCGCGGCGGCTGGCCATCTCGGCCGGTGCGTCATCGGGCGATGCCGGCAGCCGCTCGCCGACCTCGCGGTAGCTCACGGTCCCGCGCGCGTCGGGCTCGCCCAACACGCGCGCGATCTCGTCGAACAGCACCGAGGCGTTCACCGGCTTGATGAGCACACCGTCGAGCCCGACCTGGTCGACACCACGCATCACCTCCTCGCGACCGTGCGCCGTCACCATCACCATGCGCGGCGTGTGCGCCAGCGGCAGGCGCTTGAGCTGCCGCGCCGTCTCCAGGCCGTCGATGCCGGGCATCTGCCAGTCCAGCATCACCAGATCGAAAGGCACCCCGGACGCCTCGGCCTGCTGCACGGCCGCCAGAGCGGCCACACCGCTGTCGACCTCATCGACCCGCAGCTTCATGGCATCGAGCAACTGGTGCAGCACGTGGCGGGCGTTTTCGTTGTCATCGACCACCAGCACCCGCCGTTGCTGCATGTCACGGCTGAGCACGCGCGGCAGATGCCGCGCAGCAGCCTTGCCCACCCGCGCCGTGAACCAGAAGGTCGAGCCTCGGCCAGGCTCGCTGGTCACGCCCACGGACCCGCCCATCAGTTCGGCCAGGTTGCGCGAGATCGCCAGGCCCAGGCCACTCCCGCCGTACCGGCGCGTGGTGGAGGTGTCAGCCTGCTGAAAGCTCTGGAACAGCCGCGCCTGCTGCTCGGCCGTGAGCCCGATGCCGGTGTCACGCACGGCAAAGTACAGCAGCACGTCGACGGCTGTCTCCGCCTGCTTGCTCACGACGATGTCGATCTCGCCCTGCTCGGTGAACTTCACCGCGTTGTTCGCATAGTTGATCAGCACCTGCCCGATGCGCAACGGGTCGCCCACCAGGTCCGCCGGCACCCCGGGCTGGATGTCGAACACCAGCTCCAGGCCCTTGGCGGCGGCCTTCTCGCCGATGAGGTCGGCGACGTTGTCGAGCACCTTCTCGAGCTCGAACTCCACCCGCTCGACGCTCAGCTTGCCGGCCTCGATCTTCGAGAAGTCCAGGATGTCGTTGATGATGCCCAGCAGGTGCTGGCTGGAGTTCTGGATCTTGCGCAGGTAGTCGCGCTGACGCGGTGAAAGCTCGGTCTTCAGCGCCAGGTGCGACATGCCGATGATCGCGTTCATCGGCGTGCGGATCTCGTGGCTCATGTTGGCCAGGAAGTCCGCCTTGACGCGCGCGGCGTCCTCGGCAAGCTCCTTGGCCTGCATCAGCTGCATCTGCGCCTCGTGGCGCTGCGAGTTGTCATAGAACCAGGAGCAGTGGAGCTGCCTGCCATGGCGCGTGATGACCGTGGCCGACATCAGGGCCCAGAGTTCGCCCCCCCCGCCCTTGCGCATGCGGACCTCGCGCTGCGCCACCGCATGGCCTTCACACAACTGCCGAACGATGTCATCGTACTCGGTGCGGGCGGCATACAGCGCCGGGGCATCCACGGTCGCCAGTTGTGCAGGGTCGACCTCGAAGAGTTCATGAAAGCGTGGGTTCGCAAACGTGGCGTGCCCTTCATCGTCGCTGATCAACACCGCGACCGGGCTGGAGCCCAGCAGGTCCTTGAGTTCGTCCTCGCGCCGGGCGATCTCCTGCGTGCGCAGGGCGACCTTCTCCTCGAGCCCGCGGGTGGACTCCAGCAGCATCGCGCGCATGTGCTCCTGTGCCGCGACGAGCTGGGCAAACTCGCGCGCCGGTGCCGGCGCCCGCACGGGCGCGTCGAGTTCGAGCCGGGCAATGCGCTCGCTTTCGCCGGCCAGGTGCGCCAGGCTGCCGCTGATGCGGCGTGCCACGATCGTCCCGACCCCGGCACCGAACAGCACGACACCCAGCAGCACCAGCACGCCGGTCGTCAGCGTGGCCGCCGAGACGAGCACGAAGTCGGCCAGCGGCGCCTCGGCAATGACCAGGAACGGGCGATGCCCGAGGCCCAGCCGGGTGAACGAGGCGATCCATTCATGCCCTTCCACGTCGACAGCGTGACTCGCTGTCACAGGCTCGCCGGCGGCACGCCAGTGTGCGAAGGCCGCTGCCAGCGAGACCAGGCCGGCTTCGTCCACCGACTTCATCAATCGGGTCTTCGCCTGCGCAGCATCGCCCTTCACGTCACGAGGCAGCGCGACCAGTCGTCCGTCCAGGGTGGTGACGGCCGCCGCACCGGATTCGCCGATGCGAATGTCCCGCGTCACCGCCGACAGGTCGGCCAGCATCACGTCGAACGCCAGCACGTAGCGCCGCTGGTTCATGCCGGGCGACCAGCGTGTCGACGCCGTGATGCCCAGGTCGCGTGTGGTGGCGAACACATAGGGTTCGGTCCAGTGCACGCTCAGTTCTTCGGCCAGCCCCATGGCACCGATGTGCCAGGGCCGCTTGCGGGGGTCGTAGTCGCGCTCTCGGGTGTCGAACTTCAGCAACTCGCCCGCTGCACTCCACTCGAGCCAGCGCTGACGCTGCCCGTCGCGTTCGACGTCGGTCAGCCGGTTGTGCCACTGTCCGTCGGGCATGCGCAGCAGCAGGATCTCGCGCCCGGCATCGTCGGCGAACAGCACGGACGACACCTGCGGCCGGGCCTTGAGGTGGGGAATGAAGATGCGGTTGAAGGCTTCGGCGTCCTCCAGGCCGTACAGGCCGCTGCGACCCCACTCGCCGCCGGTGACGAGCAGCCGCTCGGTGCTGGCCGCCAGTTCGACCATGGCGGTGCGCACCTGCTCGGCCTTCAGGCTGACCTGTGCGGCGGCCAGTTCGCGCCGGATGGGCAGCGCCAGACTCCAGTAGCCCACCAGCACGAAGACCGCAAAACACAGCAGGATGATCCCGACGATGCGGGTGACCAGCACCCGGGACAGGCGGGGCCGGGCGAGCATCTCGGCGGTCATCGCAGCGCTCCCTGTCCGGGCCGGCTGTCCTGCCACGGCGCCACCTTCGGAAGGCGCAGTGTGAAGCAGGCCCCCTCGCCCGGTGTGGATTCGACGTCGATGCGCCCGCCCAGCACGCTGCTCACCAGCGAGTGCACCATGTGCAGGCCCAGGCCGCTGCCGCCGCGCCCCAGCGCCGTGGTGAAGAAGGGCTCGAAGACGGCATTCAGGTGGTCCGCGGCGATGCCGGCTCCGTCGTCGGCCACGCTCAGCCAGACCTGATCGAGGTCGTCTTCACCGGCCGCAATGCGGATCACGCCCCGGCCATCGGGGCCATGGCCATGCTTCAGCGCGTTGTCGACCAGATTGGTCAGCACCTGGCCCAACGGGCCGGGGTAGCTGTCCAGTTGCAGCCCGGGCGGCACCGATTCGATCACCTCCACGCTGCGCCCCTTGAATGCCGGCCTGAGCATCATCAGGTTCTCAGCCACGAGTTCGTGGACCGCAAATCGTCGGCGATGCATCGAGGTGCGATCGACCGCCACCTGCTTGAAGCTCGCGATCAGGTCGGCAGCGCGCTGCAGGTTGCGCGTCAGCAGCGCCGAGTTGGCGGTCGCGTCACGCACATAGGTTTCCAGCACCGAACGCTTGAGCCCCTGCGAAAGGCTTTGCGCCAGCCCGCGGGTCTGGTCCCCCAGTGTCGAGGCGGCCAGCAGGCTGTTGCCGATCGGTGTGTTGAGTTCATGCGCGATGCCGGCCACGAGCCGGCCCAGCGCCGCGAGCTTTTCCGACTGCATCAACTCCTGCGAAGCCTGAGCGAGCGCCTGGGTGCGTTCCTGCACCCGCTCCTCGAGGGTGCGATTGAGTTCCTGCAGATGGTGGGTGAGTTCGGCCAGGTCACGGTCGGCCCGCTTGCGTTCGGTGACGTCGCGCAGCACACCCAGCACATGCGGCTCGCCCTGAAGATGCAGCACCGTGGCATTGAACAGGCAGTCCCTGAACTCACCGGCCCGCGTGCGCAGCCGCACCTCGAAGTCACGCACCTGCACGCTGTGCCGCAGCGCCTTGAGCAGGTCCACCGTGCGTTCGGCCGGCCACAGGCGCAGCTCGGGTGCGGTGGTCGCCAGCACATGCTCGCGGGTGTAGCCGGTCAGGCTCACCCAGGCCTCGTTCACGTCCACCATGCGGCCGTCGTCCAGGCGGGCCAGCGAGATCGCGTCCGGCGTGGCCCAGAAGGCGGCCGCCAGCTTGGCCTGGGACAGGCGCAAGGCCTCCTCGGCGCGGTACTGTGCGGTGCGGTCGTGCGCCAGCCAGACGACCAGCGAACCTTCGCGGGCGCGCACCACGGTCAGCGACAGCTCGGCCTGGATGATCTCGCCGCCGCGCCGACGAAAGCTCACCGGCATCGACTGCACACGCAGGTCCTGCACGGTCAGCTCGCCCACCCGTCGCCGCTGATCGGGGTCGACCCACAGATCGAGTTCGAGCGAGGTCTTGCCCAGCGCCTCCTCGCGGGTGTAGCCGAAGCGTTCGCACCAGGCCTGGTTGACGTCGACAAAGCGGGTGCTGGAGCGGTCGATCACGGCCACCGGCTCGGGCACCAGGTCGAACAGCAGGCGAACCCGGCGCTGGTGATCGGCGTCGTCGTCCCGGCGCGGCGCCAGTGCCATGCCGGGCCGCTCCCGCCAGGCCACCACGACATGGCCGGCACGCAGGCTCATGGTCCAGACCTGGAAGACCTGCTCGATGCCCGGGTCGAGGTGCTGCACCTCGTCGAAGGGCATGGGCTGGCCCGTGCGTGCCGTCAGCCGGATGCGTTGCACGAGACCGATGCCGCCGAGCATCGGCAGGACCGCCTCGAAGCCACCGCCGAGCAGTTCGTCGCGCGACCGCCCGAGCCAGTCCACCGCTCGCGCGTTGGCATCGACCACTTCCAGCGTTTCGGGCTCGTGGAGGCGAAATTCCAGTGCCGCGAACGGCAGTGCGCCCATCGCGGTCCGTGCGGCAGCTGATTCGGCGGTCTCCACCGTGGGCCCTTCCCCGTGTCCAGTCATGGATGCTGCGTCGATTACGACACAGCTTGGCACGAATTGGCCCGATCTCCCCCAAACGGGGGAGAAAGCTCCGCCCGCAATTGCGGGCATTGTTGGCATTGGCGCGGGCCCCTGCCCGCGCCGGATCAGGCCGGCTGCGCTGCCGGGGCCGGATGGGCCTCACGGATCGGCAGGTGCACCAGGGCGGCGCCCACGGCCAGCACGATGTCGACGTACCACATCCAGTCGTAGCTGCCGGTCCAGTCGAAAGCCTTGCCGCCCAGCCAGGCGCCGAGGAAACCACCGATCTGGTGCGCCAGCATCACCACGCCGAACAGCGTGGCCATGTGGGTCGGGCCGAAGAACTTGGCGACCAGGCCGGCGGTGGGCGGCACCGTGGACAGGTAGGTGAGCCCGATCACGGCGGCAAACACGAGCATGACAGCCTCGGTCTTGGGCGCGAGCACGAACACCAGCACGGCCACCGCTCGCGTGGCGTAGACCAGCGAGAGCAGCGACTTCATCCGCCAGCGGCCTACCGCCCAGCCCATCGCAAAGCTGCCCACGATGTTGAACAGGCCGATCACTGCCAGCGACCAGGCGCCGACCTCTGGCGGCAACTGGCAGGAGGCCACCACACCGGGCAGATGCGTGGCGATGAAGGCCACATGGAATCCGCAGACGAAAAAGCCGATGCACAGCAGCCGGTAGCCCGGCTCGCGCCAGGCCCGTGCAAGGGCTTCGCGGGTGGTTTCACGCGCCGGGGCAGGCGCCGCCGTGCCGGCCGCGGCAGTCACGGCTGTGGCGGGGGTGGGCGCACGCCCACGCAGCACCCAGGCTGCCGGCAAGGCGAGCAGCGTGAGCGCCGCCAGACTCTGCAGCGCCACCACCCATCCCGCGGCCGCGGTGATGCCCTGGGCGATCGGCGCGAACACGAACTGGCCGAACGAACCGCCGGCATTCACGATGCCGGTGGCCATGCCGCGACGCTCGGGCGGCACGAGCCGGGTCGTGGCGGCCATCAGCACCGAAGGCCCGGCCAGGCCCGCCCCGCCGGCGGCCAGCACACCGATGGCCAGGATCAGCCCGGCCGTGCTGGTCATGAAGGGTGTGAGCGCCGTGCCCACGGCCACCAGCACGACGCCGACCACCAGCACCCGCCCAGGGCCGTAGCGGTCGGCAACGATACCGGCCAGCGGCTGCGTCAACCCCCACCACAGCTGTCCGAAGGCAAAAGCCAGGCTGATGCTGGCCAGGCCCAGCCCGGTCGATGTGTTCATCACCCCGAGGAACAGCCCCATCGACTGCCGTGCGCCCATGGTGAGTGCAAACGTGCCGGCCGCGGCCAGCAGCACCAGGCCCACGGCCACCGGTGCGGTTCGACTATGCATCGTGATCTCCCTCTTCACCTGCGGTGTGTTCAGCGTCGGCCCCGGCGTCCAGCAAGGCCAGGCACTCGTCCAGCAAGGCGTGCAACTGCACCACCCGGGCAGGCCCCAGCGCCTCGTTCAGCGCGAGCTGCGCCTGCTTCCAGGCCTGCTGCGCCTCGGCTCGCTTGGCCCGGCCGGCGTCGGTGATCGACACCGTGCGACTGCGGCCGTTTTCGCCGGGGCCCAGCAGCACCCAGCCCTGGGCGACCAGGGGATGCAGGTTGCGCGTGAGCGTGGAGGCGTCGAGCTGCATGCGGGCGGCCAGGTCCGACGGGCGGACAGGCCCCAGTGCGAGCACGTGCGACAGCAGCGAGTACTGGGTGTTCTTCAGCCCGGTGCGCCCGACAAACTGGTCGTAGTGGCGCGTGACCCGACGACTGAGCTGACGCAGCTTGAGGTTGGTGCAGCCGCGAGGCTGCGCCGCGTCGGCGGCGATCGGCGGGGTGACGGAGGCGGGAGCATCTGGCATGCGCTCAATTGTAGTTGCAAGTTTTGTATATGCAACTATATTCGAGGCCATCGTCACCCTGGATCAACTGCCCCCCCCTCCTCACCATGAACGCCGTTCCCACACAAGCTGCCGCCCCGACTGCCTCACTGCAACACACGCTGGACGACTGGCAGGCCCGCGAGGCCGAGGTCCGCGGCCGCCTGGCGGCGCCCGGTCTGAGCCGGCCCGACCAGCTGATGGGTCGAACCGGGCTGGAGGTGTTCCATGCGATGCTGCAGGGCGAGCTGCCCTTCGCACCGATTTCGGACACCCTCGACTTCGTGATGGTCGAGGCCTCCCACGGCCGTGCCGTGTTCCAGGGGCGGCCGCAGTTCCGTCACTACAACCCGCTGGGCACGGTGCATGGCGGCTGGATCTCGACCCTGCTGGATTCGGCCGTGGCCTGCGCCGTCCACACCACCTTGCCGGTCGGGCGCACCTACACCACGCTCGAGCTCAAGGTGAACTTCGTCAAGGCGGTGAGCGAGCGCGTGCCGCTGGTACGCGCGATCGGTGAAGTCATACATGTGGGTGGGCGTATCGGCACGGCCCACGGGCGCCTCGTCGGGCCCGATGGCACACTCTACGCGCACGCCACCACGACGTGCCTGGTCCTTGACCTGCCCTCCCCGACCGCGACCCAGACACCACCCCGATGAGACTCCTGCACACCATGCTGCGCGTTGGCGATCTGCAACGCTCGATCGACTTCTACACCCGCGTGATGGGCATGACCCTGCTGCGCACCACCGAACGACCGGACCAGCAGTATTCGCTGGCCTTTGTCGGCTATGGCACCAACCCCGACCACGCCGAGCTCGAGCTGACCTACAACCACGGCGTCGACCGCTACGACCTCGGCACGGCCTACGGCCACATCGCCATCGAAGTGCCCGACGCCTATGCGGCCTGCGAGAAGATCCGCCACAACGGCGGCAACGTCACCCGCGAGGCCGGCCCGGTCAAGGGCGGCAGCACCGTCATCGCCTTCGTGACCGATCCTGATGGCTACAAGATCGAATTGATCGAACGCAAGCCAGGCTGAGCCCCGCACGCAGCCCGACACGCGCACCGACATCGCCGCAGGTGTCGGCGCTGTCACGGCAGGGTCATGGGAGGGTCACGCAGCTTGCGTACGCTCGTGCGCTTTCATGGAGCAGCAATGAGCGCAGATCAACCCAAGGCCCGTGACCGCCGACAGTTCATTCGTGACGTGACGCTGGGCACCGCCGCCGTCGGTGCAGCCATGGTGCTGCCTGCCTGCGGTGGCGGCGGTGATGAGCGCCAGATCGAGTTTCGTCATGGCGTGGCCAGCGGCGATCCGCAGGGCGACCGTGTGATCCTGTGGACCCGCGCCACGCCGACGGACGCCGCGTCGCAGGGCAGCCTGCGGCTGCGCTACGAGGTGGCCAGCGATGCAGCCTTTGCCAGCATCGTGCGCAGCGGCGACATCACGACCGGGCCCGAGCGCGACTACACCGCCAAGGTGGACGTCACCGGCCTGAGCCCGGCCACCACCTACCACTACCGCTTCAGGTTCGGCAGTGACACGGTCTCGCCCGTGGGGCGCACCCGCACCCTGCCGGCCGGCGCGGTCACCCAGGTGCGCATGGCCGTGTTCTCGTGCAGCAACTATCCGGCCGGCTACTTCAATGCCTATGCCGCCGCTGCGATGATGAACGACATCGACGTTGCCGTGCATCTGGGCGATTACATCTACGAGTACGCGCGCGGCGAGTACCCCACGGCCGACAAGGAAGTCGCCAGCCGCCAGTCCGAGCCGGCCGGCGAGATCCTCGCGCTGGCGGACTACCGCACGCGGCATGCGCAGTACAAGACCGACCCCGACCTGCAGGCACTGCACGCCGCCCTGCCGATGATCGCGGTGTGGGACGACCACGAAATCGCCAACGACACCTACCGCACCGGCGCCGAGAACCACACCGAGGGCGGCGAAGGCAGCTTTGCAGCGCGCCGCGCCGCCGCCTTGCGGGCCTATCACGAATGGATGCCCACGCGACTGACCGACCCGGCCGCACCGGATCGCATCTATCGTTCGTTCCAGTTCGGCAACCTGGTGTCGCTGCACATGCTGGACACACGCCTGATCGGCCGCGACCGCCAGCTGACGCTGCAGGAGTACGCCGCAGGCGCCGCCGCCGATCCGAACCGCCAGCTGCTCGGCGCCGATCAGACCGCCTGGCTGAACGCCCAGCTGAGTGCATCGACCGCCACCTGGCAGGTGCTGGGTCAGCAGGTGCTGATGGGGCGCATGGAGATCCCGCTGTCGGTGGCCCAGGCGCCGACCGCCGCCAACGTGACCGCCTTCCTGACGGCCAAGGCCACACCCGCCGAGCTGCGCACGGCCGAGCAGCAGGCCCTGGTGGCGCAGCCTCGCATTCCCTACAACCTCGACGCCTGGGACGGCTACCCGGTGGCACGTGAGACCGTGTTGGGCGCCGTGCAGGCACTGGACCGCAACCTCGTCGTGCTGGCCGGCGACACCCACAATGCCTGGGCCAGCGACCTGACCGATCTGCAGGGCCGCCGTGTGGGCGTGGAGTTCGCCACCCCGTCGGTGACGTCGCCGGGCTTCGAGGCCTATCTGGCCGACATTCCCCCGGCCCAGCTCAGTGCGGCCTTCCCCGAGCTGGTCGACCCGCTGGTGTACTGCGACACCAGCCGGCGCGGCTTCATGGTGGTGACCGCCACGGCCGAGCAGGTGCGCTGCGACTGGTATTACGTGGCCGGCATCACGACCCGGCAGGCCACGGCCAGCCTGGGCCAGAGCCTGCGGGTGCTGCCAGGCGCGGCCAACCGCGTGCTGATTCCGGCCTGAGTGCCGGCCTGCGTGCCGGCTTGAGTCCCGACCTGATCGCCAGCCTCAGCCGGCTCGCCGCAGCGCGCTGGCCTGCTCGGCCAGCTGCGTGATGCGTGCCCAGTCGCCGGCCTTCACCGCTTCGGCCGGCGTGAGCCACGAACCGCCGCACACGCGCACATTGGGCAATGCAAGGAACTGGGGCGCCGTCTCGGGCGTGATGCCGCCCGTGGGGCAGAACACCACGTCATGGAACGGCCCGGCCAGCGCCTTGAGCATCGGGATGCCCCCGGCCGCCGTGGCCGGAAAGAACTTCAGGAAGCGGTAGCCGTCGGCGTTGGCCATCATCACCTCGCTGCCGGTCGCAACCCCCGGCAGCAGCGGCAGGGCCATCTCGCGACAGGCCCGACCGATCTCGCTGGTGTAGCCGGGGCTGACCGCAAACCGGCAGCCCGCATCGAGCGCCGCACGCGCATCGGCCACGCTGCGCACCGTGCCTGCACCGACGATGGCATCGGGCACGGCACGGGCGATCGCCTCCATGCACTGCAGCGCCACCGGCGTGCGCAAGGTCACCTCCAGCACCTTCACGCCACCGGCCACCAGGGCCCGGGCCATCGGCACGGCATCCTCGACGCGGTCGAGAACGATGACGGGAATCACGGGGCCGTGGTCGGCCAGCGTCAGGGGGTCGAGAGTCATGCTGTCGTCTTGTGCAAAGAAAAAGCGTCCGGGAAAAACGGCGGTCAGAGCCAGGTGCAGGCGCCCTGTTCGGCGCTCAGCACATTGCGGCGCATGCCGGCGAAAAGATCACGGCCCAGGCCGAGGCCGTTGGCCTGCGCCTGTTCGGCCGGAATCACCTCGGTGTCGCGCGCCTGCCAGGTGGCCTCGTCGACCAGCGCCGCCAGCGTGCCGCTCACGGCGTCGAGCCGGATGATGTCGCCGGTGCGCACCTTGGCCAGCGGCCCGCCGGCACTGGCTTCGGGGCTGAGGTGGATCGCCGCAGGCACCTTGCCCGACGCACCGCTCATGCGCCCGTCCGTCACCAGTGCCACCTTGTAGCCCTTGCCCTGCAGCACCGCCAGTGGCGGTGTGAGCTTGTGCAGTTCGGGCATGCCGTTGGCACGCGGCCCCTGGAAGCGCACGACGGCAACAAAGTCGCGCTCCAGCTCGCCGGCCTTGAAGGCCTGCAGCAGCGCTTCCTGGCTGTCGAAGACGATGGCCGGTGCCTCGACGATGTGCCGATCCTCCGGCACGGCCGACACCTTGATCACCGAGCGGCCCAGGTTGCCCTGCAGCAGCTTGAGCCCCCCGGTTGTGCTGAACGGCGACGACGCGGTACGCACCACGCTTTCGTCGCCGCTGGTGGCCGGCAGCTCCTGCCAGCTCAGCGAGCCGCCCTGCTTCACCGGAAGGCGCGTGTAGGCACGCAGGCCCTGCGGTGCCACGGTGATCACGTCGCCGTGCATGTAGCCGTGATCCAGCAGTTCACGGATCACGAAACCCGGGCCACCGGCCGCCTGGAACTGGTTCACGTCAGCGTATCCATTCGGATAGACGCGGGTCAGCAGCGGGACCTCGCTCGACAGGGCCGAGAAGTCGTCCCAGTCGATCAGGATGCCCGCAGAACGGGCCACGGCCACCCAGTGGATCAGGTGGTTGGTCGAGCCACCGGTGGCCAGCAGCGCGACCATCGCATTGACGATGCAGCGCTCGTCGACCACCTCACCGATGGGCGCGAAGCGCTGCGCCCGGGTGATCGACAGCACGGTGCGCACGGCTTCACGCGTCAGTTCTTCGCGCAGTTCGGCATGCGGGTGAATGAATGCCGCACCCGGCACATGCAGACCCATGGCCTCGAGCAGCATCTGGTTGCTGTTGGCCGTGCCGTAGAAGGTGCAGGTGCCAGCGCCGTGATAGGCCGCCGACTCGGCCTCGAGCAGCTTGTCGCGCCCCACCAGGCCTTGCGCGAACTGCTCGCGCACCTTGGCCTTGTCGTTGTTGCTCAGCCCGCTGCTCATCGGCCCGGCCGGCACGAACACGCAGGGCAGATGCCCGAAGTGCAGCGCACCGATCAGCAGGCCCGGCACGATCTTGTCGCACACGCCGAGCAGCAGCGCCGCGTCGAACACGTCATGCGTCAGCGCAACGGCCGTGCCCATCGCGATCGTGTCGCGCGAGAACAGACTGAGCTCCATCCCGGGCAGGCCCTGGGTCACGCCGTCGCACATGGCCGGCACACCGCCGGCGACCTGCACCGTGGCGCCATGGCGCCGGGCTTCGTCGCGGATGACCGTCGGGAAGCCTTCATAGGGCTGGTGCGCCGAGAGCATGTCGTTGTAGGCGGTGACCACCCCGATGTGAGGCGCACGCTCGGTCACGACCCGGAACTTGTCGCTGCCCGGCAGGGCCGCAAAGGCATGGGCCACATTGGCGCAGCCCATGCGGTCGGAACCTCGTGTGCGGGCAGCGGCGTCGGCAACCTGGGCAAGGTAGGCCTGGCGGGAGGGCGCGCTTCGTTCACGGATGCGCTGGGTGACGTCTTGAACAATCGACTTCATGGTGGGAATCTTGCATGGATGTAACCGTGATTCAGATTCTCAAGTAACTTGGTTACATCGTCAATTCAAAAAAAATGCGCCCATGCAGGCGCATCGGTCATGTACGCAGGGCGCACATCGTGGCAGGCACAGGGCCGCCGGATCACTGCAGATGCAGTTCAACCCGGCGGGCTTCGCGGGGATCGCCACCACCGGCCGTGACGGCGGGCTTGCGCAGCTCCAGGCGGTCGGCCGTGAGGCCGTTGGACTGCAGGGCATGCTCGACGGCCTGGGCCCGCTCCCGGGCCAGCTCGGCATTGCGTGCCGGGTCGCCGGATTCATCATGGAAGCCGGAAATCACCACGCGGGCTGGCCGGGTGCGGGCCTCCTGCGCCACCTGGGCCAGCAGATCGGCGGCGTCGGCCGGCAGCGTGGCCGATCCGACCTCGAAGTACAGCCGCAATGCGGGCTCGCCCAGCGCCTGCATGGCCATCTGGGGCGCTGCGGGGGCCCGGGGCGACAGGGTGCGCATCACCGCAAAGCCCAGTACACCCAGCACCACCAGCGTCACCACACTGAACACGACCCACAATCCTGCCCTGCGGTTGACGTCATCATCCTGGTCTGCCATGGCCTGCTCCGGTTGCGGTAAAAATCAAGTGATCATCGATTGTAGGGACCTACCGAAGTGAGCCTGCTCACGCACACCCCTGTCGACCTGGGCATGGTGCCCATCCTGCGAGATCCGCAGGCGATGCTTCAGGCCACCCTGCAGGGCTGGAACACACACGACGACCTGTGGGTGTTCGGCTATGCCTCCCTCATCTGGAACCCCGAGGTCGACCACAGCGAGTGCAGGCCGGCCAGGGTGCACGGTTTTCACCGTGCGCTGAAGATGTGGTCACGCATCAATCGAGGCTCGCCGCTGTGCCCGGGCCTGGTCTTTGCGCTGATGGCCGGCGGCTCCTGCCGGGGTGTGGTCTACCGCGTGCCGCGCGACCTGGCATTGCGCGAACTCGACAAGCTGTGGCGCCGCGAGATGCCCACCGGGGTGTACGACCCGCGCTGGCTGCCCTGCCAGACGCCCGGCGGCACGGTGCGTGCGCTGGCCTTCACGCTGGACCGCAACAGCCCGAACTACACGGGCCCGATCGCGGAGCCCCAGTTGCTGCAGATCCTGCGCGAGGCCCGCGGTCGCTATGGCAGCACGCTCGACTACGTGCTGCGCACCGATCTCGGCCTGCGCGATCACGGCATTCGAGATGCCGCCATCGCGGCCATCCTGAACCTCGCCCGCCAGCACCGCCTGCTCGACTGACCGCCCCCGGCCCGGCTTCAGGCCGGTGGGCGGGCGTCGAGCTCGGCCCGCGCCCGGCTCAGGGTGTGCAGGTCGTCCTGGGTGTCCAGGTCCATCAGCACGCCCGGGTCCTTCACCTCCACCCCTTCGGCCGGGTAGCGCGCCATCACCCGGCGCGCACCTTCGTCGCCGGTCAAGGTGGCCAGTTCGGAATACAGCTCACTCGAGAAGCCCACCGGGTGGCCCCGTCGCCCGTGATGCTGTGCAAAGGCCACCGCATGGTGGTTCAGCGCCCGCGCCACGGCGTGCAGCGTGGCCGGCTGGACCAGGGGCATGTCGCCCGGCAGGATGAGCCAGCCCGGGGCATTGCCGCGGGCGCGCACCCCCGCGGCGATCGAATAGCCCATGCCCAGCTCGCCGCCGGGCGTCGATGCGGCCTCGGGCAGCACCACCACGTCCTGGGTGGCGACCCAGCCCTTGGCGACGTCGAGCAGCCCCTCGGTGGTCACGACCACCAGCGGCAGGTGGCTGGCGATCACGTGGCCCAGCGTGGTGCCCAGCACCGTGCTGCTGCCGAAGGTCTGAGCGAGCTTGTGATGCGCACCGTCGAAGCGGGAGCCCGCCCCCGCCGCCAGCACCACCACCACTGGTCTTGCTTTCATCCCTTGTTCCTGTTGTCGAATGCCGATGCGCCGTCGCGTGACCCCGGCGCTGCGCATCGGCATGTGCGTGTGCTTGTTCGTGTTGTCTTGCGCGTGCGCCTGTGGGTGCATGGGCAGGCGCACGATGATGTGTCTATGGGAGCCCACCGGACGCCCGGTGAGAACTGGGATCTGCCCGTAGGGGCTAGCCCGCTCCGGACTTACCTGGGCCCTGGAGAGTCCCGATTGTCGCGGCGTGCTGCGCACGGCGGTGCCCACAGGCCGACCTGCCTATACTGACCGCATGGACAAGAACATCGCCGACCTGCGCAAGAGCTATGAGCGTGCCGAACTCGATGAAGGCGCCAGTGCCGATCGCCCGATCGAGCAGTTCGCAACCTGGTTCGACCAGGCGCTGAAGGCCGGCCTGCCCGAGCCGAATGCGATGACCGTGGCCACCGTGGGCGACAACGGCCGGCCGTCGACACGCATCGTGCTGATCAAGGGCTATGACGAGCAGGGCATCGTCTGGTACACCAACTATCACAGTCGCAAGGGCCGCGAGCTCGCACACAACCCGTTTGCGGCACTGCAGTTCCACTGGGTCGAACTCGAGCGTGTGGTGCGCATCGAGGGCCGTGTCGAGAAGGTGTCGGAGGCCCAGTCGGACGAGTACTTCCGTTCGCGGCCGCTCGACTCGCGCATCGGTGCCTGGGCCTCGCCGCAGAGCCAGGTCATCTCGTCACGGGCCGTGCTGGTGGCCAACGCCGCACGCTATGGCGCGCAGTTCGCGCTGAATCCGCCCCGGCCGCCGCATTGGGGCGGCTTTCGCCTGGTCCCTGACCGCTGGGAGTTCTGGCAGGGACGCAAGTCCCGGCTGCACGATCGCCTGTGCTACCGGCTGGTCGACGGGCAGTGGCTCAAGGAACGACTGGCGCCGTGACCTCCCGGCCCGCCTCGGGCGCCGGTGCCAGGGCATCCAGGGCCGACAGGAAGCGGCGGATGTCGATCGGTTTGGTCCAGTAGTCATCGAAGCCTTCGGCCAACGCGCGTTGCACGTCCTCGGGCATGGCATTGGCCGACAGCGCGATGCACCGGGCCGCCGCCGTGGCGGCCTGGGCGCGCAGGCGACGCAGCACCTCATGACCATCGATGTCGGGCAGGTGCATGTCGATCAGCACGACATCGGGCCGCTGCGCGACCGCCTGCGCAATGCCCGACAGGCCATCGACCGCACAGTCGAGCACCACATGCGCACGCAGCGCCACCAGTTCCTGGACCAGCAGCACATTCACCTCGTTGTCCTCGATGTAGAGCAGCCGGAGCACGCCGCGGTCGGTGCGCGCATGGGGAGCTGGTTCGCTCGGGCCGGCGGCCTGCGGTGACGGTGCGCGCGCCAGCGGCGCGGCGGGCAGCCACAGCACGAATTCGCTGCCCTGTCCGGGACGGCTGTTGACGTCGATGCGCCCGCCCATGTGCTGCGTGAGCTGCTGCGCGATCGACAGGCCGATCCCCGTGCCCTCGATGCCCTCGCGCTCGACGCCCAGCCGATTGAAGGGCTCGAACAGCCCGGCCAGCTGGCGCTCGTTCATGCCGCGTCCGGTGTCCTGCACGGCAATGCCCACCGCATCCTTGTCCTGCACCGCATGCACGACCACACGACCGCCGGGCCGGTTGTACTTGAGTGCATTCGACAGCAGGTTCATCAGCACCTGCCGCAGCCGCTGCGGATCGGCCAGCACCACCCCGCTCAAGGGCTGAGTGGTCATCACGATGTCATGCTTGCGGGCCATCGGCCCCATCATCTGCAGCGCGTCGGTCACGACGTCCTCGACCGCAAGCGGTACCTGCTCCAGCTTGATGGCGCCGGATTCGATGCGCGACAGGTCGAGCACGTCGTCGATCAGCGCCAGCAGATGGCGCCCGGCGGTGTGGATGTGGTCGACCTTCTGACGCTGTCCCGGCGTGAGGCCATAGGGGCCATCGGCCTGCAGGACCTGGGCAAAGCCCAGCACGGCATTCAGGGGTGTGCGCAGTTCATGGCTCATCCGGGCCAGGAACGCAGACTTGGCCCGGCTGGCCTGCTCGGCGGCCTCCTTGTCACGCCGGGCCTGGTCGGCCTGCTTGCGCTCGGTGATGTCCCAGTTCACACCCAGCATGCGGACGGCCTGTCCGGCATCGTCGCGCAGGATGGTGCCCCGTGTGGCCAGCCAGTGCACGCTGCCGTCCGGCCAGATCACGCGGAACTCGCGGTTGGTGGTGTCGCACTGCGGGTCGCCCAGCGCCACCTCGTAGTCCGACAGCAGCAGGGGCAGGTCGTCGGGGTGCACACAACTGCGCAGTTGCTGGATGCTGCGCGGGTCCTGCGGAGACAGCCCACGCAGGCGGTACATCTGCGGGTCCCAGTAGGAGATGCCGCGCACCAGGTCACGGTCCCAGGTGGCGATGCCCGCACCGCTCGTGGCCAGCAGGATGCGTTCACGGGCCTGACTCAGCGCCTCTTCGGTCTGTCGGCGTTCGGTCACGTCCAGGTGGATGCCGAACACCATCGGCTGGCCTTGCGTGGCCTCGCGGCGCGAACTGCACACCACCCAGCGCACGCTGCCATCCGGCCGCACGATGCGGAACTCGGTGTCGAACACCGGCTCACCGGCCGCATGGGCCTGCTGTCGCTCGTGGCGCAGCCGGTCACGATCGTCGGGGTGCACCAGCGACTGCATCCACTGCTTGAGCGTGGGGGCCGCCCCTTCGGCCAGTCCGTAGATCTGGAACATCCTTCGGTTCCATTGCACCTTGCCGGAGCCGGACTCCACGCTCCACAGCCCCACACCGGCCGACTCCACCATCAGCTCGATGCGGCCGCTCAGGGCCAGCGCCTGATTGCGTTCGGCCAGCCGTTCAGTCACGTCGATGCCCACGCCGATCACACCCACAGGCTGGTCGTCGACGTCGCGCTGCACCACACGGCGGGTCAGCAGGGTGCGGTAGTCCCCATCGGGCTGCCGGTAGCGGGCCACCACATCGACCGGCTGCCGGCTTGCGATGGCCTGATCGATACCTTCCTTCAGCGCCAGCCGGTCTTCGGGGTGGATGTGATCGCGAATGCGCTCGATCGGCAGCTCGCGGGCGTCGATGCCCAGCAACTGCCCGCCCTGACGGTTGAAACGGGTGTGGCCGGTCAGCAGGTCCTGTCGCCAGATCACCAGCCCGGCCAGTTGCACGGCCAGGTCGAACTGCTCGTCGTCGACGACCCGTTTCTGGTGCAACGCGCTGACATCTCGCAAGCGAGCATGCCAACGGCCGGCCGGCGCGGGTGCCAGGCTCAGCTCGGCCACCGGCTGGGCGGCGCCCGCGCCGGGTCCGACCGGCCAGTCGATCAGCAGGCCGTTCACCGCCTGGCCGGCGGCCAGCAGGGTCCGGCTCGACAGGGTCAGGCCGTCGTGGGCCGCGGCGAGCAAATCGTCGAGATGGTGCGCAACGCGCCCGGACGTCCAGGTCCGGTTGCCCTGCAGGATCTGCCCCTGCGCATCGACCACGAACAGGGCTTCGCTGCTGAAGTCCAGCAGCGACGCAATACCGTCAGCGTCCTCAGGCTGAGGAGGCAGTGGTCCCATGGGCAGGGTCTCTTGGTGAATGCGGGCCCGCCGACGTGCAGGCCTTCACCGCGGCAGTGTAGCGAGCGGCCGCCCGCTCGGCGACCAGTACGAGGCAGGGTGATCCCGATCCACCCCCATACGGGGGAAGCACCAGGCACCGAACCTGCGAGCGACGCGCCTCAGCGGGCCGGAACGCCGTCGACGATCCGGTAGTACAGCCCGTAGGGGTCATTGTCGAGCACGGCCAGGCGGCCTTCGACGACCACCGGCTCGATGCCGTAACGCACCGGTTCGCGGGTTCTGACCTCGACCAGGCCCTCAGGTCCGGCAGGGATGCAGAACGAGCAGGTGGTGGGCACTGAGGACAACAGGAAATGGCGTTGCCGGTCGCCCGGCTCCAGCGGCATCATGAACCCCTGGATCCGCACGGTGCGCTTGTCCAGCGCCTTGACCCCCTCGGGGAACTGCGGCCGCATCCGGTTGCGTTCGACCTTGGTGGTGACCGACGACAGCAGCTTCCACGACACCACGCCGTCTCGCTCCTGCAGCGGCGGAATCGGGCTTTGCGGGCTGTGAAAACCAGGGCCGGCCCCGACCGCCGGCGCCCCGCCGGCTGCGGAGGCCCCGCCAATCGGACTGCCGAGCGGGGCCGGACCCGCCTGGGCCACGGCCCCAGCGCCCATGGCCGACAGCACCACGCTGAGGATCACTTGCTTCATGGCGAACTCCCGGGCGGCCACTCAGTGTTGATGGCGCATGCCGCAGTATTTGCCGATGGCCAGGCCCTTGCAAGCGGCGAGCAGCTCCTTCTGACAGACGTCCTCGGACTTGCCGGACTCCAGGCAGCGTGCAGCGCCTTCGTGCGCGGCTGCCATCGCCCGGTGTCGGGCAATATCCTGGCGCGCATGGTCAGTGAGCTTGGCCGTGCCCGCCGGTGAGGTCTGCGCCCAGGCTGCACTGGCAAGGAACAGGGCAGCCGTCACGAGCGTCCGGCCGAAGAGATGAGTCAGGGTCATGGTCTGCCTTTCAGGGGTCAGGATGGATTCATGGGTTGGTGGGGTCATCGCGTTCAGCGTGGCGCCTGCAGCAGCCGCATGACGTCGAGCCGGTAGGCGCGCCACGCGGGCAGCGCGGCACTGACCAACGCCAGGCCCACTGCCAGCAACGGGATCATGCCCTCGGCTGGTGACCACACGACACCGGACAAGGTGATCGAGCGGTCGGCCTGCAACATCCAGCCCAGCGCCGCCGCCAGGCCATGGCCGGCAGCCAGCCCGGCCGCGCAGCCCAGCAGCGCCAGCCACAGCGCCTCGGCCGCCACCAGCCCGGCCACACGCGCTGCAGGCGCACCCAGCATGCGCAGCATGGCCAGGTCGGCCGAGCGCTCGCGCACGGCCCGGTACAGGCCGACAAACACCGACAGACCGGCACTGAGCAGCAGCACCGCACCAAACCCCTTGAGCACGTCCGCACCGACCCCCACCATGCGCAGCAGCCGGGCCGTCTCGAGCGCCGGCGCGGCGGCCTGCAGCTCGGTCTGCGCGTTGATCTGGCGCGGCAGGCTCACCGCGGCCAGCGGTGAGCGGTAGCGCAGCAGCAGCAGCGTCAGCTCACGCTCGGCGGCCAGTGCCTCGCGATCCTCGGCATCGACAGCCATGGCGGTCTCATGGACTTCCCAGACCGACTCGGTGGACGTGAGGATGAGGCGGTCGAGCACACCGTCGGTGGGCGCCAGCACACCGACCACGCGATAGGGGCTGTCGCCGTGGGTCTCGCCCTGCCCGCCCAGGCCGTGCACCCCGGCAAACTGGGCGCCGGGGGCCAGTCCGGTGGCCCGCGCCACCTCGGCACCCACCACCGCCTCCAGCGGCGCAGACCACAGGCTGCCACTGGCCAGCCGGGCACCGTAGTGCGACAGGTAGGCCGGGGTGGTGCCCACGATGCGGTAGCCGGCGTAGCTGTCTCCGAGCGAGATCGGGATGACCTCGGCCACCAGCGGGTGCTGTCGAAGTTCGTCTGCCGTCCCGGCAGGGATGTTGCCGGTCGGCACATCAACGTGAAACACGCCCGACAGGATCAGCTGCATCGGACTGCCTTTGGCGCCGACCACCAGGTCGATGCCCGTGAGATCGCGGTGCATGGCTTCGTCGACCTGCTCGCTGACCAGCAGCACGAAGGTCACCGCCGCCAGCCCGAGCGCCAGCAGCAGCAGGTTGAGCAGGGTTTCGAGCGGGCGCGACCACAGGAAGGCCCAGGACAGGCGCGCCACGCTCACAGCATCAGCTCCTGGCAGCGGCCGCCCAGCCAGGCGGGCACGCGGTGGTCATGCGTGGACACGACCAGCGTCGCACCGGTTTCGCGGCAAAGCTCGTGCATCAGCCGGACCACCGTCTCGCCGTGCTGGTCGTCAAGGCTGGCCGTGGGTTCATCTGCCACCAGCACGGCCGGGCGCAGGAGCAGCGCTCGCGCCAGCGCGACACGCTGCGCCTGCCCGACACTGAGTTCGTGGGGGCGGCGCGCGCCCAGGCCCGCCAGCCCCAGGCGGGCCAGCACCGCTTCGATGCTCCCCGGTGCGGGCGCGGCGCCGGCCGCCCAGGGCGCCAAGGCAATGTTGTCGTGCGCGGAAAGGCTGTCACTGAGGTGCAGCCGCTGCGGCAGGAAGCCCAGCGAGCGTCCCCGCCACCCATCACGCTCGCGGGCGCTCAGGCGCCCCACATCGACATCACCCACCCGCACCACACCGTCCAGTGGCGTGAGCAGGCCGGCCAGCAAGGCCAGCAGCGTCGACTTGCCCGAGCCCGAGGGCCCGCGGATCAGCGCACAGCCGCCCGCCGGCACGACCAGGTCAGGGAACGTCAGTCGCGCCGCTGCACTCGCGTAGCGATAGCTCACCCCACGCAGTTCGATCATCCGGCGCGGACCCGGCTGGCAAACGTCTTGCGGAACTTCTCCACCTTGGGCGCCACGACAAAGGCGCAGTAGCCCTGGTCGGGATGATGAAGGAAGTAATCCTGGTGGTAGTCCTCGGCTGGCCAGTAGTTCGACACCGGCTCCACCTCGGTCACGATCGGGTCGCGATACACGCCACTGTCGGCCAGCTCCTTCAGCACGGCACGGACCATCGGCTCCTGCTGCGAATCGTGGAAGTAGATGCCCGAGCGGTACTGCGGCCCGACGTCGTTGCCCTGGCGATGCCAGGTGGTCGGGTCATGGATCACGAAAAAGATCTCCAGCAGGTCCCGCAGTGCGATGCGGGCAGGATCGAAGGTGACTCGTACGACCTCGACATGGCCGGTGCGCCCGGTGCAGACCTGCTCATAGCTCGGCCGTTGCACGTGGCCGTTGCAGTAGCCCGACTCGACGTCGGTCACACCCTCGACCCGGTCGAACACGGCCTCGAGGCACCAGAAGCAGCCGCCGCCCAGCGTGATCACTTCACCGGACGAGTCGTTGCGGACAGCAGGGTCGGGGCTGGCAGGGGCAGTCATGGTCACTCCGTGGCGGGACCACACAGCGCGTGTGGCGGACAGGTCGGAGCTTACCCAATGGGCGAAGGTTCCCGCAGGACCGGGTCTACGCTTGCGCGAGCACCATGGAAAACGGCGCCCTTGGGGGGCGCCGTCGTGAGCCGGAGCAAGGCTTTACTGATTCTTGGTGGTCGATGCCGCCGGCTTGCGCGTGGTGGCAGCCGGCTTGCGCGTGGTGGCAGCCGGCTTGCGTGCCGGAGCTGCCGCGGGCGCTGCCGCCGGAGCGCTCAGCTCCTTCGAGGCCGGCGTGGTGCCGCCCTGCACGCCCAGGCGACCGCCGGTGCCCAGGCCACCGCGCACGGTCTGGGCCTGATAGTTGCGCACCGCCTTGACGAGCTGGTTGTAGGAGTCGGCAAAGGCTGCCACCAGGATCTTGCCTTCGGGCGTGTTGCTGTAGCCGCCCAGGCCACCCGCGAGCCCGCCCCCCCAGGCGCCACCCAGCACGCTGAAGTCGAAGTTCTTGGCGCTGCCCTCGGCCGCAGCGAGCTGCACGCCCGAGCGGTTGTCGATCATCAGCAGCGTGGTCGAGGCCTCGTTGGAGCGGATGCCCCCGGCAATGAATCCGGCCCAGCCGCCGAGTGCCCCGCCCAGTCCGCCGGTGCCCTTCTGGCTGAAGGTGATGGACGGGCTCATCGTGTAGTCGGCCGCGACCATCTGGCCGCCGCCGAAATTGCTGCCCTGGCGCATCTCGCCGCTCTTGGCGAGGTTGCGCTCCTGCATCATGTTGTTCATCGCACGACCACGCTCGACCACCACAAAGCAGTTCGACTGCTGGATCATCATGCGCAGCACCGGCAC
>CAMLSD010000045.1 GCA_946482595.1 uncultured Comamonadaceae bacterium
TGGCCCTGCACCGCGAGGACGAGAAGATCCGCTTCCGCGACATCCAGGCCCAGCCCCGCAAGATCATCAGCTCGCCCACCTGGAGCGGCCTGGAAAGCGAGAAGGTCAGCTACAACGCCGGCTACACCAACGTGCATGAACTGATCCCCTGGCGCACCCTGACCGGGCGGCAGCAGTTCTACCAGGACCACCCCTGGATGCGCGACTTCGGCGAAGGCCTGGTGAGCTACCGCCCACCGGTCGACCTGAAGACGCTGGACGAGGTGATGAACCGCAAGCCCAACGGCCACACCGAGATCGCGCTGAACTTCATAACGCCGCACCAGAAGTGGGGCATCCACTCGACCTACACCGACAACCTGATGATGCTCACGCTCAACCGCGGCGGGCCGGTCATCTGGCTGAGCGAGGACGACGCGGCACGTGCCGGCATCGTCGACAACGACTGGGTGGAGCTGTTCAACGCCAACGGGGCCATCGCGGCGCGTGCGGTGGTGAGCCAGCGGGTCAAGCCGGGCATGGTGATGATGTATCACGCACAGGAAAAGATCATCAACACCCCGGGTTCCGAGATCACCGGCCAGCGCGGCGGCATCCACAACTCGGTCACGCGGGTGGTGCTCAAGCCCACCCACATGATCGGCGGGTACGCGCAGTACAGCTACGGCTTCAACTACTACGGAACGATCGGCACCAACCGCGACGAATTCGTGGTCGTGCGCAAGATGAACAAGGTCGACTGGCTCGATGACGAAGCCGCGACCGCGCAGCGCTGAGAACAAGGAGAACCACGATGAAAGTCCGCGCACAGATCGGCATGGTCCTCAACCTTGACAAGTGCATCGGTTGCCACACCTGCTCGGTCACCTGCAAGAACGTCTGGACCAATCGACCCGGCATGGAATACGCCTGGTTCAACAACGTCGAGACCAAGCCCGGTATCGGCTACCCCAAGGAGTGGGAGAACCAGGACAAGTGGAACGGCGGCTGGGTGCGCCGTGCCAACGGCAGCATCGAGCCGCGCCAGGGCGGCAAGTGGAAGCTGCTGATGCGCATCTTCGCCAACCCCAACCTGCCGCAGATCGACGACTACTACGAACCCTTCACCTTCGACTACGACCACCTGCAGTCGGCCCCGGAAACGCGCGCGGCCCCCACCGCACGCCCGCGCAGCCTGATCACCGGCAAGCGCATGGAAAAGATCGAATGGGGCCCGAACTGGGAGGAGATCCTGGGCGGTGAATTCAGCAAGCGCTCGAAGGACATCAACTTCGAGGAGGTGCAGAAGGACATCTACGGCCAGTTCGAGAACACCTTCATGATGTACCTGCCGCGCCTGTGCGAGCACTGCCTCAACCCGGCGTGCGTGGCCTCGTGCCCCTCGGGCTCGATCTACAAGCGCGAGGAGGACGGCATCGTCCTGATCGACCAGGACAAGTGCCGCGGCTGGCGCATGTGCGTCTCGGGCTGCCCCTACAAGAAGATCTACTACAACTGGCAGACCGGCAAGGCCGAGAAGTGCATCTTCTGCTATCCGCGCATCGAGGCCGGCCAGCCCACGGTGTGTTCGGAGACCTGTGTCGGGCGCATCCGCTACCTCGGCGTGCTGCTGTACGACGCCGACCGCATCGAGCAGGCCGCCAGCGTCGAACACGACCGCGACCTCTATCCGGCCCAGCTCGACATCTTCCTCGACCCGAACGACCCGAAGGTGATCGAGCAGGCGCGTGCCGACGGCATCCCCGATGCCTGGATGGCCGCGGCCCGCAACAGCCCGGTCTACAAGATGGCGGTGGAATGGAAGGTGGCCCTGCCGCTGCACCCCGAATACCGCACCCTGCCGATGGTGTGGTACGTGCCGCCGCTGTCGCCCATCACCTCGGCGGCCAATGCGGGCCAGCTGGGCGTCAACGGTGAGATCCCTGACGTCAACCAGCTGCGCATCCCGGTCAAGTACCTGGCCAACCTGCTGACGGCCGGCGACACCACGCCGGTGGTGCGCGCCCTCGAACGCATGCTCGCCATGCGCGCCTACCAGCGCGACAAGCATGTCGAGGGGCGGCCCAACCTGCGCGCCCTGGAGCAGGTGGGCATGAGCGTGAACGAGGTCGAGGACATGTACCACGTGATGGCGATCGCCAACTACGAGGACCGCTTCGTGATCCCGACCACCCACCGTGAGTACGCCGAGAACGCATTCGACGTGCGCGGCGGCTGCGGCTTCTCGTTCGGCAACGGCTGTTCCGACGGCGCCAGCGAGACCAGCCTGTTCGGCGGCAAGAAGAAGCGCACGATCCCCATCAAGGCCACGCTGTGAGGAGCACCGCGATGAAGACCTTCCAACCCCTGAGCTGCAAGGCGCTGGCCGCACTGCTGGGCTACCCTGACCCGCAGCTGCGGTCCGCCCTGGACGACATCGACACGGTGCTGGGTGGCGAACGTGCGCTCAGCCCCGCCGCACGGCAGGGCCTGGCGACCCTGACCCAGTCGCTGCGGCGCGGCGATGAGTTCGAGATCGAGGCACGTTACGTCGAGACCTTCGACCGCGGGCGTTCCACGTCGCTGCACCTGTTCGAGCATGTGCACGGCGACTCCCGCGACCGCGGCCCGGCCATGGTCGACCTGCTGCAGACCTACGAACGTGCCGGCCTCTACCTGGGTCCGGGCGAACTGCCCGACCACCTGGGGGTGGTGCTGGAGTTCGCCGCCACCCAGCCGGCACCGATCGCCAGCGAGTTCCTGGCCGAGATGGCCCACATTCTGAACGCGGTGCACACCGCGCTGGCCGAGCGGCGCAGCCCCTACGCGGCAGCCATCGCCGCAGTGCTGGAGCTGGCCGGTGAAAGCGTGCAGCACGTGGCCCTGCCGCCCGAAGAGGCCCTGGACGACGCCTGGGCCGAGCCGCCGGCCTTCGACGGTTGCGCCACCCGCGGCCAGAACCGGCCCGACCAGCCTCAACCCATCCACATCGTCCGCAAGTCGGCGGCTCAGTCAGGAGGAGCACGCGCATGAAAACCTACCTCGACACCTTCCTGTTCGGGCTGTATCCCTACATCTGCCTGGCGATCTTTTTTGTCGGCAGCCTGATCCGTTTCGACCGTGACCAGTACACCTGGAAAAGCGACTCGTCGCAGCTGCTGCGCGCCGGCCAGCTGCGCTGGGGCAGCAACCTGTTCCATGCCGGCGTGCTGTTCCTGTTCTTCGGCCACTTCGTGGGCATGCTCACGCCACACTTCGTCTACGAGCCCTTCATGACGGCCGGTGCCAAGCAGGTGCTGGCCATGACCGCCGGGGGGGTGGCCGGGGTGCTGGGCTTCATCGGCGTGTCGCTGCTGCTGCACCGCCGCCTGAGCGACCCGCGCATCCGCGCGACCTCACGCACCAGCGACATCTTCATGCTGTGGCTGCTGTGGGTGCAACTGGTGCTGGGCCTGGCCACGGTGCCGCTGTCGGCCCAGCATCTGGATGGCAGCGTGATGCTGGTGCTGGCCGAATGGGCCCAGCGCATCGTCACCTTCCGCCCCGGTGCGGCCGACCTGATGGCCGAGGTGAGCTGGGTGTTCAAGCTGCACATGGTGCTGGGCATGACGGTGTTCCTCGTGTTCCCGTTCACCCGCCTCGTGCATGTGTGGAGCGGCTTCGGCATGGTGGCCTACCTGGTGCGCCCCTACCAGGTGGTGCGCTCGCGTCGCCTGAACCTGCCGGCCGAGCACAACACGCCCAGCCGCCGTCACGTCTGATCCCGTCAGGAGACCCGCATGAATGCAAGTCTGTCATCGCCCGTGGTGGCACAGGTCAACGGCCAGCCGCTGCACCTGCCGGAGCAGGCGCTCAGCGCCGACGAACTGCGCCAGCGCGCCTGCAGCGAGCTGCTGCGCCAGGCCGCTCAGGAGGCCGGCCTGCTCGCGGCCGACGACCTGGCCTCGGCCGACGGCGTGCAGAGCGAAGCCGCCACGGCGGCCATCGAGGCACTGCTCGAGCGCTCGCTGCAGGTACCCGAGCCCGACGAGGCCGCCTGCCGCCGCCACCACGCCGCCCATGCCCAGCGCTACAGCCGGGGCGAACGGGTGCGCGCGCGCCACATCCTGTTTGCGGTGACGCCCGGGGTGGACGTGAAGCTGCTGCGCGGCAAGGCCGAGACGGTGCTGCTCGACCTGCGCTGCCACGGCGACGACGTCGATGAGGACCAGTTGTCGGCCCGCTTTGCCGACGCGGCACGCCTGTGGTCCAACTGCCCCAGCAGTGCGCAGGGCGGTGCGCTGGGCGATGAGTCCGGCTGGCTCACCGCGGCCGAATGTGCGCCCGAGTTCGCCAAGGAGGTGTTCGGCCAGTCCGACGTGGGTGTGCTGCCACGCCTGGTGCACAGCCGCTTCGGGCTGCATGTGGTCGAGGTGCTGGAGCGCCAGCCCGGGGTGGTCCAGCCCTTCGAGGCGGTGCGCGGCGCCGTGCAGCTGGCGCTGCGCCAGCAGGCCTACGTCACGGCGCTGCGGCAGTACCTGGCCGTGCTGGCCGGTCAGGCCGAGCTGGTCGGCGTCGAGCTGGACAGCGCCGACACCCCCCTGGTGCAATAACCCCTGCCGCGCGAGCCTGCCATGCCCGACGAACTGCTCGCCCGGCTGCGGCATTTTCATGACGACTACTTCCCTCGCGAGCAGGCGCGCTTTCGCACCCTGGTCGACGAGGGGCAGCACCCCACGACCCTGTTCATCGGCTGCTCCGACTCCCGCCTGGTGCCCTACCTGCTGACCGGCGCGGGGCCGGGCGAGCTGTTCCTGGTGCGCAATGTCGGTGCGCTGGTGCCGCCCTACGACGGCAGCCACGGCCACCATGGCACCACCGCGGCGATCGAGTTCGCCGTGCTCAACCTCAAGGTGCGCCGCATCGTCGTGTGCGGGCACAGCCACTGCGGCGCGATGAAGGCGCTGTACGAGGAGGTCTCGCCCGAGGCGCCCAACCTGGCCCGCTGGCTCGACCTGGCCCGCGAGGCCGCCCTGCCGGTACAGGTGTCGCCCGAGGCCTTGCGGCGCACCGAACAGCGTGCCGTCGTGCTGCAGCTCGAACGGCTGATGGACTACCCGATGGTGCGCAAGCGCGTCGAATCCGGCGAGATCACGCTGCATGGCTGGCACTACGTGATCGAAGACGGCGAAGTCCATGTGTTCGACGTGCGCGAAGGGGGCTTTGTGCCCGCGTCACGGTCCGAGCACAGCGGCACCGGGCCCTACGCCCCCAGCGAACCCGAGGTCGTCTTCAACGAGATCGACGAACACTATGGGCAGGGCCTGCAGGCGGCGACCCCCGCACCCCCCGATCGTCCCCAACAGGTGGACACCCCCCCTCCTGCGCATCGGGTTTGATTTCCGACAAGACTTGCGGCCCGTGTGCGCCTAAAGTGGTTCCATACCCCTCGGGAGACCACCATGTATGAACATCTGCTCGTGCCGGTCGACGGCAGCGACCTCACCGACCGCGCCATGGAGTCCAGCATTGCGCTGGCACGCAAGCTCGGCGCACGCATCACCGGCTTCATCGTCGAGCCCTTTGCACCACCGCCGGCGAGCATCGGCGAGGGCTACACCTATGGTCGTGCGGTGGCCCGCCACGACGAGGCCGTCCACAAGCAGACCGAAGACGTCATGGCGCGCTTCCAGCGCCTGGCGGCCGAAGCCGGCGTGAGCTTCCAGCCGCACAGCAAGCAGTCCGGCCGCATCGAGGACGCGATCATCGAAGCCGCAGCCCAGTACCAGTGCGACCTCATCGTGATGGCCACCCATGGTCGCGGTGCGCTGGGCGAACTGCTGTGGGGTTCACACACCAAGAACCTGATGTCGCGCACCCGGCTGCCGGTGCTGGTGCTGCATTGAATCTCCCGCGAGGTTGAGCGGGGTCAAGACCCTGCAGCGCGCGGGCGCGTACCTTGGCGACCAGTTCAGCTTCAGCCGCGGCGCGCCTGTCATGTCTCACGTCAATTCCCTGATCGACCCCACCCTGTGGACCCTGCTGCAGCGCAGCGGCCTGGCGCCGCTGCGCCTGGGCGAGCGCCAGCTGCTGCCCATCGTGCAGGGCGGCATGGGCGTGGGGGTGTCGGCCCAGCGCCTGGCCGGCAGCGTGGCCGCGCAGGGCGGCGTGGGCACCCTCAGCAGCGTCGACCTGCGCCGCCATCACCCCGACCTGATGGAGCGCACCCGCGGCCTGGGCATGGACGAAGCCGCCAAGCAGGCCATCAATGCCGCCAACCTCGAAGCGATCGACCGCGAGGTGCGCGGCGCACGTGAGCGCAGTGGCGGCCGCGGCCTGCTGGCGATCAATGTGATGCGCGCCGTCAGCGAATACGCCGCATCGGTCAGGCGGGCCCTGGAGGCCGGTGTCGACGCGGTGGTGGTGGGCGCCGGCCTGCCGCTGGACCTGCCCGACCTGGCGCAGGACCATCCCAAAGCCCTGCTGATCCCCATCCTGTCCGACAGCCGCGGCGTGCAGCTCGTCGTCAAGAAGTGGGAGCGCAAGAAGCGCCTGCCGGACGCCATCGTGATCGAGCACCCGCGTCTGGCCGGGGGCCACCTCGGCGCCGCCCGCATCGCCGACCTCAACGACCCGCGCTTCGACTTCGACCGTGTGCTGCCCGAGTCGCGCGAGTTCCTGCTCAAGGCCGGCATCGATCGTGAGGTGCCCCTGATCGCCGCCGGCGGCATCCGCAGCTTCGAGGACATCGCCCGTGTGCAGGCCCTGGGCGCCGCCGCGGTGCAGCTCGGCACCCCGTTTGCCGTCACCGAAGAGGGCGACGCCCATCCCGAGTTCAAGCGGGTGCTGGCGCAGGCGCGTGACGAGGACATGGTCGAGTTCACCAGCGTGGCCGGCCTGCCGGCACGCGCGGTGGGCACGCCCTGGCTGCGCAGCTACCTGCGCATCGAAGACAAGCTGCAGGCCGTGGCCCACGTCAAGGCGCGCTGCACCAAGGCCTTCGACTGCCTGGCCCAGTGCGGCCTGCGCGATGGCCTGGCCGGCTGGGGCCAGTTCTGCATCGACAACCAGCTCGCCGCGGCATTGCGCGGCGACGTGAAAAAGGGCCTGTTCTTCCGCGGTGCGGGTGCGCTGCCCTTTGGCGAGCAGATCCGCAGCGTGCGTGAGCTGATCGAGCGCATGCTGACGCCGGGCACGGCGTCGGCATTGGCATCGTCGTCGGTGCCGGAGGCGGTGTGAAGACCTTCCCGCTGCGGGTGGCTCCCCACGCCGGCTACACGCCGGGCGTACACGGCGGCGGCTGGCAGGTGGCACAGCTGTGGGCCTCGCCGCACCGGCTGGGCTTCATGGCCGGGTCGGTGATGCTGGTCGTGTCTGCGCTGTGGTGGTGGATGGTGCAGACCCTGAGGCTCTGGCCGGTGGTGAGCCTGCCCTGGGCGCATTCACCCAGCCTCGCGCATGCGGTGCTGATGACGTTTTCATTCATGCCGCTGTTCTTCACCGGCTTCCTGTTCACCGCCGGGCCCAAGTGGCTGGGCCTGCCGCCGGTGCGCGCCCGCCGACTGCTGCCCTGCCTGCTGCCCATGCTGGCAGGCTGGGGTGTCTACCTGATCGGTGTGCATTCGCTGGCGCCACTGGCCGGCCTGGGCCTGGCGGCCGTCGCCTGGGGCTGGACGGCCTTCACCTGGCGCTTCTGGCGCCTGGTGCGCGCCAGCGATCTGCCCGACAGGCTGCATGCCCAGGTGGTGGCCGTGGCCAGCACCGCCGGCGCAGCGGCCCTGTGGCTGGCGGCCGTGGGCCATGCCATCGAGCACGAGGCCGCCGTGCGACTGGCCCTGGCCATCGGCCTGTGGTGGTTTGTCGCGCCCGTCTATGCCGCGGTGCTGCACCGCATGATCCCGTTTTTCACTGCCAGCGCCATGCCCGGCCTGGACGCGTGGCGTCCGATGTGGCTGATGTGGACCTGGGTGGCCTGCCTGGTGCTGCAGGTGCCGCTGGGCTGGCCGGGCCTGCCGCCCGTCTTCAAGACCCTGGTCGACGGCTTTGCCGCCGTGCTGCTGCTGTGGCTGGCGGTGCGCTGGGGCCTGGTGCAAAGCCTGAAGGTGAGGCTGCTGGCGATGCTGCACATCGGCTTTGCCTGGCTGGGCGTGGGCTTTGCGCTGCAGGCCGCTGGCTGGGTGCTCGCCGGCCTGCATGCCATCACCATGGGTTTCCTCGGCTCCACGCTGCTGGCCATGGTGACCCGTGTGTCATGCGGCCACGGCGGCCGCACCCTGGCCGCCGACAACTTCGCCTGGGCCGCCTTCCTGGGCCTGCAGGCCGCCGTGGTGCTGCGCATCACCGGCGCGCTGCTCGAAACCACCCCCTGGCCCATCTGGCTGGCCGCCACCCTGTGGATGGCCGTGATGCTCGCCTGGGGTGTGCGCCACATGGGCTGGTACGGCCGGCCCAGGGCGGACGGTCGGCCGGGCTGAGGGGGCTGGGTGTCGTCGGCTGCGGTTGCGCTGACGGCGAGTTCGGGCACATCGGGGCGCGTTACGACCTGCCACACCTGACCTTCGGATGAGGGGTGGTTCGGCGGGCGCAACGCGTGAAGAATCCGCGACTGCAGAGCAGGCGAACCGGTGCGTCGCCTGCCGTAAACCCGTGCTGCTCCCGCCCGGACCTGGCGCGAGCGCGTTCACATCCAGCGGCTTGGAGCGTCATGAAACTCGACAAGGATCGCGCGCTTTCGGATTTTGATGCCTTCCTCTTCGAGATGGATGACCGGATCGAGGCCCTTGAGGAGCGGGCTGCCATCGCGGGTGTCCAGTTGTCGATGGATCCGTCGGGCATCCAGCAACTGGAGCACGCATTCGATGCCCTCAGCAGAGACGTCGATGCCGACGGCCGAACGGACCTTGCGATCACTTGCGCACGATACCTCGGTGAAATCGTCCGACTCACCTACGGCGGCAGATGGCATCTGCCGCTCGACAACGAGAAAGATGTGCATTTCAACATGCCCGTCATTGCCGGAATCTCCCCCATCGCTGACTACTACTTTTCGCCTCTTCATCTGATGCGCGCATACGCCCTGCGCGGCACGAGAGCAATGCTTGCGGTCGCGGTGGAGGCATACGTGAATCCGAAGCCGCTCGATTTCAGTGATCTGGTCGAGGACGATCCCGCCTGAGCTGCGCTCTATTGAGCCTGCAGGGCCTCGCACTGGCACCGCTTCGGGACGGAAGGGGCGCGCGGTTGCCCCTGAGGAGGTCCTGAATCCTATTGCGCGTCGTGCCGCTGGGCGGATGGTGGATCAGGAGTTTGCAGGCCACTGCAGGCTGTTCGGCTTCCGCAGGCGCATTGAAGTTGGCGGTCCTGCGGTCCCGCATGGAGCTGGCGTCGGGAGGCGTGGGCAGCCCAGCTCTTCGCGGCGCGTCGTCCATGTGGCTGCCTCAATCTCTGAGTGACATCGCGCGCAGCAGCGCGTCGATCTGCCCGAAAGCGTCCTGTTGCCACTGTTCGGGCGTGCGATTACCCAGCGCCTGCGTGTCTTCGACGAAACGCCTCACGCAGGTGGGGCCGTGCCCCTCGAAGGTGTCGAACTTGGTGGCGATATGCCGGAAACCGCGCTCTCCGCTTGCATGTTCCAGCAGTGGGCGACAGTGCAGCGCCAGCGCCTCGATGCCACCGGGGTAGTTCCGCACGCAGTAGTAGATGTCGTAGGCGTCCTTCTGCTTGTAGCGGCCCACCAGAGCATGGCCCTTCATCGCCAGAAGTGCGGGGATGGAGCACACCGCGATCTCCACGCGGTTCGTCCCTGCTTCGGGCATCGGTCCCGCCATTGCCACCGTTTGCTGGAACCGCATCGCCAGATCGGCGCCGTCAGCCCGTTGCACGGCAAAGTCATTGATCAAGGGAGGATGGTTCCTGACGATCTGCGCGTTGCGCGGCATCAGGAAGTCGACCAGGACGTCGATCGCTTCTCCGCCGTCGCGGGCGGGGACTCGCCGTACCAGCTGGAAGCGCCGCAGCCCCTCGCGCTGGGCGTACCCATGGCCTTGAAGTGCGCCGATCAAGGTGGCGTACTCGCCGTCGCCGAGTGCTTCCGCATCCAGCCCGAGGTCCACGTCAAGGGTGCCGACGTGTGGCATCTCATCGCTGGACAGCAGCAGCCACGGAACCGCACCGCCAATGATGGCGAACTTGCCTTTGAAGCTGCCGAGAATCTGGCCGATTTCGATCAGCACCGACCTCACGGCCGTGGTCGTGCGGTCATCGTATTCGGCGGCTGACTGTGGCTCCTGGGGGGGTGTCAACCGGGCCATGAGAGTCTTTCGCGACGCAGGTGGTCGGCGGCTTCGGCACCGCGTTCTCCGGTGATGGAGAGATCGAGGTAGGTCTGGATCGGACTCGTGCAGATGGCGCCCGGTGCGGGTTCAACGGTGTCGGCGAGCAGTCCCAAGTCCTTCGGCACGGTGACGACCACGTTCTCGCCCTTCGAGACGGGCGCAAGCTTCAATGCGCTCTGGAGTCTGCGCAGACCTTGCTCGTCAGCGAAAAAATGGTGGGTGCCCGTGCGCCCGTACGGAGACAGCCACTGCGCGGCCGAGAACGATGCGAAGGCCGCACGCCCGGGGGCGTCCTGAGCGCGCAGTGCGCTGCGCGCCGCATCATCAAATGCGCTGCCGTGCAGGGGTGTGTAGAACCGAAGCCGCTCACCAGGTGGTGCTGCATAGCTGTCCCGCCATGCGTCGAGCAGTGCGTCGGGATCGCAGAGAACGAGGCCGTCGTCCGAGACGCGCGCCCATTCCCGATCGATCAATCCGGTGCGCACATTGCTGACGTGCCCCAGGCTGACCCCGGAGATTTCCGACAGCTCGGTGACCCGCCACGCACGGCCAGGCTCGCGCAGCATGGCACGCAGGACCTGAGCCGACTTCGGCCTGAAGAGCGACTTGAGTTCACGTTGTTCGGCCTGAGGCTTGTCGGCCACTTGTCGCTCGATGAACACGCCGCCAAAGACGATCCGCGCGTTCCCCTGCAAGTCGAGATAGCCAACGCCCTGCTCCTCGCACATGCGCCTCACGGAAGGCGAGAGGTAGGGTGCGATGACGACGGGGGTTGCCTTGAGGGCTCGCTGTGCAATGTAGTGCCGCAGCTCCAGCAGCGCGGAGCGGGCGTGCCGTGGTTGCCCGTTCGCCGAGTACCCGCAGACGAGGAGATGCTGCCGCCCATGCACGAGCAGCGAGGCGACCCAGTCCGGCGACCATTCGCTGGACACCGCTTCAGCCTCGATGGCTTCGACCTGAAGGATCGGGACCGTCTCAAGCAACCCGCGTAATGCCTCAACCGCATGAGTCTCTGCATGTTTCATTGAATATGCCTGTTTCAGCGTCTGATGAAACTACCACACTATCGAAACCTCCCAGAAGAACTTCACGGTTGGTAACGTCTTCAGCATGCGTTGAAAACATCGTAAAAACTGAAATTCTTCGCGCCGCGACTCCATCCTTCTTCGTGCTGCCCCGGGCGGGGGCGTGACGCAGGGCGACAGGCACTTGCACGACGCGATGCCTTCGGCGCCCCTCTGTACGGCCCGGGCACGCAATGTCAAACACCTCGGCCCACACGGCCGGTTGAACCCCGCGTTTACCCTGACGTGGCACGATTTGCAAGCATCTCGGCCGGTCTCGCAAGTGACGGGCGGTAGTCGCATGCGTACATTCAGCCCTGTCCCCATCGGGTCGATGCACTGATTTCCCTTTGGTGACAGTGGTTTCCGGTGCGTGCTGCCACACTTCTGAACGGGTGTGACGTCCACAGCCACTGGCACCAGTTGCCATCCGGCTGGCACGTGGTGCATCCATGTTGTGACACTCTACCGAGGCTGAAGACCATGTCCGCTGTCCTGAGCCCCCATCTGCTGACCCGCCCGGCCTGGGCGCCGGGCACCCCGCGTGTGGTGCCGAACGGGCACCCGTCGCTGCGTCCGGAAGACAACGCGGTGATGCATGCCGGGCAGTGGCTGGCCAGCCTGTCCGAGCCGCTGCGCCGGTCGATCATGGCGCGCGCGCGGGTTCACCATGCGCAGGCGGGTGACATGCTGGGCCATCGCGGCGATTCGGGCGACGACTGGTTCGGGGTGGTGCGTGGCGCCATCCGCCTGGGCACGCCGCTGCGCGATGGCCGGCCGTACACGCTGGCGTTTGTCGAGCCGGGCCAGTGGTTCGGTGACATCGCCTTGATCGACGGGCTGCCGCAGGGGCTGGATGTGACGGCGCATGTGCGCAGCGTGCTGCTGCGGGTGTCGCGCCAGGACCTGGGCGTGCTGATCGAGCAGCATCCCGAGTTGCGTGATGCCTTCATGCGCCTGAACTGCCAGCGGCTGCGGCACATGTTCCGGCTGCTCGAAGAGCTGCATTCGCTGCCGCTGCGCCAGCGGCTGGGGCGCCAGTTGCTGCGGCTGGCGCGGCAGTTCGGCCGGCCGGTGTCAGCGGGCCTGTGGATCGACCTGAGGTTGTCGCAAAGCGACCTGGCCGCCATGGTGGCCAGCAGCCGCCAGCGGGTGAATGCCGAGCTGCGTCGCATGCAGGACGAAGCCGTGCTGTCGCTGGCCGAAACGCGCATCACGATCTGCTCCGAGCAGGGCCTGCGCGAGGTCGCCTACGACCCGCACGAGCTGGCCTCGCGCCGATGGTGAACTCGGGCGGCCCGGCGCATGGATTGCTGAGGCGATGGACCTCAACCTGACCCCGACGATCTCGTCGGCCTACCTGGCTGCGTTGCTGGACGCTGCCGAGGTGCCGCAGGCTCAGGCCCGGGAGCTGATGGCCGAGGTGGGCATCCCGCCGGGCCTGCTCGACCAGCCGGCCGCGCGCATCACCGAGCGGCAACTCGCCAGCCTCTACCGTCTGATGGCCGTGCGGCTGGACGATGAGATGCCGCGCTTCTTCTCGCGGCCGCTGCGCCCGGGGGCGCTGAAGTTCACCTGCCTGAGCCTGCTGGGGGCCCCCGACCTGCGGGTGGCCCTGCACCGCTGGAAAAACGTGCACCGGCTGCTGCAGGACGACTTTGTCATGGAGGTGCAGCCGACCGGGCCCACCCTGAGCCGCATCGCCCTGGTGCTGCCCGCCGACCGGCCGTTCGTGGCCAAGCCCATGGGCATCGAGCTGATGCTCAAGCTGCTCTACGGGGTGTGTTCATGGCTCACGGCCAGCCGCCTGGCGCTGGTGCGTGTGGACTTTGCTTTCGCGCGGCCGGCCTTTGCCACCGAAGACCACGGCCTGTATCCCGGGCCGGTGCTGTTCGGGCAGCCGGTGTCGGCCCTGCATGTCGAAACCGCCAGCCTGCACCTGCCGATCCGACGCCAGGCACGCGACCTGCCGGAGTTCCTGCGGCGGGCGCCCGAGGGCTGGATGTTCCCGTCGTTCAAGGACGAAACCCTGGCCCAGCGCCTGCGCACCCTGCTGGCCTCGCGCCTGCCGGAGGCGACCCACGCCGAGACCGCGGCGCAGCAGCTGAACATGTCGCTGCGCACGCTGCATCGGCGCCTGGCCGACGAAGGCACGAGCTACCAGTCGATCAAGGACGAGCTGCGCCGCGACATCGCCATCCAGAAGCTCAGCCGCAGCCGCGAGCCGCTTGCGGCCATCAGCGCCGACCTCGGATTCGACAGCACGGCGTCCTTCCACCGCGCGTTTCGCGGCTGGACCGGTGACACGCCCGGCGCCTACCGGGACGCCCGCACCGCGGGCTGAACGCCCTGCGGCGCCTTCAATGCCGCGTCAGCTCCACGCCGGTGTTGACGACCCGCATGGTGCCGTCAGACCCCATCTCGACCAGTTCACCACTGACCAGCCGGTATTCGGCCAGGCCGGTGGGCTCCCAGTGCTCCTGGCCGTCCATCAGCGTGAGGTTGCGGGCCATGTGTTCATAGCCCAGCACCTTGTAGGCCGACCCATCGCTGCCGCGGGTCATGAAGGACTCCAGCAGATGCAGTTTGCGATCCATGTGTGCCTCCTGAAGTGCCGGCACCGCCGCTGCGGCGCCTGAGGTCATTGTGCGAGCCTGCGGGCCGGGTGCAAGCCCATGACGGCGTCAGGGCAGGAGCCAACACGCCGGGTGTTGATGCGACACAAATCCACGCTGCGAGGGACTGCCTAGAGTCTGCACACTCTGACCAGCTCCCGTGCGGCGCCATGACTTCTCCTCCTGCAAAACCTCAACTGGTGTGCCCGGCCGGCTCGCTGCGCGCGCTGGTGCTGGCGGTCGACGCTGGCGCCGACGCCGTGTACATGGGCCTGAAGGACGCCACGAATGCGCGCAACTTTGCCGGCCTGAACTTCGACCTGGCCCAGGCCCGCGAGGGCATTGCCCATGCGCGGCGCCGCGGCGCGCAGGTGTTGATGGCGCTCAACACCTTTGCCGATGCGCGCGAGCCGCAACGCTGGTGGCGTGCGGTGGACACCGCGGCCGAACTCGGTGCCGATGCGCTGATCTGCGCCGACACCGCGGTGATGGCCCATGCGCACGCGCACCATCCGCAGTTGCGGCTGCACCTGTCGGTCCAGGCCTCGGCCACCACCTACGACGCGATCGAGATCTACCGCGAGCGCTATGGCATCCAGCGCGCGGTGCTGCCGCGCGTGCTGACGCTGTCGCAGGTGGCTCACGTGGCCCGCCACACCCGGGCCGAAGTCGAAGTGTTCGGTTTTGGCAGCCTGTGCGTGATGGTCGAAGGGCGTTGTGCGCTGTCGTCGTTTGCAACCGGACAGTCGCCCAACACAGCCGGTGTGTGCTCGCCACCATCGGCCGTGCGTTGGGAAGAGGCCGCCGGCGGCGTCAAGGCCCGGCTCAATGACATCCTGATCGACAGCTATGCGCCGCACGAGCCGCGCGGGTATCCCACCTTGTGCAAGGGCCGCTTCGATGTCGACGGCGTGCGCGACTACGCCCTGGAAGAGCCGACCAGCCTGAACACGCTGGCGGTGCTGCCGCAGCTGATGGAGATCGGTGTGGCGGCCATCAAGATCGAAGGGCGGCAGCGCAGCCCGGCCTATGTTGAACAGGTCACCCGCGTGTGGCGCGAAGCGATCGACCAGTGTGCGCAGCGCCCGGCCCGCTTTGCCGTGCAGCCGTCATGGCAGGCCACGCTGGGGCGCTGGGCCGAAGGGCAGCAGCACACGCTGGGGGCCTACAACCGGCCGTGGCAGTGAGGCCCACCCCCTACGGCCTGCGGCCGCCCCCTGCGAGGGGGCACCGCTGGTGGGCAGGCGGAGCCTGCCCACGGCGGTCGCTGGATGGGCGCGGCGCGTGGAGGTGGCGTGTGTTCGTGTTGGGTGGGCCGCATGGTGCGATGTGATCGCGCAAGCGCATCTGGAGGACGTGATGAATTCTTGCCGCATGGGGCTGACGGTGGGGCCGGTGTTGTACTACTGGCCGCGATCTGCGTTGATGGACTTTTATGCGCAGGTCGCGGAGTCGGCCGCCGACACCGTGGTGCTGGGGGAGGTGGTGTGTTCGCGCCGCCACCTGATGAAGACCGACGACTGGCTGGCGCTGGCGCGTGACTTGCGAAGTGCCGGCAAGGACGTGGTGCTGGCCACCCAGGCGCTGGTGGAAAGCGAGGCGGATCTGCGCACGCTGCGCCGCCTGGCCGCGCAGGATGAGTTCCTGGTCGAGGCCGGTGATGCCTCGGCCTTGCGTGCACTCGCCGGGCGGCCGTTCGTGCTGGGCCCGCATGTCAACGTCTACAGCCGACCCGCGCTGCAGGAGCATGCGGCCTGGGGCGCCGTGCGCTGGGTCGTGCCGGTCGAGCTGGGGCTGGAGGCGGTGGGCCTGATCAACCCGCCGCAGGATCCGGTGCGCAGTGCCGCGCCGGGCGAGCCCGTGATCGCCACCGAGGTGTTCGCCTTTGGCCGGATGCCGCTGGCGTTTTCGGCCCGCTGCTTCACTGCGCGCCATCACCATCTGCCCAAGGACGAATGCGGTTTCCGCTGCCTGGACGACCCGGACGGTCTATTGCTGAGCACCACGGAAGGCGCCCCCTTCCTGACGCTCAATGGCATCCAGACGCAGTCGGCCGCGCAGCAGTGCCTGATCGCCGACGCCGCGGCGGTGCGTGCCGCCGGGGTGTCGCGGCTGCGGCTTTCGCCGTGCGCGCACCGCTTCGATCAGGTCATTGCCTGGTTCGACCGGGTCTACAACCACGCCGGCCGGGCCGACGAAGCCTGGGTGGCGCTGGATGGCCTGTCGCTGCCTGGCGGGCTGGTCAATGGTTTTGCGCATCGCCGCCCCGGTGTCGACTGGACGCAGCCATGACCACACCCGCGACGCCGATGCCTGGCCCATGGGCCCTGCCTGCGCGCTTGCGCGAGTTCGTGGCCCGCCTGCCGGTGCGCCCGCCGTCCACCGTGGCGGCCGTGCTGCTCGATCGCCTGCTGCGGCCCCACCTGGACGACGAAGCGAGACGCCTGCTGGCCGATCGTGTGGTCGAGGTGCACGTGATCGACCTGGGGCTGCGTTGCCGCCTGGTGCTGGGGCCGGGGGGCTTTCGCGCCGCCGTGCACCAGCAGCCGACCGCGCTGCGCATCGCCTGTGATGCGCGCAACTACCTGCGCCTGCTGCGTGGCGAGGAAGATGCCGACCGGCTGTTTTTCGAGCGTTCGCTGGTCATGGAAGGCGACACCGAATACGGCCTGGTGCTGAAGAACACACTCGATGCGATCGGCCCGCTGGTGAGGTGGCCGCCGCGCGCCTGACCGCGCTGCGCTGCCCTGGCCACGACGGCAAGCATGCACTGGCATGAGGGTCATTCGCGTCGGCGCACCATCGCCCTGAACCGGACCGGGCCCGTGACCCAGGTCAACGATCGAACCGCCAGGCGGGCGTACCGTGCTGGCCAACCCAGGAGGCTCCTGCATGACCCCATCGACCCCCGTGGCTGCAACCACCACCACGGCCTTGCCCCGGCCGGAAACACTGGCCCCCCAGCCCATCAGTGCCGAGGTGCTGCTCGAGAAGTACGCCAAGGGCGATGAACAGACGGCCGACGACGTGCGCCAGCGGGTCGCCCGTGCGCTGGCCGCCGTCGAGGCGCCCGAGCGTCGCGCCGAGTGGGAGCAGCGCTTTCTCGATGCACAGCGCCGCGGCTTCATCCCGGCCGGGCGTATCCTGTCGGCGGCCGGCACCGAGCTGAGCGCCACGCTGATCAACTGTTTCGTGCAGCCTGTGGGGGATTCGATCTCCCACGTCGACGACGGCCACCCCGGCATCTACACCGCCCTGACCGAAGCGGCCGAAACCATGCGCCGCGGCGGTGGTGTGGGCTATGACTTCTCGCGCATCCGCCCGCGCGGCGCCTGGGTGGGCAGCACCCAGTCGAACGCATCGGGGCCGGTCAGCTACATGCGGGTGTTCGACCGCTCCTGCGAGACGGTGGAGTCGGCCGGCAGCCGCCGCGGGGCCCAGATGGGCGTGCTGCGCTGCGACCATCCCGACATCGAGGAATTCATCCACGCCAAGGACCAGGGCGACCTGCGCAACTTCAATGTGTCGGTGGGCGTGACCGACACCTTCATGAACGCGCTGGCGCAAGACGGTGAGGTCGAACTGCTGCACCGCGCCGAGCCGGGTGCGGCACAGAAGGCTGCCGGCGCCTACCAGCGTGCGGACGGCCTGTGGGTGTATCGCAAGCTGCCCGCGGCCGAGCTGTGGGACCAGATCATGCGCTCGACCTACGACCATGCCGAACCCGGCGTGCTGTTCATCGACCGCATCAACCTCGACAACAACCTGGGCTACTGCGAAACCATCGCCAGCACCAACCCTTGCGCCGAACAGCCGCTGCCGCCGTATGGGTGCTGCTGCCTGGGGTCGATCGACCTGACGAAGTTCGTGCGCGACGCGTTTTCGCCCGGAGCCCGTTTCGACGAAGCCGGCTTTGCCGAGCTGGCGCGCGTGGCCGTGCGCATGCTCGACAACGTGCTCGACGTCACCTACTGGCCCCTGCCGCAGCAGCAGGAAGAGGCCCGCAACAAGCGGCGTGTGGGCCTGGGCTTCACCGGGCTGGGCGATGCCCTGGTGATGCTGGGCCAGCGTTATGACGGGGCACCGGCCCGTACCACCGCACGCCGCATCGCCGAGGTGATGCGGGATGCGGCCTACGAGGCATCCGTTGCCCTGGCGCAGGAGCGAGGAGCGTTTCCGCTGTTCAATGCCGACCTGTTCCTGAGCCGGGGTGCGTTTGCGTCGCGCCTGCCGCAGGCCCTCAAGGAGCGCATCCGCAGCCACGGCCTGCGCAATTCGCACCTGCTGTCGATCGCGCCCACCGGCACCATCAGCCTGGCCTTTGCCGACAACGCCAGCAACGGCATCGAGCCGGCCTTCAGCTGGACCTACACCCGCAAGAAGCGCATGCCCGACGGCACCTTCAAGGAGTACGCCGTCGAAGACCATGCCTGGCGGCTGTATCGCCACCTGCACGGCGAGGCCGCGCCGCTGCCCGAGGCGTTCGTCACTGCCCTCGAGATGAGCGCGTCGGCCCACCAGGAGATGGTGGCCGCGGTGGCGCCGATGGTCGACACGGCCATCTCCAAGACGGTGAACGTACCGGCCGACTACCCCTATGCCGATTTTCAGGGCCTGTACCTCAGCGCATGGAAGTCCGGGCTGAAGGGCCTGGCCACCTACCGGCCCAATGCGGTGCTCGGCTCGGTGCTGAGCGTGGCGCCCGCCCAGCCGCAGGCGCTGGTGACCGACGATGCCAACCGCCGCCTGGCGCTCGATCGCCTGCCCGCCCCGGTGCTGGCCTCGCTGCGCTGGCCGGGGCGGCCCGAGTTTCCGGCCGGCAACCCGGCGTGGAGCTACATGATCCGCCACCCCTTCGGCGACTTTGCGCTGTTTGTCGGTGAACATGTGAGCGAGGCACCAGGCACCGCTGCCGCTGCGACGCGCCACCTGCCCTTCGAGGTGTGGGTCAATGGCGCAGAGCAGCCGCGTGGCCTGGGCGCCCTGGCCAAGACCCTGTCGATGGACCTGCGCACCAACGACACCGCCTGGCTGCAACTCAAGCTCGATGCGCTGGCCACCGTGGCCGAGGAACGTTCGTTCGACATGCCCTTCCCGCCGCACGGTGAACCGCGGCGCTTTCCCGGTGTGGTGGCAGCCACCGCCGCGGTGATCCGCTGGCGCTGCGAACAGCTCGGCCTGTGGCAACAGGGCGGCGCGCCCCAGGCCACCCCCGTGCTCGACGCGATGTTCAGCCGCGACGAGCCGCGCACCGGCACCTCGGGCACGCTGGCCTGGGCCGTGGACATCGACAACCCGGCCAGCGGCGAGGCCTTCACGCTCACGCTCAAGGAGGTGAGCCTGCCCGGACCCGACGGCCTGCCCACCACCCGGCCCTGCGCGATGGGCCTGTCAGGCAACTACCCGCGCGCGCTGGACGGCCTGGCACGCCTGCTGTCGCTCGACATGCGGGTGATCGACCCGGCCTGGATCGGCATGAAGCTGCGCAAGCTGCTGAACTACGCCGAGCCGCTGGGCCACTTCATGGCCTTCGTGCCCGGCCTGCCGCACGGCGAACGGCGCCAGCAGACCTGGCCCTCGACCGTGGCCTACATGGCCCGCCTGATCATTCACCGCTACGCAATGCTCGGCGTGCTCGACGAACATGGCATGCCGGTGCGCGAGATGGGCATCCTGCAGGCACCGCGCAGCATGGTCGGGCCGCACGAACCCGCCGCACCGATGGCCGGCAGTCCCTGCCCCGAATGCGGCAATGCCACGGTGATCCACAAGGACGGATGCGATTTCTGCACCGCCTGCGGGTATGTGGGGGTGTGCGGTTGAGGTGTGGCGCACCCAGGCCGGCCGCCCGGTGTGCGTGACCCCACAAGCTGCAAAAGGTGACCCCATAGGTTGCCAATTAAGCGAAGAAGCCTCAACGACTATCTTCGTTGAGGCTTCTATCCTTCCCCGGGGCTGTTGACTTGGTTGTCTACGAGACTGTCACGTGGGTAGTCGGTGCGGTGTTCGCTCTGACGGTTACCTGGGTGATCTCCTCCACGTTCCGAATGACCGTTCCTCTTTGCGAGACTCCTGTGGGGCGTCTCGCCGCCCGATGAAGACAGGACGCTTCGCGCAACGGAACGGGCGCTCATTGAGCGATCGGGGGCTGCTGCGCTTGGCGGCGGCGAGGTTTGGCGGGCGGTTCCACGGTCGGGACTGTTTGATGCGCTACGCATGCGCCTGGATCCCTTTGAGCATCACCCGGCCGCCTGGGTGCCGAAGCTCCGGGCCGCGCAAGCCCGGTGTGCCGCGGCGGCAGTGATGACGCCCGGACAGCGTGGGCAGAGCTCAAAGGTTCGCGGTCGGCTGCCCGATGCGCTCTGGCATGCCAAGCGGGGAGCCACGAAGGGGCAGGTGGCGAGTCTGCTTGGCATCAGCCCTGCCGCACTGACCTACATGCTGAAGCTCGACTTTGGCGAAGAACTGGCCGCGGCGTTCGCCAGCCCGCGGTCGGCTTAGCAAATTCAGCTCCGCGGGCCCGCAGGGGCAATGGGCATGGTGCAACATTGCATTGCGCAAATGCATGCAAAGGCAGTACATTTGCACGACACGATTGACGAGACGCCGCCATGTCACGCTTGAAGGACGAAACCCTTTCCATCCGCACCTCCGCCGAGATCAAGCAGCTTTTACGCTTGGCGGCTGATCGCGAACGTCGCTCGGTGGCATCAATGATCGAAATCCTGGTACTGGAGTACGCGCGCAGTCATGACTTGAGACTGGACCGCCCGAACGGAGAACCGGCCAAGGCGGGGGCTTGACATGGCTGCTCAAGCCACAGGGAGCCGCCTGCCCGCCACATCAACAAATCCATGACGGCAGGAACAGACTCATGACGACCACCGAACACCAAATCGAGCTGGACCTGATCAGCAAGCTCGGCGACCTCAAGTACACCTATCGCCCGGAAATCCGCGACCGCGCCGCATTGGAAGCCAACTTCCGCGCCAAGTTCGAAGCGCTCAACCGGGTACAGCTGACCGACAGCGAGTTCCAACGCCTCCTCGATGGCATCGTCACGCCCGATGTTTACAACGCAGCCCAGACGCTGCGCAACATCAACAGCTTTGAGCGAGACGACGGAACGCCGCTGAACTACACCATCGTGAACATCAGGGACTGGTGCAAGAACGACTTCGAGGTCGTCAACCAGTTGCGCATGAACACCGATAACAGCCATCACCGCTACGACGTGATGCTGCTCATCAACGGTGTGCCGGTGGTGCAAATCGAGCTGAAGACCCTGGCCGTCAGCCCACGCCGGGCCATGCAGCAGATCGTTGATTACAAGACCGATCCCGGCAATGGCTACGGCAAAACGCTGCTGTGCTTCCTGCAGCTCTTCATCGTCAGCAATCGCACCGATACCTGGTACTTCGCCAGCAACAACGCGCGGCACTTCAGCTTTAACGCTGATGAGCGCTTCTTGCCCGTTTACCAGTTCGCCAGCGAGGACAACAAGAAGATCACGCAGCTCGATAGCTTCGCTGAGAAGTTCCTGGCCAAGTGCACCTTGGGCCAGATGATCAGCCGCTACATGGTGCTGGTAGCCAGCGAGCAGAAGCTGCTGATGATGCGGCCGTACCAAATCTATGCCGTCAAAGCCATCGTGGAGTGCATCCACCAGAACTGCGGCAACGGCTACATCTGGCACACCACCGGGTCAGGCAAGACGCTGACTTCGTTCAAGGCGTCCACCCTGCTCAAGGACAACCCGGACATCGACAAGTGTCTGTTCGTGGTGGACCGCAAAGACCTGGATCGCCAGACCCGCGAGGAATTCAACCGCTTCCAGGAAGGCTGCGTCGAAGAGAACACCAACACAGAAGCGCTGGTACGCCGCCTGCTGTCCGACGACTACGCCGACAAGGTCATCGTCACCACTATTCAGAAGCTGGGCCTGGCTCTGGATGGCACCAATAAGCGCAACTACAAAGAGCGTTTGGAGGCGCTGCGCGAAGCTCGCATCACGTTCATTTTCGACGAATGCCACCGCTCGCAGTTCGGCGAGAACCACAAAGCCATCAAAGAGTTCTTCCCCAACGCTCAGCTCTTTGGCTTCACGGGCACGCCCATCTTTGAGAAGAACGCCAGCTATCAACAAATTGAGGGGCAGCAGGCCAGCTACCGAACCACCGACGATCTATTCCAGCGCTGCCTGCACCAGTACACCATCACCCACGCCATAGAGGACCGCAACGTCCTGCGCTTCCACGTGGACTACTTCAAGCCCGAGGGCAAGAACCCACCCAAGCCCGGCGAAGGTATTGCCAAACTGAAGGTCATTGAAACCATCATGGCCAAGCACGACGCCGCTACCAATGGGCGCAAGTTCAACGCTGTGCTGGCGACCGCCAGCATCAATGATGCTATCGAGTACTTCGAACTATTTGCCAACGTTCAGAAGCAGCGAGCGGAGCAAGACCCCGAATTCCGCCCGCTGAACATTGCCTGCGTGTTCTCCCCGCCCGCCGAGGGCAACAAGGACGTGCAGCAGATTCAGGAAGACCTGCCGCAAGAAAAGGAGGACAACCAGCAGGACCCTGAAGGCAAAAAAGCGGCGCTCACCCGTATCGTCGCTGACTACAACGCCCGCTTCGGTACCAACCACCGCATTGGCGAGTTCGACCTGTACTACCAGGATGTGCAGAAGCGCATCAAGGATCAGCAGTACCCGAACACCGATCTGCCAGCCGAGCAAAAGATCGACATCACCATTGTCGTGGACATGCTGCTCACCGGTTTCGACTCCAAGTACCTCAACGCGCTGTATGTGGACAAGAACCTCAAGCACCATGGCTTGATCCAAGCGTTCTCGCGGACTAACCGCGTGCTGAACGACAGTAAACCCTACGGCAACATCCTCGACTTCCGCCAGCAGCAGAAGCCGGTCGAAGAGGCGATTGCGCTCTTCTCCGGCGAGAAGATCGACAACCCGCGCGAAATTTGGCTCGTAGACCCTGCGCCCAAGGTCATCGACAACCTGCAGACGGCCACCCAGAAGCTGGCTGACTTCATGCAGTCACAAGGCGTGGCCAATGCGCCGGAAGAGGTAGCCAACCTAAGGGGCGACGCCGCTCGGGCGCAGTTCGTCAACCTGTTCAAGGAAGTGCAGCGCCTCAAGACCCAGCTCGATCAATACACCGATCTTTCCGAAGAACAGAAGGCGCAGATCACCCAGATTGCGCCGCCCGATCAGCTGCAAGGCTTCAAAGGGGTGTACCTGGAGACTGCCAAACGGCTGAAGGAACAGCAGGACCGCGATCAGGCTGTGCCCGAAGTGCAGCAGCTTGATTTCGAGTTCGTGCTCTTCGCGTCTGCGGTGATCGACTACGACTACATCATGGGCCTCATTGCGAAGCTGACGCAGCAGAAGCCCGGCAAGCTCACCATGAACCGGGAGCAGCTCATCGGTCTGATTCAGTCCGACGCCAAGTTCATCGATGAGCGCGAGGACATTGCCGAGTACATCCGGGGCCTGCCGGTCAATGAAGCATTGGACGAGAAGCAAATCCGCAGCGGATTTGACCGCTTCAAGGCAGAGAAGAAAGCACGGGAACTGACCGATATTGCTAACCGCCATGGGCTTGTGCCTGACGCACTGCAAGGCTTTGTCGATGAAATCCTGCGACGCCGCATCTTCGACGGAGAGAAGCTCACCGACTTTCTAGAACCGCTCAGACTCAACTGGAAGAGCCGGCGTGTGAAGGAGTTGGCCCTGATGGAAGAGCTGACTCCACTGCTGCACAAGCTCGCCCAAGGCCGAGAGATCGCCGGCCTGGCTGCGTATGAGGAGGGACGATGATGGGGACCGTCTTTGCACAAGGGGCACAGTGGATTCGTGCAGACTTCCATCTGCACACCCGCGCAGACCGCGAGTTCAAGTTCACGGGCGATGACAACTTCTACAACAGCAACTATGTGGATGCGTTGGAGAACGCGGGCATTCGCCTGGGCGTCATCACCAATCACAACAAGTTCGACTTCGATGAGTTCAAAGCGCTGCGCAAGACAGCGCAGAAGAAGGGGATTGCGCTGCTGCCAGGCGTCGAGCTGTCGGTCAATGATGGGGCCAATGGCATTCATACGCTGGTTGTCTTTTCCGATGATTGGTTGGCCGATGGTCATGACCATATCAATCCCTTCTTGGGCGTCGCGTTCAAAGGAAAAGTCCCAGCGCAGTATGAACAGGAAAATGGTCGATCTTCGCTGTCGCTGGCGAACACCATCGAGGAGTTGGAAAACTACCACCGCGACTTCTTTTTCGTCTTTGCTCATGTCGAAGCGCCGAGTGGGCTTTGGGCCGAGCTGGATGGGGGGCGTCTTGCCGAGCTGGGCCGAAATGAGTTATTTCGCCGCCGCACGCTTGGCTTTCAGAAGGTGCGCACGTACAACAAGGTGCAAGAGAAAAACAAACCCTGCCGGACTAAAGCGCAGCAGCATCTAGGTGACTGGTATCCCGCCGAACTCGAAGGCTGCGACGCCAAATGCATAGAAGACATTGGTCAGGGCAAAGCCTGTTATCTCAAATTGGGCGAACTGTCCTTTGAGGCGGTCAAGTTTGCCTTGAGCGATCCCGCTGCGCGGGTCGCCACGGAGCCACCCAAGCATCAGGCGTCGCACATCCGCAGCATCCACTTCGACGGGGGCATCCTCGATGGGCAGTCGCTGCACTTCTCTTCCGAACTCAACACGCTGATCGGCATCCGGGGCAGCGGCAAGTCATCCATCCTGGAGGCGGTGCGCTACGCCCTCGATATTCCACGAGGTGAGAAAGCGCAGGACACCAAGTACAAGGACGAGTTGATCCGGCACACCCTTGGCAGCGGCGGCAAGGTCACGCTGACAGCCTGCGACGTGTACGGACAGGAGTTCACCATCTCCCGCATCTTCCGCGAAGCGCCGAACGTCTACCTGGGCGGCAAGTTGCAGCCCGGCGTGTCGATCCGGGAGACCGTACTGCGTCGCCCGATCTACTTCGGCCAGAAGGACCTTTCCAGCACCGGCGAAGGCTTTGAGACCGATCTGGTGGAAAAGCTGGTTGGCGAGAAGCTGCGTGTGCTGCGTGACGAAATCGAGGCCCAACGCCAGCGCGTGCGCGACGCTGCTCAGCGCTGGCTCAAGCTCAGCAACACGGCCGAACTCAAGCGCGACTTCGAGACCCAGCTCAATGATGCCAATTTCCGTCTGACCAAGTTTGCGGAGCACGGCGTCGCCGACAAGCTCCAAAAGCGCCTCGGCTTCCAGCAAGACGCCACTGCGCTCGTGCGCATGAAGGAGCGGGCAGACAGCTTCATCCTCGCCCTGGGGCAATTGATTGCCGAGCATGAGGACGAGTTGCGCAACGCGACGAGTTACGTGTCCAAGCAGAACCCGGACTTCTTCGCGGCCTACTACGCCGAGTTCTCCAAGCTCGTTGCCAACGTCGATCAGCTCAAGCAGATCGAGCAAGACGCGCGAGCCATTGCGGGTCGCCTCCAGGCCAAACAGGGCGAGTTTGAAGGCGCAAGCAAGAACCTTCAGGAGGAGTTCGCACAAGTCGAGCGCCAACTGGCTCAGGAACTCAAGCAAACCGGCATGACAGCCATCCGGCCGGACGACTTCCTGGCCCAGCAGCAGCGCAAGACCAAGGCGGAGCAAATGCTTCAGGCGCTGGCAAAGCAGGAATCACAGCAGACCAACATCCGCGACGCACTGTTTGCCGAGATCGACAAGCTCAACGAACTCTGGCTGCGTGAGTTCAACACCATCAAGGTGGAGCTGGACCGCGTGAACGCTGGCCACACCGCCTTGCAGATCGAAGCCGATTTCAAGGGCGACAAGGAAGCCGCCATCAGCTTCATGCAGCAGCTCTTCAAGGGCAGCAACATCCGCGAAACCACGCTGCGCGCAGTGATGGAGGACTATGCCGATTTCGGCGGCCTCCTGCGTGCCCTGCCGGGTGCCTTGACGAAGGCCGGCAGCACACCCGAGGTCTTCGAAAAGACCTTCATGCAGAACCTGACCGAGTTCGTCACCTGGCAGGTGCCCAACCGCTTCGTCATCCGCTATCGCGGCAAAGAGTTGAAGCACCACTCTCTCGGGCAGCGCGCTTCGGCGCTGCTGTTGTATGTGCTCAGCCAACGCCAGAACGACGTGATCATCATCGACCAGCCGGAAGACGATCTGGACAACCAGACCATCTACGACGATGTGATCAAGCTGCTGCGTGAGATGAAACCTCACGCCCAGTTCATCTTCGCCACCCACAACGCCAACTTCCCGGTGTTGGGTGACGCCGAGCAGGTGCACGCCTGCCAATACCAGGACGAGCAGGTCGCCACGCGCAGCGGCAGCATCGACGCCCGCCCGGTGCAGGAAGCCATCATCAACATCATGGAAGGAGGCCAGGAAGCCTTCAACCGTCGCAAAGAGGTCTACAACCTATGGAAACCACAGAGCTGATCGACCTGCTCAGCCGAGGCGAGGACAGTCGGCAGCAGTTCAAGACGGACATGAATAATGCCGATGCCTTGGCAGCAGAGATCGTCGCCTTCAGCAACACCGCTGGTGGGCGCATCTTTATTGGGGTGAACGACGACGGTTCGGTGCGCGGCCTATCCGGCGCCGACGTTGCTCGTCTCAACCAACTCATCGGGAACGTAGCCTCACAGGGCATTCTCCCCGCCGTCAATCCAATCACGGAAAACGTGCTCCACCCAGCAGGCACGGTGCTGGTGCTCTCCATCGCCGAGGGCGTCAACAAGCCCTACATGGACAAGAACGGCGCAATTTGGGTGAAGAGCGGCGCGGACAAGCGCCGCGCCACCTCGCGCGAGGAACTGCAGCGGCTGTTCCAGCAGGCGGGCTTGGTGCACGCCGACGAAACGCCCGTGACGGGCTTGAGCGCGGGCGATGTGGACATGCCCTATTTCGAAACCTTCTTCGAGCAGCAATTCGGTGAGCCGCTCGCCCAGCATAACCAGCCACTGCCGCAGTTGCTGACCAACATGAACCTGATGAACCAGGGGCAGCTCAATGTGGCGGGTGGCCTACTGTTCGCCAAAACACCGCAGTATGCGCTACCCGCCTTCATCGTCAAGGCCGTCGCCTTTGTCGGCACAGAGATCGAGGACGAGCGCTACATCGACAGCCGCGACATCACCGGCAAGCTGGCCGATGTGTTTCAGCAGACGCTGGGCTTCATCGTCGCCAACACCCGCGCCGCGCAGGGCGAGCAGGGCTTCAACTCCCAGGGCCAGACCGAGATTCCCCGCATCGTCTGGGAAGAGCTGGTCGCCAACGCGCTCATTCACCGCGACTACTTCGTTAGCGCTCCGGTGCGGGTGCTGGTGTTTGCGGATCGGGTCGAGATCATCAGCCCCGGACACCTGCCCAATAACCTGACCATCGAGAACATCAAGGCGGGCAACTCCAATATGCGCAACCCGATTCTGGCGTCCTTCGCCGCCAAACTCCTGCCGTATCGCGGACTGGGTAGCGGTCTACTGCGCGCCTTGCGGGCGTGGCCGCAGATTGAACTGATCGACGATCGAGCCGGGAATCTGTTCAAGGTCATCGTCGCGCGGCAGCAGGAGCAAGATGCATGAGTGGTAACGACAAGTGCCCGTTAATGCCACGGCTGCGATTCCCCGATTTTCAGAACGCGGAGGCTTGGCAGGTTACAGAAGTTGAAAAGTTGATTTCAACAATAACGCCGCCCAAGAAAATACCGGCGTCCGACTATTTGCCACGGGGTGAATACCCGATTATTGACCAAGGGCAGAGCGCCATTGCTGGATGGACAAACGATCCGGATGCGTTGGTAGCCGTCAATGAACCATTGATCGTATTTGGCGATCACACCTGCTCGCTAAAGTTTGTTCGACGCACGTTCGCCCAAGGTGCCGACGGCATCAAGATCATTCGCGCAAAAGAACCTGTTTCCATTGGTTTCTTATACCAATCTTTATGTTTCAAGCCCGTCACGACGGAAGAATACAAGAGACATTTTTCCACCCTTAAGGCCATATTGATTGCATACCCCAAACGACAGACCGGGGAGCAACAGAAAATCGCAGAATGCCTCTTTTCCATCGATGACCTAATAGCAGCAGAAAGTCATAAACTAACCACCCTCCAAGCCTATATGAATGGCCTGCTGCAGAAGCTATTCCCCCGAGGCGCAGAAAACCTACCCCAGCTGCGATTTTTCGATTTCAGACCTAAGACAGAGTGGGCGAAGTTTAAATTAGGAGATGCGGTTTCTCCGATTGCGCGCGAAAAACAGAAGCCCACGCTGCCGTATACAGGCTTAGGCATAAGAAGCCATGGCAAAGGCACATTTTTGAAGCCTCTAGAAAATCCGGAGAAGAATTCTATGGAGGTTCTTTACGAGGTGAGGCGCGATGATCTAATAGTTAACATCACCTTTGCTTGGGAAGGGGCGCTAGCCATTGCCAAAAGCATCGACGATGGAGCCCTGGTTTCTCATCGCTTCCCAACCTATACAGTCAATAGAGAAATTGCCATACCTGAATTCATCCGGCACATCATTCTAAGCAGGGAGTTTATTTATAACCTTGGCATTATTTCTCCTGGCGGCGCGGGAAGAAATAGGGTGCTCAACAAAGGTGATTTCCTAGAACTTCCGATTCGCCTGCCATCGATTGATGAACAGAGACACATTGCCGGCTGCCTTTCTCCAGTTAACGATCTAATAGCGGCCCAAATCAGTAAGGTTGAAAGCCTCAAAAATCACAAGAAGGGCCTCATGGAGCAGCTCTTCCCAGAGATCGACGACGAGGAGCAAGGATGAAGCGGGGCCAGTCCTTTGCCAATTTGACCGCGTTGGCTACACATCTGCGGCAGGAGCTAGAAAGCAAGAAAACCACTCTGCTCTATGCCTACAACGGCACCGGCAAAACGCGGCTGTCCGTGGCTTTCAAGGACATGGGCAAGCAGGACGACGCCCGCGATACCCTGTACTTCAACGCCTTCACCGAAGACCTGTTCCACTGGAACAATGATCTGGCAGACGATTCAGATCGCCGCTTGCTGCTCAATAGGGATTCGCGCTTTTTCCAGGGCTTGTTCGAGCTGGAAATGGACAACCGCATCCGCCCGCTGCTGCGACGTTATGCAGACTTCGATTTCCGCATCGACACTCAGGGGGCCGAGTGGGCCGTGCGCTTTTCGCGCCTGGTAGACGGGCAGACTGTTGACAACATCAAGGTATCGCGCGGCGAAGAAAATATCTTCATTTGGTGCTTCTTCCTAGCCGTGGTCGAACTGGCGATGGACCCTGAGATCGAGGCTTACCAGTGGGTGAAGTACCTGTATATCGACGATCCGATTTCCTCGTTGGATGAGCATAACGTGATCGCCGTGGCCAACCATCTGGCGCAATGGCTCAAACGGCAGGACAACAAGCTGAAGACGGTGATCTCCACGCACCACACTTTGTTCTTCAATGTGCTGAGCAACGAGATGGGCAAGGCCCGCAGGTATGTCGTCAACAAACAATCGGCGAGCGGTAGCTATATGCTGCGCCCAGAAGATGGCGACACACCATTCTTCCACCACGTTGCTGCCTTGGCCGAGCTGTACCAGGCTATGCAGGAAGACCGGCTGTTCACCCATCACTTCAACATGCTGCGCACGATTCTGGAGAAGACGGCCAGCTTTCACGGGCACAAGAATTTCTCGGTATGCATCAAGCAGGACGATGACGACCCGGACGGCATTCTGCACACGCGCCTGATCAACATTCTCAGCCACGGCAACTATTCGCTGTATGAGCCGCAGCAGATGCTCGATGAGAACAAGGCTTACTTCAAGAAGATTCTGAACGATTTCCTGAATCGCTATCCATTCAATCCCGATTTGTTCCCTCAGGCTCCTGAGGCCGCAACAGCAGGTGCACCATGACCGATCTCGAAAAACAAAAACTGGGCAAGACCCTCTGGGCCATTGCCGACCAACTGCGCGGCGCGATGAATGCGGATGACTTCCGCGACTACATGCTGGCTTTTCTTTTTTTGCGCTATCTGTCGGACAACTACGAAGCAGCCGCCCAGAAGGAGCTGGGGTCGGACTACCCGCAGCAGATCGATGGTTCGGTCTCCACGCCGCTGCAGCAATGGTACGAAAGCAATCTGGAGGATGTGCCCGAGTTCGAGAAACAGATGCGCCGCAAGGTGCATTACGTTATTGAGCCGCAATACCTGTGGGGCAATATCGCCGAGATGGCTCGCACACAGCACGCTGAATTGCTCATCACACTGCAAGCCGGCTTCAAGTACATTGAGGAAGAATCCTTCGCCAGCACCTTCCGGGGGCTGTTCTCGGAGATCAACCTGGCGTCGGACAAACTGGGCAAGACCTACGCCGAGCGCAATGCCCGCCTGTGCAAGATCATCGCCGAAATCGCCAAGGGCCTGGGCCAGTTCTCCACCGACAGCGACACCCTGGGCGACGCCTATGAATACCTGATTGGTCAGTTCGCGGCAGGCTCGGGCAAGAAGGCTGGCGAGTTCTACACGCCGCAGCGCATTTCAGACGTCCTTTCGGCCATCGTGACGCTGGACAGTCAGGAGCCCGCCACGGGCCAGCGTTCGCACCTGGACAGCGTACTCGACTTCGCTTGCGGCTCCGGCTCCCTGCTGTTGAACGTGCGCCACCGCATGGGGCCCCATGGCATCGGCAAGATTCACGGGCAGGAGAAGAACATCACCACCTACAACCTGGCGCGCATGAACATGCTGCTGCACGGGGTGAAGGACTCGGAGTTCGAAATCTTCCACGGCGACACCCTGCTCAACGAGTGGGACATGCTGCGTGAAACCAACCCCGCCAAGATGCCGAAGTTCGACGCGATTGTGGCCAACCCGCCATTCAGCTACCGCTGGGAACCGAGCGAGGCGCTGGGCGAGGACACCCGCTTCAAGAACTATGGCCTGGCACCGAAGTCGGCCGCTGACTTTGCCTTCCTGCTTCACGGCTTCCACTTCCTGAAGCAGGACGGCGTGATGGCCATCATCCTGCCCCACGGCGTGCTGTTCCGTGGTGGTGCTGAGGCGCGCATCCGCACCAAGTTGCTCAAGGATGGGCATATCGACACGGTGATCGGCCTACCGGCCAACCTTTTCTTCTCCACCGGTATTCCGGTGTGCATCCTGGTGCTGAAGAAGTGCAAGAAACCCGACGACGTGCTGTTCATCAACGCGGCCGAGCACTACGAGAAGGGCAAGCGGCAGAACCAGCTTCTGCGGACAGATGAGATGCCAGGCGGAGAAATCGGGCACATCGAAAAGATCATCGACACCTACCGACACCGCAGGGAAGAACCTCGCTACTCGCGCAGGGTGTCATTGGAAGCCATCGAGAAGGAGCACAACTTCAACCTGAACATTTCGCGCTACGTGAGCACGGCCGAAGAGGAGGAAGAGATCAAGCTGGCCGATGTGCATGCAGAGCTCGTGGCGCTCGACCAGAAGATCAAGGCAGCCACCGAGCAGCACAACGAATTTCTCAAGGAACTGGGGCTGCCACCGCTCCCTTATGGCGCCGAAGTAGAAAGGTAAGGGTTCCCGATGGCAATCTGGCTGCATTCTTCGAGCTCAATGAATGTGGCCGCTGACCGCAAGGCTGCCAGGTTTGGCGGGCTGCGGCAGATTGAGTGCGGTGAGCCTGCGCCAGAGGACAACGGGTTGCAGACCTTGTCCATGTCGAGGCGGACTATAGAAAAGAATTCGACCTTATACGTGCCGCACCGTATACATGCGGATACCTTGCTGCCAAACACCTCGTTCGCCGTTGCGCCGAGGCTGGCTGTCGAACGATCGGAATCAAGCCCAAGGTCGATAAGCGCCCACAGCCGTACCCGTGAGCCTTGAGCCCCTGCCTCATGCGGCGCCTCCCAGCGCGTATCGGCCTTGAAGTGCGCTACAGCGGTGACGCGCCGGGTTGTGTCTCACCCCTTGCCCCGCCCGAAGCGGTGATTCGCCTCGCGGCGGAACTCGCTGGGCGTGAGGCCCTTGATCTCCAGGAAGCGGCGGTTGAAGTTGGCCACGTTGTTGAAGCCGACCTCGTAGCAGATGTGGGCGATCAGGCGGTCGGTTTCCATCAGCAGCTGGCAGGCGCGGTTCACGCGGATGCGGTTGACGAAGTCGGTGAAGGTGTTGCCGGTGGCGCGCCGGAAGAAGCGCGAGAAGCGGCTTTCGCTCATGCCCAGTTCGGCGGCGATCTCGGCGGCGGACAGCGGCAGGGCGTAGTCGCGGGTGATGCGGGTGACCAGGGTGTTGACCTGGTCGGCATCGCCGTCGTCGTCCTCGCCCTGCATGCGCACGCTCGACAGCAGGCGAAAGTCGGGGCAGCGGGCCAGCTCGCTCATGAAGTCGAAAAAGGCCGCCAGCCGCTTGAGGCCATGGTTGCTCTTGATGGTGTGCCAGTGGTGCACCGCCTGCTGCCCGAGGCCGAAGAACTCGACCCCGTTGCGTGAGCGCTCGAGCAGCGCCATGACCTCGGCCAGCTCGGGCAGCTGCTCGGCAGCATGGGCGATGGGTTCGTGGCGGAACTGCACGACCAGGTCGCGTTCGGGCACGCCTTCTTCGGGCATGTCCAGCGAGATCCAGTTGTGCGGCAGCCGCGGCCCGCACAGCACCAGGTGGCCGGGCTGGAAGGGGCCGATCCAGTCGCCGACGAAGGCCTTGCCCGAGGTGGCCACGATCAGGTGCAGCTCGTATTCGTCGTGGCAGTGCCAGCGTGCCAGCGGGGTCGGGAAGCCATGCGAGAGGCAGCGCACGAGGCCGGTTTCCTCGGGTGGCTCGTAGCCGAGCGAAGGGGAACGCGCAAAGTCGTGCTCCAGCTCGGGCTGACGCTGGCGGGGCAGGTAGGTGTCGCGCGCTCGCATGGCGGGTGCTCCTTCAGGACATGACGTTGCCGCCGTCCACGTTCAGGGTCTGGGCCGTGATGTACGCGGCCTCGTCGCTGGCCAGGAAGACGGCGGCGCCGGCGATGTCGTCGGGACGACCCATGCGCCCCAGCGGCACGGCCTGGCCAACGGAGCGCTTTTTCTGGCCGATGGCCAGATTCTCGTACTTCGCGAACAGGGCATCGACGCTCGCCCACATCGGGGTGTCGACCACGCCGGGCGCGATGCCGTTGACCCGGATACCGTGGGGCGCCATGGCCAGTGCCGCGCTCTGCGTGTAGCTGATCACGGCTGCCTTGGTGGCGCAATAGTGAGACACCAGCGCTTCGCCCCGGCGCCCGGCCTGGGAGGCCAGGTTGATCACGCTGCCGGTGGCGCCGTCGTCCAGCATCTGGCGCAGCACGGCCTGCATCACGAAAAACATGCCCTTGACGTTGACGGCAAACAGCCGGTCGTAGCTGGCCTCGGTGCTGTCGAGCAACGGGGCGAGGTCGAACACCGCCGCATTGTTGAACAGGACGGTCACCGTGCCGAAGCGCGCGCGGGCGGCCGCCACCATCGCGGTGATCGAGTCTGATCGGGTCACGTCGGCCTGCACGTACTGCGCCTGCTGCGGGTGGCGTGCCAGCACGGCGCGTGCCGGTTCACCCGGCTCGTTGCCGATGTCGGCCAGGGTGCAGCAGGCGCCTTCGCGCAGGAAGGCCTCGGCCACGGCCAGGCCGATGCCGCCGGCGGCGCCGGTCAGCAGGGCGTGGCGCTGTGCAAGTCGCTGGCTCATGCCTTTTCCTTCAGGGTCTGGATGAAGTGATGCACCCGCTCGCTGGCACGTCGCACGGCGTCGATCAGTGCCGGGTGGCCGGCCTCGGGGCCCCACAGCACGGGATCGCGGCAGAACTCGGCCACGGGGTCGGGGGCCATGCATACGGCATGGGCGGCGGCCGGGTCCATGGCCTGGTCTTCGTAGGTGTAGTCCAGCAGGCCCTGGTGCCAGCGCTGCAGGTAGGCAAGAAACAGCGCCGGCAGCATCGCGCTGCTGTCGAACGCTTCGCCATGCGCCAGCCGCTCGCGCAGCGTGGGGGCGATGAACCCGGGGATCTTGGCGTAGCCGTCCATTGCCACGCGCTGGTTGGTGTCGCGGATGGCCGGGTTGCCGAAACGCTCGAGCACCACGTCGCGGTAACGCGCAAGGTCGATCGGGCTGGGTTCGGGCGGCCGGTTCAGGCAGGGGATCACGTCGTCGGTGACGTAGTCGTGTGCCATCTGACGGATCGCCGGGTGCTGCGTGCCCTCGTGGATGTAGCGGAACCCGGCCAGCGTGCCGGCCCACGCGATGCAGCTGTGGCTGGCATTGAGGATGCGGATCTTGGCCTCCTCGTAAGGTGCCACCGAGCCCACCATCTCGACGCCCACGGCCTCCCAGGCGGGGCGCCCGGCACAGAAGCGGTCTTCGATGACCCACTGGATGAAGCTCTCGGCCATCACCGGGGCGGCGTCGGCCTGGCCCGTGGCGGCCCTCACTCGCTCGGCGATGTCGGGGGTCGGCCGCGGCGTGATGCGGTCGACCATCGCATTGGGGCTGGTGGTGTGTGTCTGGACCCAGCGGGCCAGTTCGGTGTCGCCCACCGCGTCGATGAACTGCAGCAGCCCGCCGCGCGATCGATCGCCGTTGTGGCGCAGGTTGTCGCAGTTGAGCAGCGTGACCGGACCGCCGCCGGCACGCATGCGCTCGCGCAGGATGGCGGTGAGCGCCGCATGCAGCGTGCTGCCGGGCCGCCCGGCGCGGGCGGCTTCGATGTCGGCCACCAGCTCGGCAAAACCGAGGTCCAGGCGGCCCTGGGCGTCGAGGTAGTAGCCCGCCTCGGTGACGGTGAACGAGATGATGCGGGTGGCCGGATCGGCCCCGACACGGATCACCTCGGCCAGGTCGGGTGTGCATGGCAGCACCCGGTGCAGCGAGGTGATTCGTTCGTAGCGGCGCTCGCCGCCGGGCGACACCGTCTCGAGCGTGTAGGCGCCGTCCTGGGCCTGTAGTGCGGCCACGGTAGTGGCCATGTCAGGGCGCAGGTTGCCGGCGACGATGGCCCAGTCACGCTGGCCGAGCGCGTGCAGGCGGTGCAGGTAGACGGCCTGGTGCGCACGGTGGAAGGAGCCGAGCCCCAGATGCAGGATGATGTTCACGAATCCCTCACGAAACGCGGGCCAGCGCCTGGCCCTGGCGGTTGAACAGGTGGAAGCCGGCCGGCTCGAAGTCCAGCCCCACGGTGTCGCCGGGGTGCAGTTCGGTGCGGCTGTTCTGCGCGGCCACCAGTTGCACACCGTCGGCCTGGGCCGTTGCCGGGCCAGCGGGCGCCACGCGGGTGTAGATCAGCGTGTTGGCGCCGAGCGACTCGACGAGTTCGACCCGCGCGGCCAGGCGACCGGTGCCGGCCGGGCGGATCAGCACGTTCTCGGGGCGCACGCCGATGTAGCCGTCGGCCGGCGTGGCGGTGCCGGCGGCCGGGGCCAGCTGGGGCAGGGCGGTGGTGTCGACGATGTTCATCTGCGGTGTGCCGATGAACTGCGCCACGAAGCGGTTGGCCGGCCGGTCATACAGCGCCAGCGGCGAGCCGACCTGCTCGATCGCCCCGTCGCGCAGCACGACCACCCGGTCGGCCAGCGTCATGGCCTCGACCTGGTCGTGGGTCACGTAGATCGTGGTGGCGCCAAGCTCCCGGTGCAGCTTGGCGATCTCGACCCGGGTCTGCCCGCGCAGTGCGGCGTCCAGGTTGGACAGCGGTTCGTCGAACAGGAACACCTTGGGCGCACGCACGATGGCCCGTCCGATCGCCACGCGTTGGCGCTGGCCGCCGGACAGCTCGCGTGGCGTGCGCTGCAGATAGGGGCCGAGGTTCAGGATCTCGGCCGCGCGCTCGACCTTCTGCCGGATCACCGCCCTGTCGACATGTGCCAGGCGCAGCGCAAACGACATGTTGTCGTAGACCGTCATGTGCGGGTAGAGCGCGTAGCTCTGGAACACCATCGCCAGGTCGCGCTTGGACGACGGCAGCCGGGTGATGTCGCGGCCGTCGAGCTGCAGGCGGCCGGCGTCGATGTCGGTGAGCCCGGCGATCATGCGCAGCAGCGTCGACTTGCCGCAGCCCGACGGGCCGACAAACACGACGAACTCGCCCTTTTCGATCTGCAGGTCCACGCCCTTGATGACGCGCTGGCTGCCGAACGTCTTCTCGACGCCCTGGAGTTGAAGGTATGACATGGTGGATCGGTCCTTGCGACTTGACTTGCAACGTGACGGGAGTGGGGCGCGCCGCGCCCGCTACTTCACGGCACCGAAGGTGAGGCCCTGCACGAGCTGCTTCTGGCTGAACCAGCCCACCACCACGATGGGGGCGATGGCCATCAGCGAGGCGGCCGACAACTTGGCCCAGAACAGCCCTTCAGGGCTGGAGTACGAGGCGATCAGCGTGGCCAGCGTGCCGGCCTTGGCCGAGCTGAGGTTGAGCGACCAGAAGGCCTCGTTCCACGACAGCACCAGGCACAGCAGGCCGGTGGAGGCCAGCGTGCCCATGGCCAGCGGGCGGATCACGTGGAAGAACTCGCCCCACAGCGTGGCACCGTCCATGCGGGCGGCCTCGAGGATGTCGGGCGGGATGTCCTTGAAGCCCGAATAGAGCATCCACACCATGATCGGCAGGTTCGACAAGGTGAACACGATTACCAGCGCACTGAGCGAGTCGAGCATGCCGGCGGTCTGGGCCATCACGTAGATGGGCACCAGTGCGCCCACGGCCGGCATCATCTTGGTCGAGAGCATCCACATCAGGATGTCGCGCGTGTGGCGTGTGCGGAAGAACGCCATCGAATACGCCGCCGGGGCGGCGATCAGCAGGCCCAGCAACGTGGACAGCACGCTCGTGATCACCGAATTGCGCGCGAACAGCAGGTAGTCGCTGCGTTCGTTCACCTCGGTGAAGCTTTCCATCGTGGGCGAGAAGAACAGTTCGGGCGGGATCGCGATGGCCTGCTGCTCGGTCTTGAACGCGGTCAGGGCCAGCCAGATCAGCGGGAAGACGATCAGCAGGGTGGCCGTCCAGGCGGCCACCGTGCGCAGGATCAGGGCAAGGTGCTTCATGGTCTGGGGCGTCCGGTCAGTCGAGGTTCTTGCCGATCAGGCGAATCAGGAACACCGCGGCGATGTTGGCCAGCACGACCGCAAACAAGGCCCCGGCCGAGGCCACACCGACGTCGAAGTTCATCAGGGCCTGCTTGAAGATCAGGAAGGCCACGTTGGTGCTGGCATTGCCCGGTCCGCCGCCGGTGGTCGTGAAGATCTCGGCGAACACGCTCATCAGGAAGATCATCTCGATCATCACCACCACCGCGATCGGGCGGCCCAGGTGGGGCAGCGTGAGGTACCAGAACTTCTGCAGCGCGTTGGCACCGTCCATGCCGGCGGCTTCCATCTGGTCGCGGTCGAGCGACTGCAGGCTGGTGATGAAGATCAGGCAGGCAAAGGGCAGCCACTGCCAGGCCACCATGAGGATCACCGACAGCAGCGGGAAGTCGGTCAGCCAGTCCACCGGCTCCATGCCGAAGAAGATCGCGACCTGGGCCAGCACGCCGTACACCGGGTTCATCATCATGTGCTTCCACAGCAGCGCGTTGGCCGTGGGCATCACGAAAAACGGCGAGATCAGCAGCACGCGCACGATGCCGCGGCCCGGGAAGGCCTCGTTGACCAGCAGGGCCAGGGCGATGCCCAGCACCACGGTGATCGCGATCACCGAACCCAGCAGCAGCAAGGTGTTGGACACCGAAGCGAAAAAGTCGGGGTCGGTGAAGAAGAACTCGTAGTTCGCCAGGCCGTTGAACTCCCGCTCGCCGGGCTGCATGAGGTTGTAGCGAACGGCCGAGAAGTACAGGGTCATCGCCAGCGGCACGATCATCCACAGGAAGAGCGTGAGCACGGCGGGCGCCATCAGCAGGCGCGGCAGGGTGCGGTTCATGGGAAAGGGTCTCCGGGGGCGCGGTGCGCGGTTCGGCCTCCCCCGCGCGCGGCGGGGGAGGCGGCACGATCACAGGCTCACTTGTAGTAGCCGGCCTTGCGCATCTCGCGTTCGGCGGCCGTCTGCGAGGCCTTCAGGGCCTGCTCGACGGTGGTGCGGCCGGCCAGCGCGGCGCTCATCTGCTGGCCCACCGCAATGCCGATCGCCTGGAACTCCGGGATAGCGGCGAACTGCACGCCCACATAGGGGCTGCGCGGCAAGGTGCTGTCGTTCGGGTTGGCACTGTCGATGGCCTTCTTCTCGGCTTCGGCAAAGCGTGCGGCCTTCAGGAACTCGGGCGACGCATAGGTCGACTTGCGCGTGCCGGTGGGCACGGCTGCCCAGCCCTTCTCGCGGGCGACCAGCTGGATGTAGTCCTTCGACGTGGCCCAGGCGATGAACTTCTGCGCGGCGTCGGCGTTTTTCGTGCTGGCCGGCACGGCCAGCGCCCAGGCCCACAGCCAGTTCGCACCCTTGGGCGTGACGCTGTAGGGGCCCTGGGCAAAGGCCACCTTGTCGGCCACCTTGCTCTGCCGCGGGTCGGTCACGAACGATGCGGCGATCGTCGCATCGACCCACATGCCGCACTTGCCCTCGTTGTAGAGCGCCAGGATCTCGTTGAAGCTGTTGGCCGACGAACCCGGCGGGCCGTACTTCTTCAGCAGGTCCACGTAGAAGCCCACCGCGTCCTTCCAGGGCTTGCTCTCGAGCTGGGGCTTCCAGCCCATGTCGAACCACTGGCCGCCGAAGCTGTTGACCATCGTCGACAGGAAGGCCATGTTGTCGCCCCAGCCCGGCTTGCCGCGCAGGCAGATGC
>CAMLSD010000046.1 GCA_946482595.1 uncultured Comamonadaceae bacterium
CCCTTCCCGCCCGGACCGAGCAGCGCAGGGGAGTTTCCGTGCCAACGGAAACCGACACCTCGGGGGTGCCCTTTCTTTTGGTTCCTTTTCTTTGGGCACGCAAAGAACAGGAACTCGCCCGCCGGGGCGAACTCCCGGCTCGCCCCGCCAGGGGCGAAACAGCAGCGCCACTCACCGCAGCGGCGCCACGCCAACGCTCCACCTCTCCCCAACCCTCTCCCGCAGGCGGGAGAGGGAGCCTGGCGCCGGTTCTCCGGTCCGAACGCTGCAGCCTCACACGAACCGGTTCACCAGGTTCTCCAGCCGCTCCTGACGGCCTGATTGAGGCTGCGGGCGGGCGTCGTTGCCATGCACCCACTCGGCCTGCTGCTCGAGGCTGGCGCCGTTGCGGATCATGCGGCCCAGCTCACCCTCCCACCCCGCATAGCGCTCGTCGACCACACACTGCAGCTCGCCGGACTCATGCAGCGCTGCCGCACACAGGAAAGCCCGGGCCAACGTGTCGATGCCGCCGATGTGGCCCTCGAGCTGATCGATCGGGTCGATGCTCTGGCGTCGCACCTTGGCGTCGAAGTTCATGCCGCCGGCGCCCAGGCCGCCATGGCGGATGACCTCCAGCATGGCCGGCACCAGTGCGACATGGTCGTTGGGGAACTGGTCGGTGTCCCAGCCCAGCTGTTCGTCGCCGCGGTTCGCGTCGATCGACCCGAGGATGCCCAGCGCGGCGGCGGTGGCCACCTCGTGTTCGAAGCTGTGGCCAGCCAGCGTGGCGTGGTTGACCTCCAGGTTCACGCGCACCTCGGCCTCCAGGCCGAAGCGCTTGAGGAAACCATAGACCGTTGCGCTGTCGTAGTCGTACTGGTGCTTGGTCGGCTCCTGCGGCTTCGGCTCGATCAGCAGCTGGCCCTTGAAGCCGATGCGGTACTTGTGTTCAACCACGGCGGCCAGGAAGCGGCCGTACTGGTCGAGCTCGCGCCTGAGGTCGGTGTTGAGCAAGGTCTCATACCCCTCGCGCCCGCCCCACATCACGTAGTTGGCCCCGCCCAGGCGGTGGGTCCATTCCAGCGCATGCTTGACCTGCGCGGCCGCGTGGGCATGCACCACCGGGTCGGGGTTGGTCGCCGCACCGGCCATGTAGCGCGGGTGCGAGAACAGGTTGGCCGTGCCCCACAGCAGGCCGATGCCGCTGTCCTGCATCTTGCGCGCCGCACGCTCGAGCACCTGGTCGAGCCGCTGGTTCGACTCACGCAGGCTGGCGCCTTCAGGTGCAACGTCGCGGTCATGGAAGGTCCACCAGGGCCAGCCCAGGCGGTCGAAGAAGTCGAACGCGGCATCGAGCTTGGCGAATGCCGCCGTCATCGCGTCGCCCTGGAACCACGGCCGCTGGAAGCTGGGGTCGCCGAGCGCGAACGGGTCCTGCCCACCCCAGCAGAAGGTGTGCCAATAGCACACGGCCGGACGCAGGTGGTCGGCCAGCGTGCGACCCAGCACCACACGCTGGGGGTCATACCAGCGATAGGCCAGCGGGTTGCGGCTCTCGGGGCCTTCGTAACGCACAGGGGGGAGGTCGTGGTAGGGACTGGTCATGGGTGGTGTCTGAACAAGGGGGGGGGAATCACTGCAGCGCGCGCAGCGGCGCATAGGCCGCGCGAAAGCGTTGCAGGCGCTCGTCGAGCTGCGCCTTGCGAGGCGCATCGGGGGTGAAGGTGCGGGCCAGCGGTGGCGGGCGCAATACGTCGTGAGGGGCATGCCCCAGGCTCAGCAGGGCCAGTCGGGCGGCACCCAGCGCCGGGCCGACCTCGGCCGCGGCGGGTCGGTCCACCGGCAGGTCCAGCGTGTCGGCCAGCAATTGGAGCCAGGTATCCGAGCGCGCGCCGCCGCCGATGGCCAGCAGGCGCTGCGGACGACTGCCTGCCGTCTGCAACGCCGCCAGGCCGTCGGCAAACAGGAAGGCCACGCCTTCGATCACGGCATAGCTCAGGTCGTCGCGGGTGGTGGCGTGGGTCATGCCGATGAAGCTGGCTGTGGCGGCCGGGTCAGCATGCGGCGTGCGCTCGCCCGACAGGTAGGGCAGGCACAGCGGTGCGGTGCTGCGCACCTGGCCGGGCGGTAAGCCGGCCAGCAGTTCGGCTGGCGAGGCGCCGGTGATGCCCGCCCACCAGCTTAGCGCGCTCGACGCCGACAGCATCACCGCCATCTGGTGCCAGGTGGCCGGCAGTGCATGGCAGAAGGTGTGCACACCGCGCTCGGGGTTGGCCTGCGGCCCGTCGGTGGCCACGAAGATCACGCCCGAGGTGCCCAGCGACAGCAGGCCCTCGCCCGGGTGGACCACCCCCACACCGACCGCGCCGGCGGCGTTGTCCCCGGCCCCGGCGGCAATCACCACATCGCTCGGCAGGGACCAGGCGCGCGCCCAGGCGTCCTTCAGCCGGCCCACCGGCTCGGGGCCCTCGTACAGGTCAGGCATCTGTGCGCGGCGCATGCCGGTGGCGGCAAGCATCGTGTCGCTCCAGCGGCGCGAGGCCACGTCGAGCCACAGGGTGCCGGCCGCGTCGCTGCAGTCGCTGCTCAGCACACCGCCCAGTTGCCAGACCAGCCAGTCCTTGGGCAACAGCACATGCGCCACACGCTCGAAGATCGCCGGTTCATGCTCGGCCACCCACATCAGCTTCGGTGCGGTGAAACCCGCCATGGCCCGGTTGGCCGTGATGCGGCGGGTGGCCGGCTCGCGCTGCTCCAGCTGCGCGCATTGCGCCTGGCTGCGCCCGTCGTTCCAGAGGATGGCCGGACGCAGCACCTCGCCCGAAGCGTCAAGCAGCACGGCGCCGTGCATCTGGCCGGCTGCCGCGATCGCACGCACGGCGGCCCAGTGCTGCGCTTCGGCCTGAGCCGCCAGCGCCTTCATCGCAGCATCGACCGCCACCAGCCAGTCATGCGGCGCCTGCTCGGACCACAGCGGCTGCGGGCGCGACACCGTCAGCGGCACCGACGCCTCGGCACGCAACTGGCCGTCGCTGCCCAGCAGCACGGCCTTCACGCCCGAGGTTCCGAGGTCCAGGCCGATCACGTGATCGTGAGTCATGCAGCCACCCCTTCGCCTGACACCCGGCGCTGCGCCACGGGTGCGTGGCATTCGGCCACGCGCGTGACGCGGCGCCCGGCGATGATCATGCCCAGCACTTCGTCCTCGGTGACGTCGGCCGTCTGGTAAGTGCCCACGGTGCGGCCGTTTTTCATCACGGCCAGGCGGTCGGACAGGCCGAAGACGTCCGGCATGTCGTGCGAGATCAGGAGGATGCCCACGCCTTGTGCCTTGAGCGTGCGCACCAAGTCGTGCACCATGCGGGTCTCTTCGGGGCCGAGGGCGGCGCAGGGTTCGTCCATGATCAGCACGCGCGCATTGAAGTACAGCGCACGCGAGATCGCCACCACCTGGCGCTGCCCGCCGGACAGCGAGCGCACCGGCACGCGGATGTTGCGAAAGTTCGGATTGAGCCGGTGGAAGACCTCGCGGGCCGCCTTTTCCATCGCATGGTCGTCGAGCGTGCCGAAACGCGTCAGGCGTTCACGCCCGAGAAAAAGATTGGCCACCGCGTCCAGGTTGTCGGCCAGCGCCAGGGTCTGGTAGATCGTCTCGATGCCCAGGGCCTGGGCCTGGGCCGGGTTGGTGATCTCGACGGGACGGCCATCGACCAGGATCTCGCCCCGGTCGACCGGGCAGGCGCCGGCCAGCATCTTCATCAGCGTGGACTTGCCCGCACCGTTGTGGCCGAGCACCGCGACCACCTCACCGGCATGCAGCGACAGGCTCACGTCCTCGACCGCACGCACCCCGCCAAACGCCTTGTGGATGCCGCGCAGCTCAACGAGCGGCACAGGTCTGGAGGTCGTGCTCATGTCAGTCGCTCCCCGGTGGCGCGGCGATACAGCACGTCGAACACCACGGCCACGATCAGCACCTGGCCGACGATCACCATGCGGTAACCGATGCCCACGTCGAGCAGCAGCAGACCGCTTTCGAGAAACTGGATGATCAGCGCCCCCAGCACGGTGCCCAGCACCGTGCCGCTGCCGCCCGACAGCGCCACCCCGCCGATCACGGCCGCCGCGATCACGTACAGCTCCTGGTTCATGCCCAGCGAATTGGTGCCTGCGTTGAGGCGCGACACCGCCACGATGGCCGCCACCGTGACCAGCACCGCCAGCAGCACGAACAGCTTGAGCATCACGCGGCGCACCGGTATGCCCACCAGCAGCGCCGCCTCGGGATTGCCGCCGATGGCATAGACGTAGCGCCCGAAGCGGGTGCGATTGACCAGGAAGGCCACGCCCAGCACCACCGCAGCCCAGATCAGCACCGGCACCGGAATGCCCTGGCCGGTGGCGCGCTCGCCGATGCGGTAGGCGTTCATCGTGGCCACGAAGGCCAGCGCCAGGGCTGCAAAGCCGGCGGTGAGCAGCAGGTCGAATGCCAGCGGGCGCGGCGGCTGGCCCAGCGCGAGGCTCAGGCGCCGCCGCTGCAGCATGCGCCACACGAACCACGCGACCCCGGCCGCGCCCAGCAGCCAGCTCCAGGCCGGGCCGACGGCGCCGTCGAGCCCGCCGCCCAGCAGCAGGAAGACCGGGTCGCTGACCGGCTGGGTCTTGCCGTCCGCCACCAGGAAGGCGGCGCCGCGGAAGGACATCAAGCCGCCCAGCGTCACGACAAACGAGGGCACGCCCAGCACCGCCGTCAGCCAGCCCTGGTACAACCCGATCACGACCGACACCGCCAGCCCCGCCAGCGAGGCCGGCACCCAGTGCCAGCCGCGGCTGTACATCAGGAAGGCGATGAACACCCCCACCACACCCAGTGCCGAACCGACCGACAGGTCGATCTGGCGCGCGATGATGATCAGCGCCATGGCCGTGGCGACGATGCCCACCACCGCCGTCTGCTGGGCGATGTTGTAGAGGTTTTCGGGTGTCAGGAACTGGCCGGTGAGCGCATGGAACACACCGGCCAGCAGCGCGAGCACGGCGCCCATCAGCGCCAGGCGCAGGTCGAGCGCACTGACCTGCAGGCGCTGCCAGCTCCAGCCCGATGGGACGTTCGCTTCATGGTGCGGCCCTGCCGCGGGCGCGCTCGACTGCATGGTGCTCACCTTCTGCCGTCGCTCACTTGCAGGCCGCCGGGCCGGTGGCCTTGTCCACCCCGCGGCACACCACGTCCTTCGCGATGTGGCCGGCCTTGATCACGACGTCCAGGTTGTCGCGGGTGATCGGCACCGCCTTCAGGAAGATCGCATCCATCGTCAGCTTCTTTTCGCCGTCGGACCACTTCACCGTGCCCGGCACCGGCTTGCCCGCTGCGAGGTTCAATGCCGCTGCCGCCGCCTCGCGGCCCAGGTCGCGGGCGTCCTTCCAGACGGACACCGTCTGCGTGCCCAGCGCCACCCGGTTGAGCGCGGCATGGTCACCGTCCTGCCCAGACACCGGCACGCCCTTCATGCCGCGTGCGGACAGTGCCGCCACCACACCCCCGGCCGTGCCGTCGTTGGAGGCCACCACCGCATCGACCTTGCCGCCGTTGCGCGTGAGGATCTGCTCCATGTTGCGCTGGGCCACCTCGGGCTTCCAGCCTTCGGTGTATTCCTCGCCGACGATCTTCACCTCACCCTTGGCGATGGCCGGGGCCAGCACCTCCTGCTGACCGGCGCGCAGGAAGTCGGCATTGGGGTCGGTGGGCGAGCCCTTGATCATCACGTAGTTGCCGCGCGGCTTGCTGGCCAGCACCGCGCGGGCCTGCATGCGGCCGACTTCCTTGTTGTCGAAGGTGATGTAGAACACGCCGGGCGCCTCGATCAGGCGGTCGTAGGCCACCACCGGGATGTTGCGCGCCTTGGCCTTGGCCAGTGCCGGCAGGATCGCGTCCTTGTCCATCGCGAGGATGATCAGCGCCTTGGCGCCCTTGGCGATGAGGCTGTCGATGTCGGCCAGCTGCTTTTCCGGCGAGCCGGCGGCATCGGCACTGACATAGGTGGCCCCGGCCTTGCCCAACTGGGCCTTGATGGCCGCCTCGTCAGTCTTCCAGCGCTCCTCCTGGAAGTTCGACCAGCTCACACCGACGGTGGTGCTGGCCATCGCGGCGGTGGTGGATGCCGCCAGCAAGGCGCCGGCCATCAGCTTGTAGGGAATGCGCATGTTGTCTCCTGTGCCTTCGAGGCGCTGGCGCCGAGCCTTGGACGGTGCTCGTGCTGCCGGGTTGAGGTCGGACCGCCGCCGACGTCAGGACAAGACCGCCCCCGGCGCACGATCCACGCGCACCGTCACGGGCAGTCGATGTCGAGGGACCGGTCCCGCCAAGGCCCGGTCAGGGCATGTTGTCTCGCAGATAGATGTCGATGCGGATGCGCTCCTGGTCCGCCACCACGGGTTCCTTCGTGACACGCGCCAGCGCCAGGCGCAGCGCGGAGCGCACTTCGTGCGCCGCGTCCTGGTTGATCACGGCATCCAGCGTGCCGTCCAGCAGGTCACGCCGCGCGGCCGGGGTGAGTTCATGGCCGACAAACACCACGTCCTGCGCCCGGCCCGCTGCCTGCAGCGCCGCCGAGATGCCTTCATTGCCGGCGCCGATGCTGTAGAGCCCGACCAGGTCGGCGTGCTCGGCCAGCAGGCCCCGCGTCAGCGACTCGTTGCGTGCGATGTCGTCCTGCCCTTCCACCGGGCGCAGCACGCGCAGATGGGCGAACTCGGCTTCCATCACCTGGTTGAAGCCCAGCCAGCGTTCGGCGTGGTCGCGCAGCGACAGGCTGCCCGCCACCACGCCCACCACGCCCGGCTGACGACGCAGGAAGCGACCCACCAGCGAGGCCGCCGTGCGGCCGGCAGCCACGTTGTCGATGCCCACGAAGTGGTGGCGCCGCGACGAAGGCACGTCGGACACCAGCGTGATCACGCACACACCCTGGTCGATCAGTGCGTCGATCTCGGCGCGGACCAGCGGATGGTCCAGCGCCATCAGCACCAGCGTGTCGCACTGCCCCTGCAGTCCGCGCAGGTGGCGCGCCAGACTGGCTGGCTCGAACACGTCGACGGTCTCGACCTGGGCCATCGCCCGCCGGTCGGCCAGCCAGGGGCGACCTGCCTCGACCTGATCGCGCAGCAGGGTGACAAAGGTGTTGCGCCCGGCCGGCAGCACAAGACACACCCGGTGCACCCGCTGGCGCGCCAGGTGGGCGGCCGCCGGGTCGGGGCGGTACTTGAGCCGCTGCACGGCCTCTTCGACCCGGCTGACGGTGCGGGGGTGCACACCCGGCCGCTTGTTGAGCACCCGGTCGACCGTGGCCGGGCCGACGCCGGCTTCACGGGCGACATCGAGCAGCGTGACGCGGCCGACGGTGCTGTCTGGTTGAGAAGGCATGGGTGAATTCTGATGTGCGCACATCATTTGATCGACTAGGGTTTACCAGATGATTTCCAGCGATTGCACCGGCCCAACCAAGGCTTCTTGGTCGGATGTGTCATCAAAATGATGTTCGTACATCATTCGAGGGCTGCATCTAGAGATGCTGCACCGCCACACGACGTGCACTGGCACACTGTCAGCACACCCACGGGCGGATGGCCGCAGCCGGGTTGCGCGACAGGATCACCATGCCCCGCCCTGCCCTTCCCCGCCGCTCCGACCTGCAAGGTGCCGCCCGCCTGGCCACCGACGCCACCACCGGTCTCACCGACCTGGTCGAGGCCATGCACGCACGCATCGGACAGGCCTCACACCATGACCGTACCCGCACCCGCGGCATCACCGGGCTGGTCTACCGCTCGGTGCGTGGCGTGACACGGCTGGTCGGCGCCGGGCTCGACACCGCCCTGTCGCTGCCCCCGGCCGGCCCCGACACCCCTGGCAGCCCGGGCCGGGATGCCTTGCTGGCCGCGCTCAATGGTGTGCTGGGCGACCACCTGGCCCGCAGCAGCAACCCCCTGGCCACCACCATGTCGCTGCGCCATGACGGCCGGGCGCTGGACCCCGCTGTGGCAACGCTGGCGCAGGCCCTGCCGACCGCGGGCCCGCGCCTGCTGATCCTGCTGCACGGGCTGTGCATGAACGACCTGCAGTGGCGCCGTGCCGGCCACGATCATGGCGCCGCACTTGCGCGCGATGCCGGCTACACCTGCGTCTACCTGCGCTACAACTCCGGCCTGCACGTGGCCGACAACGGCCTGGCGCTGGCGGTACAGCTCGAGTCGCTGATCGCGCAGTGGCCGGTGCCGCTGGAGCGGGTGGTGCTGCTGGGCCACAGCATGGGCGGCCTGGTCGCACGCAGCGCGCTGCACCAGGGCGCCCAGGCCGGTCATCGCTGGACCGCTCAGGTGAGCGACCTGGTCTGCCTGGGCACACCCCACCACGGCGCCCCGCTGGAGCGGGCCGGCCACTGGATCGACATCCTGCTCGGTGCCGCGCCGTATGCCGCACCGCTGGCGCGCCTGGGCCAGGTGCGCAGCGCGGGCATCACCGACCTGCGCCACGGCAACCTGCTGCCGCAGGACGGCGCGGGCGTCGGCCGGTTTGCGTCCGCCGCCGACCGTCGCACCCCGGTGCCCTTGCCCACGGGTGTGCGTTGCCACGCCGTAGCCGCCACGCTGGCCCCCAAGGCCGCGCGCCTGAAGGACCGTGTGCTGGGCGATGGCCTGGTGCCACTCGACAGCGCACTGGGCCGCCATGCCGATGCAGCGCGTGTGCTGTCCTTCGAGCCGCAACGCCAGTGGGTCGGGCGCGGCATGGGTCACCTTGACCTGCTCAACCGCCCCGAGGTCTACGAGGTGCTGAAGCGCTGGCTGGCCTGAGCCTGCGTCGCGTCACACCGCCTTGTGGAAGAAGGTGGTGCTGCAGTAAGCCCGGTCGGGCATCAATGCATAGCGCGGCACCTCACCCACGCGCTGCCAGCCGGCCGTCTGGTACAGCTGCTCGGCCGCCCCGCCGGTGACGGTATCCAGCACCAGCACCGACCGGCCTTCGACACGCGCCTGGGCGTCAAGCGCCGCCAGCAACTGCCGGGCCACACCCTGGCGACGTGCTCGGCGATGCACCAGCATCTTGGCCACGTCGGCACGGTGGGGCTGGTTGTCGGGCATCGCCAGCAGCAGCTGCACGGTGCCGACGATGCCACCCGCCGCATCGCAGGCCACGAGCAGCACGCGCTCGCCACGGGCCACACCGTCGATCACCTTGCGCCAGAAGGCCAGCGCCTTGTCACGCGGCAGCGGCCACATGAAACCGACCGAGGCGCCCCCCTCGACACAGTCGATCAGCACGTCGGCCAGGGCGTCGACCTGGCTGGCGGCGGCCTGCGCATCCAGGCGCTGGATCACGACCGGGGCGCTCATGCGGCACGCCGGCTGCGCACACCCGGCAGCGTCACCAGCGCCACGAGGTAGCGGGCCGCCTGCCGACCCGGGTTGTGATACGTGATGGGCTGGTCCAGGCGCATGCTCAGGCAGTCGCCGCGCTCCAGGCGCCACAGGGCCGTGCCCAGCGTCAGCTCCATCACGCCGTCGATCATCCACACCTGCTGGTCGATCAGCACGTCGCGCGACGAGGTGTCGAACTGCACGCGCTGGCCGGCCGGGAAGATGACGTCCACCAATTGCAGCGGCGTGTCCACGGCGGGCGAGACATTGCGGCGCACATAGCCTGAGGCCGGGTCGGTCCACACCGGCTGGTCGGACACCCGGGCCAGCGGCGAGGGCGCAGGCTGCTCGCCATGGCGCTCGAACAGTGACGCCACCGTGACGCCGAGTGCCGTGGAGAGCTTGTCGAGCACGGCGGCCGTCGGGCTGCTCTGCCCTCGCTCGATCAGTGAGATGTTCGAACGGCTCACGCCGCTGCGCTCGGCCAGGGCGTCCAGGGAGTAGCCGCAGGTGTCGCGCAGTTCGCGCACACGCCGGCCGATGTGGGTGTTGATGTCCATGCTATCCAGTTTACTGGACAACCAATTCCATTTCAATGGATACGCATGAACGGAGCCAAGCCCGAGTCAGGCAGGCGTCAAGCCGATTCAGGCGAGCAGAAAGTACAGCCCCACCACCACCGCCACGGCGCAGACCGCGCCGACGATGGCCACCGGCGAAATCGGCCCGCTTGATCGCGCGCCTGGCCGCACGCCGATGGTGTCCGGCCCGGTGCGCGGCTTGAGTGAGCCGCGGTCCAGGCCCTTGATGGCCTTGCTTCGGGTACGTCTGAGCGCCATGGATGTCGGTGTCCTGAGGGAGTCTTGATGCAAATCAGGTCGCGGGCTGCGCCACCACGGTGAAAACCTGCGGGCCGGCGAAGTCGTCCTTGCCGAGCGGCACACCGGCATGGCGCAGCAGGGCATGGATCATCGTCGCATGGAACAGGGCATTGGGCAGCACATAGTCCCAGACAAAGGCCGCCCGTTCGAACTGTCGCACATGGCCCGGCCGGCTCACGACCACCGGCTGTGCGGCCTGGGCCCGCCAGGCCGCGGCGTCTTCGGCGCGCCAGTCCTGCAGCGCCTGCAGTGCCGGCTGCATCAGGGCCAGCGCCCCCGCCAGGTCCGGCAGCACCGTCACCTGCAACGCCGCCTCGGCCCGATTGAAGATGCGCCCGGCGGCCGGATCGTCCGGCCGGCCCGACAGGTGCGCCAGCGTGCCGGCCACGCCATCGCTCAGCACCTCGACCTGCTGGGACAGGTTGAGCATGTCCGGTGCCAGGCGGTGCCCCCACAGGCGAGCCGGCGGCCAACCGGCGGCCTGGGCATGACGGTCGGCCCGCTCCAGCTCATGGCGGGCCTGATGCAGGCATCGGCGCAAGCTGGGCAGCAGCACCCGGTGGACGGGGTCAGCGGCCAGATCGTCGGGAAGTTCGGCAGGTCGGGACATGGGTGGTGTTTTCCGCAGGGCAGGAAGGGCTCGATCATGCCCAATCCCACAGGCCGGCGCCGTGTCGCTTGTTTCACTCACAATGGAGTTGAATAAGAGGTTCAAGATCGCCGGCAAACGGCCGATACCTTTCCTGATGACCACGGCTGGCGACAAAACGATGCAGCGCGCACTGCAGGAACTCGAACAACGCTGGGGACTCGCGCTGCAAAGTGCGGGTTTTGGCGTGTGGGATCTCGACATCACCAGCCAGACAGTCCGCTACTCGCCGCAGTGGAAGGCGATGCTGGGTTATGGCAGCAGCGACGAGCCCGACAGCACGGCGGTCTGGCGCAGCCGTGTCCATCCGGACGACCTGCAGCCCATGCTCGATGCGCTGAACAGCCACCTCGACGGGAGTGTGCCGACCTACGAGATGGAATTCCGGCTGCGTGCGGCTGACGGCCGCTACCGCTGGGTGCTGTCGCGGGGGCGGGTGGTCGAGCGCGACGCACAGGGCCGCGCCACCCGGGCGGTCGGCACGCTGACCGACCTCACCGACCGACACGAAGCCGAACGCCTGCGCCTGGAGCGCGACCGTGCCGAGGCCACCGCCCGCGCCAAGACCGACTTCCTCGCCCGCATGAGCCACGAGCTGCGAACGCCGCTCAATGCCGTGCTGGGTTTTGCGCAACTGCTGTCGCAGCGCATCGGCTCGCCCGACCTGGACGAACAACGGCAATACGTCGGTCACATCGAGCAGGCCGGCTGGCACCTGCTGAAACTGATCAACGACGTGCTCGATCTCTCGCGCATCGAAAGCGGCGAAACCGTGCTGCAGCACCTGCCGCTGGCGCTGGAACCGCTGCTGAAGACCGAGCTCTCGGCGATCGCCGACCTTGCCCGCACGCACGGCGTGCAGCTCCTGCCCCTGTCGGTGCTGCCCGAGGCCCGCGTGCAGGGCGATGCCGGTCGCCTGCAGCAGGTGCTGCACCACCTGCTCACCAACGCCGTGGTGCACAACCGCGCCGGCGGGTCGGTGGGCGTGTCGGTGCGCAGCACCCACCTGGGCACACGGGCTGCGTGGGCGGTGGCCATCAGCGACACGGGCACGGGCATCGCCGCCGCACTCCTGCCGCATCTGTTCGAACCGTTCAATCGCCTGGGGCGTCAGCCCGGCGGCACCAGCGGCATCGGCATCGGGCTGGTGCTGGCGCGCTCGCTGGTGCTGGCCATGGGCGGGCAGCTCGACGTGGCCAGCGTCGAAGGCCAGGGCTCGACCTTCACGGTGATGCTGCCGGCCGATGCCGGCTGACGTCACCCACGGCTGCAACAAATGAAACCCGCGGGTGCGGGCAGGAAGCCGCATTGAAACGGCGTCGGGGCACGATCGCGCACACACCCGGAGCCTCCCGATGATCCTCACGCTGCTGGCCGCACTGGCCACCCTGGGCGCCACCCTGACCGGCGCCTTCCTCCTGATCGCCGGCCTGTCCAGCGATGCCGGCCGCGACGGCGGCCGGGCCCTGGCCACGTTGATGGTGGCCCCGCCCTTTCTCGTCTGTGTGCTGGTGGCCCATGCCGTGGGCCTGCACCGCGGCGTGTTCGACTGGGTGCTGCCTTCGGCCACCGGCGGCGTGCGGGTTGCCCTGGTGCTCTTCGTGCTGGTCAGCGCCGCGATGGTGGCCGCTGCCGCGGTGGCGATGCGCTTCGAGCCCCCCGGCCAGTTCCCCTGGGCCATGGCGCCGGTGCGGGGGTGGATCTATCTGCCGGTGCTGGTTGCCCTGGTGGCGGGCTGTGTGCTGAGCACCTGGCCGGCCGCATGGGGCCAGCACCCGGCCTGGCGCGGGGCGACCGGCAGCCTGGCCATCGTGTCGCTGCTCGTGGTGGCCGGGCTGCTGGTGCAGACGGTGCAGTGGCAGTTCGAGCGCCAGGCCGAGCAGGTGCGCCGGATTCAGGCCGACAACGACCGGCGTGATGCCGCGATCCTCAAGAAGGTGCAGGATGCCGACCCGGTGAAGGACTTCATCATCCTGCTGTCACAGACCTCGGCCTACGAACAGGACAGCATCCGCCAGCTGGCCCTGGCCAAGGTGCACAGCCACCCCGACCTCACCCAGGCGCTCAGCGACGTGCTGCGTGGCCACTGGCCCGACGAGGCCATGACCTACCTCGCGCACAACAACCCGCCCGATGCGGCCGCGCTGATCGAACCGATGCAAGAGGGCATCCGCGAGCGCGCCCGTGACCTGCGCCGCTCCGTGCGCGACAGCCACACCTTGCGCCCGGACGACTTTCTCTACAGCGTGCGCCGCCTGCTGGCTGCCGCCGACCGCCTGGCGCCAGGACAGGCGGTGTTCGTGGACGATGTGCGTGAAGTGCGCGCTGCGTTCGACGAACCTCGGCCGCGGCAGCCGGTGGACTTTGAAGCCCGGCGCGAGCTCGATGCCTGGCTCGCCGCGCGCAGCCGCTGAGGCGGGCGCCTGGATCAGCGCGAGAACAGCCCCCGCCGGGGCGTCACCCGATCGAGCAGCTCGTAGGCCGCGGTGTAGCGGCTCGTGGCCCATCGGGTCTGGCGATACTGCCAGCGCGCCAGGTCATACGGACGCTGGCCAGCCTCGAAGGGAATGACCGGGTCGTAGGCCTCGGCCAGCACCCCGGCGCGGTAGTCGAAACGCGAGGTGCTGCGTGCCGACGGATCGGCGCCATGCGCCAGCAGCCACTCGATCTTGGACGTGGCGCCTTCGAGCGCCGCCACATGCAGCGGCGTGAAGCCATGCTGGTCGACGGCGTTCACGCCCACGGCCAGCAGTTCGTCGCCCGGGTCAACCGTGGTGTGCAGCGGTGTGCGGCCCAGCTGATCGCGTGCGGCAACATCGGCGCCTGCGGCGATCAGCACCGTCCGCACTGCCGGCCGCGAGCGATGCAGGGGCGTGCCTCCGTCGTCCCGTCGCACGTTCGGCGAGGCGCCGGCGCGGAGCAGGATGCGCACACAAGGCACACAGCCTTCAGCGGCCGCGCTGTGCAGCGGCGTGATGCCGTAGCGCCCGGCGTGGTGGATGTCGACGGCCCCTTCCACCAGGGCCTGGTACAGCACGGCCTCGTCACGCCCGGCTTCCAGCGCCGGCGCAACATGCAGTGGCGAAAAACCCTGGGCATCCAGCGGCAGGCGCCCCTGGGCGTCGCGCAGCAGCCGTTTCACCGCCGGCACATCGCGCGCCTGCAGGGCCTGGTCCCATGCGGTCGTGAATCGAGCCTGAGCCATGAGCTGAGGTGGGTGGCAGGTGAGCCAGATCGCGCAGGCCAGCGGCACCAGGCTGCGCTTCACGCCGCCCGCTCCCGACGCACGATACGGTGATCGGTGAGGTCGAACGGTGTGGGGTTGCTCATGGGTTCACGCCCCGTTCAGGCGGGCGAGCAAGGCATCGCGTTCGCGCGACAGTGCCAGCCCTTCACCGCCGCTGGTGGCCGATGCGGCATAGGCATGGGCCCAGCGGGTGGCGGCCTCGGCCGCCTGGGCCGCACCGGCGCCATCCCCCGCACGACGCAGGCGAAGATGGCGTTCCAGATGGAGCTGGGCGACCGTCAGCAGGGCGCCCTGGTGGTCGATGCCCTGCAGCAGCACCTGCTCGGCTTCCTGCAGCCGCCCGGCCTGCTCGAGTGCGCAGGCGGCCTCCCAGATGTCGGTCGGCTCTTGGGTGGGCTCTTGGGTGGGCTCCTGGGTGGCTTCCTGAGTCGGTTCGTCGGTCGACGCGTCGTCAGACGCCATGTCGTGCGCTGGCTGCGGCACCTGCTCCGGCACCGTCGCCGCGGGCCACACCGGCACGGTGGCGCCGCGCGGGTCGTCGAGGGTGAAGCTGGTCAGCACCCGCGACCACACGCCCTGCAGCGCGCCGGCCAGCATCAGCGGTGCCGTCAGCGTGAGGTTCAGGAAGCGGCCACCGTCTTCGGCAAACGCATAGCGCACCAGCATGGGCCCGGCATCGGACTTCAGCACGGCCTCGCCCAGCAGTGCAGGCAGGTCGCCGAGTTGCCCCTCGCCCTGCGTGCGCGGGCTCAGGCCGGCCTCGGCAATCAGGTAGCGGCTCCAGTCGCTGACGGTGCCGTCGTCAAAGGCCGGCCGCGCAGCCACGGCAAACACCAGCGCCGAATGCTGCGCAGTGATCACGCTCAGGCTCACCATGTAGCGCGGGTCGTCGAAGTTCAGCGACTCGTCGGGCAGCTCATGCGCCTGCCAGTCGGAGGGCAGGTCCACCCGGAAACCAAGACTGGCGATGCGGGCGGGCACTTCGTAGCAGGAAGAGGGCAGATCGGTGTCGTGGCTCATGGGGCTCCCCAAGGGTCTTGCGCCACTGTGACAGGGCCCGGTTTCAAGGCCGTGTTGCCCTCGGCTGCGCCGTGTTTCAATCGTTTCAGCCCCGGCCCGACGGCCCCGCATCGCCAGGCGGTGCGCCTGCGGCAACTTCCTTCAGCATGGTCCTGAGCCGCTTGCGCCCTTCGGCCGGGGCGGCGCGCCAGGCCTTCAGTGCCAGGGCGAGGAACTGCTGCTCGGCCACGGTCGGGCCCTGGGGAGCATGGGCCTGGTCGAGCCAGCCCGTCGGTCGGGCACAGGCCGCCTCGATCTGCCGGGCCAGCTTGTCGCCGACCGGCCGGCTGCTCTTGATCTGGCTCCACATGCTCGGGCTGATCTGCAGCTGCTGGGCGAAAGCCTGCTCCAGCCCCTTGGGTGCCACACCGCGGCGCACCTGCTCCTCGACGTACCACTGGAACAGCATCAGCAGGTTCTGGCGGCGGTGGACGGTGAGGTTGTCGGTCACGGCATCGGGGCACATCGGGCACAAGGTGACCGATTGTCTCACCCGGTTGACCGGCATGTGAAGACTCTTTACAGTGCCTGCGACCTGTCCCGCCCCATTCATCATGACACTGCCTGCCCCGGCTGACGACAACGTCCACCCCATCGATCCGGCCGTGCGCGCCCAGGTGCTGCGCAAGCTGGCCGACGTGGAGCTCGAACACGGCGTGCGTGTGCTCTACGCCTGCGAGTCCGGCAGCCGGGGCTGGGGCTTTGCCTCACCCGACTCCGACTACGACGTCCGCTTCATCTTCGTGCGCCCGGTACACGAGTACCTGCGCATCTCGCCGGTGCGCGACGTCATCGAGGAAGTGCCCGGCCCCGTCCATGACGTCAATGGCTGGGACCTGCGCAAGGCCCTGGGCCTGCTGGCCAAGGGCAACGCCACGATCATCGAATGGCTGAGCTCGCCGGTGGTGTACCGGCAGGACGACCATTTTGTCGGCCGGCTGCGCAGCGTGGCCGAGGCCATCTATCAGCCGGTGCGCTCCTTCCACCACTACTACTCGATGGGCCGCGGCAACTTTCGCGAGTACCTGCAGGGCGAGCAGGTGCGTGCCAAGAAGTACCTCTACGTCATCCGACCGCTGCTGGCCGCCCTCTGGGTGACCCGCCGGCCGGACGCACCCCCGATGGCCTTCGAGCACCTGGTGCGGACGCTGGTGGACGACCCGGCGGTGCTGCGCGAGATCGAGGACCTGCTGGTGATCAAGCGCGGCGTCGCGGAGGGCGAATGGCTCCCCGCCCGGCCGGTGCTCAACCAGTTCGTGGCCCAACTGCTGGCGCAGCTCGAAGCCGCACGGCCCGACCACGGCGAGCCGGCCATCGAACGGCTGGATGAACTGTTCGCACAGACCGTGCTCGCCTCACCGGCGCCGCAACAGGGCGCGGCGCCGCTGGCCAGCCTGAGGTAGGTCGACGCCACGCTGCGGGTGCAGCGGCCGGCGCGGTGTCACGGCCTCGCAGGCCCGACGGTAGGCCTGCAGCGTGGCCTGGGCCCGACCCAGCACCGTGTCGGCAGCAGGGCGCGCCGCACCGGTCTCGCCATACCGTACGCCTGTCAGCAGCTCCATGCCTTCACCCACCCGATCGGCCGTGTGCACATGAAACCGCCCCGCGCGCACAGCCTCGACCACCTCGGCCGACAGCATCAGGTGGCGACGGTTGCGCCGCGGAATCAGCACGCCCTGTCGACCGTCCAGCCCCAGGCGCTGGCAGGTGTTGAAGAATCCCTCGATCTTCTCGTTGATGCCCCCCACCGGCAGCATCTCGCCATGCTGGTTGATCGCGCCGGTCACACCGATCCCCTGGTGCAGCGGCAGGCCCGACAGGCTGGACAGCAGTGCATAGAACTCGGCGCACGAGGCCGAGTCGCCTTCGACCCCGTTGTACTCCTGCTCGAACACGACCGCGGCATTCAGTGCCAGCGGTGCAATGTGGGCAAACAGCGAGCTCAGGTGGCTTTGCAGGATCATCACGCCCTTGTCATGGATGGGCCCTGACAGCTCCACCTCACGTTCGATGTTGATCAGGCCCTCGTCGCCGGCATGGGTGCTGGCGGTGACGCGCACCGGAAAGCCGAAGCGGTAGTCGCCCAGGTCGACGACTGTCAGGCCGTTGAGCTGCCCGACCCGTTCGCCACTCACCTCCAGCACGCGCTCGCCGTCGGTGATGGTCTCCTGCAGCCGCTGCTCGGGGTAGTCGTGCCGGTGGGTGTGCGCCCGCAGCGCCGCAAAGACGTCGTCGGCCTGCACGCACGGGGCGCCACGGGCGCGCGCCAGGGTGGCGCTTTCCAGCACCAGCGCCTCCTGGTGCGCGAAGATGGCACTCTGGCGCGTCTGGTCCTGGGCCTGCCGGTGGCTTTCCTCGATCAGCGCTGCCACCGCGGCCGCCGAGCAATGCGGGACGCCAGCACGCTGACAGGTGTGGGCGACAAACACCGCGCTGGCGCGATAGGTGTCGGGTGCAGCCGGGAAACTCTCGGCAAAGTCCACCTTGCACCGGAACCGTCGGGCGAACTCGGGGTCGCCTTCCTGCACGACGTAGTAGTCCTCGACCGATGCGATCAGCACGATCTTGACCGCCAGCTCCAGCGGCTCAGGCTGCAGCGACACCGCCGCGATGGGGGCATAGACCATGCCGGGCTCCTCGATCTGCACGCGGCCGCTGCGCAGGAAGCGCCGCAGCTTTTCCCAGACCTGAGGATCGGCCATCAGGTCGCGCAGGTGCAGCATCAGGAAGCCGCCATGCGCGCGCAGCAGGCTGCCGGCACGAATGCGCGAGAAGTCGGTCACCAGCACCTCGTCTTCCGAGGTGTACTCGATGCTGCCGAACAACGAGCGGAACAGCGGGTTGTCATCGACGATCACCGGCGCACCGGTGCTGCCGTGATGATCCACCACCACATTGACCCGCAGCCGCAGCAGCACCTGCGTGAGCACGGCGAGCCGCTCCTCATCCGGCGCGTCCGCGGGCTCGAACAGTTCGAGGTGGTCGAGCAGGTCCTGCTGCACACGCTCGAGGTGCTGTGCCAGGCGCGGGCTGTCGTCCACGGTGCCGTGCATGCGGGCGCGCACTTGCGGCAGCAGCGCTGCCATCAGCGGCTGGACCATCCGCCGCCGCAGCGCCGCCAGCGCCTCGGCCGTCTGGATCTCGCGCAAGCGTGCGCGTTCAAGAAAACGCGTGATCTCGACCCGCAGTCGCGACTCGGCCTGTTCGTGCTCGATGCGCTGCTGTGGTGTCAGGGCCATGGCTGCGGCGGCCGTGAGCGGTTCGCCGGAGGCGTCGTTCTGCGTGAAGACCATGCGCTCCTGCTCACGCACCAGCCCGAATCCCTGGGCCCGCGCCGATTCGCTCAGCGCAGCAAAGGCCTGGTCTTCTTCGGCCTTGCCCGCGGCCTCGATGCGTTCGGCCTCGGCACGCACGTCGGCCGCCGCCAGTCGCTTGGGCACCTCCAGCTGCACGGCCCGCGCGAACTCGCCCAGCCACTGGCGCAGCACACGTCCCTGGCCGGCCGGCAGGCGCAGTGCCCAGGGCTGCTCGGGCGCCTCGAAGTTGTGCAGGTAGCACAGGTCCGGTGGCACCGGACGCGTCGCCGCGATGTCGCGCATCGCCTGCTGCACCAGCGAACTGCGGCCACTGCCGGCCTCCCCCAGCACGAACAGGTGATAGTCGGGCTGCGCCATCTGCAGGCCGAAACGGGTGGCGGCCTCGGCCCGCTCCTGCCCGATCCAGCGCAAGGGCAAGCCTGCCAGCTCCGACGTGTCACCGAAACCCAGCGCCCCAGCATCCACGCGCAGCCGCAGATCGCCGGGGTCGACCCTGTCCAATGCCATGGGCAGCCTCCTTGTCCAGCCTGGACCATTGTGCGCCCGCGGCCGCCGGCACTGCCCGAAAGGGCAGGTGATGGCGGCCGGCGCTGCGCGAAAATCGCACCATGAACCTGCTCCTGGTGGACGACCATCCCCTGTTCAGTGTCGGCTTTGCGCATGCCTTGACGCATGCCGGGCCCGGCATTTCGGTGCGCTGCGCAGCCACGGTGGCTCAGGGCCTGGAGCTGGCGTCGGCATGGCCCGACCTGGACATTGCGCTGATCGACTATCGGCTCTCGGGCGATGACGGCCTGGACGGCTTGCGACGCTTCGCTGCCCGCTTCCCGCTGGTCGCGCGGGTGCTGATCTCTGGCAGCGAGGAAGCGCATCTGGCCCAGCAGGCCCGGGCCGCCGGCGCCAGCGGCTTCCTGGGCAAGTCCCTGACGATCGACGGTGTGCTCGCGGCCTTGCGCACCGTGGCCGATGGTGGTGTGCACTTCACCATCGGCGAGCGCGTGCAGCGCAGCCCGGGTCCGGCCGCGCCCACGGCCCGCCAGATGGAGGTGCTGGCCCTGGTGGCACGTGGCCAGCCCAACAAGCGGATCGCCGACGAGCTTGGCATCGCCGAGCGCACCGTCAAGCTGCATGTGACTGCCCTGCTGGAGGCTCTGGGCGCGCGCAATCGCACGCACCTGCTGGTGCTCGCCCGCGAAAGAGGTCTGCTGTGAGCGTGCCGGCACCGGCAAGGCGCTGGCTCTCGCACATCGAGCCCGAGCAGTTCGAGCGGCTGCTGCGGGTCACCCTGCCGGTGTCGGTCCTGAGCACCATCGGCGCGGTCATCATGGCGATGCAGTACCTGGGCGGCATCGAAGCCACCGCGGTGATGATCTGGCTGCTGGCCTTCACCGCGGTGAGCCTGGCGCGTGTGGGCTCGGGCCTGTACTACCTGCGCACCCTGCCCCGGCGCACACCCACACCGGCCTGGGTGCAGTGGGCGCTGGGCAGCACCCTGGTGCACGGTGCGCTGTGGGGCGTGTTCAGTGCAGTGGTGCCGGTGCGCGGCACGCCCGAAGCCGAGTCGCTGATGCACGTGATCCTGGTGGCGGTCGCGATGGGCGCGGCGGTGCACCTGTCCTCGGTCTTTCCGGTGCTGGTCGGTTATGTCGTGCTGGTGATCGGTCCGCTGGCCATCCGCGACTTCCTCATCGGCGGCAACTACCACCTGTTCCTCGGGGTGCTGAGCGTGCTGATCGGGATCTATGCGCTGGTCAATGGCCGCAGCCAGGCGCGCATGATCGAGGAGATCCTGGCTCAGCGGCAACGCAATGCCGAGCTGATCGAAGCGCTGCGGCAGGAGAACGTCCGCACCGATGCGGCGCGGCGTTCGGCCGAACAGGCCAATGCGGCCAAGGCGCGCTTTTTTGCCGCCGCCAACCACGATCTGCGGCAACCGCTGAATGCCATGGGCCTGCTGGCGCAGACGCTGCACACCCAGGGCAGGGCCGCGCGGGTGGAGGAGGTCTCGGGCCACCTGGTCGAGTGTGTCGACGGCATGACGCAGGTGGTCGACGATCTGCTGGAGATCTCGCGTCTGGACGTGGGCGCGATGGCGCCGCAGTGGTCGCGCTTTGCGCTGGGCGACCTGCTGCACGAGCTGGTGCCGACCTACGCCGCGATGGCCGAAGACAAGGGCCTGCACCTCGAGCTGCAGGTGCCGCCGGTGGTCGTGCGCTGTGACCGTGCGCTGCTGGCGCGAGTGGTGTCCAACCTGGTGGCCAATGCGATCCGCTACACATCGCACGGCAGCGTGCGTGTGATCGTCGAGCCGCTGGACGACCACATCGCCTTGCGGGTGGAAGACACCGGCATCGGCATGGCTGCCGACGAGCTGCCGCGCATCTTCGAGGAGTTCTATCAGATCGGCAACCCGGCCCGGGACCGGCGGCTGGGGCTGGGCCTGGGCCTGGCCACGGTCCGGCGCCTGAGCGATCTGCTCGGGCTGGACGTGCAGGTGCGCTCGCAGCCGTCGGTGGGCAGCGTGTTCAGCCTGACACTGCAGCCGGCAGACCCCGAGGGCAGCGCAGGTGATGCTGAGGCCGCACCGACCGATGCGCCCCCGCTCACCCTGCAGCAGCGGGTGCTGGTGATCGAGGACGATGCCGACTCCCGGCGAGCCCTGCTGGGCCTGCTGGCCTCCTGGGGTTGCCACACCCGTGGCGTGGCCAGCGCCGACGACGCCCTGGCCTGCATCCGTGATGGTTTCCGGCCGGACGTCCTGCTGGTCGACCTTCGCCTGGCCGACGGCGCCAGCGGCATCGACGCCATGCATGCAGTGCGCAGCCTGCTCGGCACCGAGGTGCCGGGCCTCATCATCACCGGCGACGTCGGCAGCGCCCACATGCACGAAGCCCAGGCCCGGGGTCACACCGTGCTGGTCAAGCCGGTCAAGCCCATGCAGTTGCGCGCCTTCCTGGCACAGGCCCCGGCCACCGCCTGAGGCCGGCCCCGGGCGACCTGCCCCAAGGTGCTATTCACCGCGAGGGGCCTGGTCCCTAGCATGCAATGCCTGCGGCCAGCCCTGGCCACCCGGCACGACATGACCTCTGAGGGAGCACTGAATGAACCTGATCCGGCACCACCGCCTGCCCGTCCTGATGACCGCCTTCGCCGCACTGGCACTCACCGCCTGCGGGGGCGGTGGGGACGACGACGGCTCGCCCATCGGTGGCGCCTACACGATTGGCGGCACCGTCAGCGGCCTGGCCAGCGGCGCCACGCTGGTGCTGCAGAACAATGGTGGCGACGACCTGACGGTCAGGGCCAATGGCACGTTCACCTTCGGCGTCCTGCTGGACGCCAACGTCCCCTATGCGGTGACGCTCAAGACGCCCCCGGCGCAACAGACCTGCACGATCGCCAACGGCAGCGGCACGACCACCCGCAACGTCACCAACATCACCGTCAGCTGCAGCACCGTCACGGCACCGCCACCCCAGGCCGGGGTCGAAGGTCTGGTCGGCGACTGGCTGCAGGGCCAGTGTTCGCCCGTCAATGCCGGCCAGAGCGCCCGTTCGCTGATCCGCGTGACGAGCACGGGCGCCAGCAGCCTGAGCTACGGGCAGTCGATGGTGGTCTACCCGAGCGCCAACTGCAGCGGCACCGGCCAGACCGTGGGCTTCACCAACCTGGGCAGCGTGAGCTTCTCGCGCTCGGCCAGCACCGCCCGCACCACCGCCAACTGGGGCACCTGGAACGTGTCGAACGGCATGACGCAGTCCACCGTCTGGGCCCGGCGCAAGAACGAGGTCTGCCTGCTGGCCGGGGGCACCGGCAACCAGGACCTGTCCGTCACGCTGCCCACCGCCCAGGCCGTGGAGGGGTATGTGGACCTGATCGCCGAGAACACGTCCTGCTACACCCGGCAATGATCGGGGTGCGGGCGGTGCCGCAACGGCCTGCCCGCGGCACCCTCACAGTGGTAAGGTCCGCGGCATGCCTTCCCACCCGTCCACCGAGCCTGGTGAACCGGCCCGCGAGATCACGCTGCGCGATGGCCGTCAGGTGAGTCTGCGCCCGATCCGGCCCGATGACGCGGACGAGATCGTGCAGGCCTTCGAGCGGCTGTCGGCCGACTCGCGCTATGCGCGCTTCATGCAGCACAAGAAGCAGCTCGATGACGCTGCACTGCAGCGCGGTGTCCAGCCCCGCCCGGGGCAGGACCATGTGCTCGTGGCCACCGTGCCCGCGCCTGACGGCATCGACATCGTGGGGGCCGCGCAGTATGTGGGCACCGCGCCCCAGACACACGACACCTGCGAATTCGCCATCACCATCGCCGAGGACTGGCGCGGCACCGGGCTGGCCCGTGTCCTGATGACGCAGCTGATGGCGCACGCCCGGCACGACGGCTACGGCAGCATCGAAGGCTGGGTGATGGCCGACAACGCACCCATGCTGGCCCTGGCGCAGCGGCTCGGCTTCCAGGTCGAGCCGGTGCCCGACGACAGCACCCTGGTGCGGGTGGTGCGCAACCTGGATGCCCCGCAGCCTGCGCACTGAGTTCAGTCCCGACGGGCCGCTGATCGCCGTCACTGCACCGTGAACCCGCCGTCGACGGTGAGCACGGCACCGGTGATGAAACCTGACCGGTCGCCGGCCAGGAACACGATGCTCTGTGCGATTTCGTCGGGCGTGGCAACACGGCGCAGCGGCACGGCGGCGGCCATCGCCGCCTGCGCTTCGCGGCTGCCGCCGGTGAACCGGTCGAACATGCCGGTCTGCACCGGGCCGGGCGCCACCGCATTGACACGCACGCCCACCGGCGCCCCTTCCATCGCCACGCTGCGGGTCAGGGCCTCGACCGCATGTTTGCTGGCGGCGTACACCGCGGCGCCGGCCAGGCCCACCTGCCCCGCGACCGACGCGAGGTTGACGATGACTCCGGCGCCCTGAGGGGCCATGGCACGCATCTCGTGTTTCATCGACAGCAGCACCCCCAGCACATTGGTGTCGAAGATGGCCTGGTAGTTGTCCTGCGTGAACTCAGTCACCGGGCCGGTGGTGCCTTCGATGCCGGCGTTGTTGACGGCCACGTCGAGGCGGCCGTAGCGGTCCACGGCCGACTGCACAAGGTGCGCCACATCCGATTCGATGCGCACGTCGGCGCGTATGAACTCGGCCTGCGCACCCTCGGCCCGCAAGGTGTCGACCAGCGCGTGGCCAGCCGGTTCATGCCGGCCGCTGACGATCAGGCGCGCGCCTTCTCGGGCAAAGGCCAGCGCGGTCGCCCGACCGATGCCGGCCAGCGCCCCGGTGATCAGCACCACCGGGCCCGGATCGCGGGGCGACGCGGGGGTGGCAGAGGGGAAGGTGTGGGTGGGATTCATGAGGGACTCCAGGGTCGTGTGGTGAAAAGGTCGGCAGACAACTCGATGAGCTGGACTATGATTCGCGCCGACCGATCGCACTAGACAGCCCGATCGCCTAATATTCATTCCTTCTTGGAATGAATCGAGGCAGACGATGGATCGACTGCAGGCCATGCAGACCTTTGTCCGGGTGGTCGAGCGCGGCAGCTTCTCAGCCGTGGCCCGAGAAAGCGGTGTGAGCCAGAGCGCGATCAGCAAGCAGGTGGCCGCGCTGGAAAGCGCCCTGGGGGCGCGGCTGCTGCTGCGCAGCACCCGCTCGCTGGCGCTCACCGAAGCGGGCGAGGCCTACTTCGAGCAGGTGCGCCGACTGGTCAGTGAGGTGGCCGAGGCCGAACACGCCGTGCGGCGCGGCCAGCGCGAACTCACCGGCTGGCTGCGGGTGGCCTCGGCGGTGGGTTTCGGGCGACTGAAGCTGCTGCCGCTGGTGCAGACCTTCCTGGCCGCCCATCCGGCGGTGAGGATCGACCTGAAACTGCACGACGGGTTTGTCGACCTGATCGAACAGGGGGTGGACCTGGCCGTGCGCACCGGCGATCAACCCGACAGCAGCCTGGTGATGCGGCGCATCGGCACCACCCGTCGCGTGCTGGTCGCACGCAAGGACTACCGGCGCCGCCTGCCGCGCGGCATGAAGGCGCCGCGCGACCCCGACGACCTTGCACAGCACAACTGCCTTGTCTACACCGAACTGCGCACACGCAATGCCTGGACCTTCCTGGCCGGCCCCGGCGCCACCGCCCCACCCGGCACCGAGCGCATCGTGCGGGTGCAGGGCAACCTGCAGTCCGACAGCAGCGAGGTGATCCGCGCCGCCGTGCTGTCCGGCATGGGCATGGCCTACACGCCCGAATGGCTGTTCGAGGCCGAACTCGCCCGCGGCGAGGTGGTCGTGCTGATGCCGGCCTGGCATACGCCGCCGGTGCCGATGCAGCTGGTGTATCCGGCCACGCGCCAGCACTCGGCAAAGGTCAGGGCCCTGGGCGACCACCTGGCTGCAGGGCTGGCACCACCTGGCAGTCCGCAGCCGCCTGCCTGAGCGCACCCACGGCACCGGGCGACAGGTGCCAGCCCAGCGGGTACCGCACGGCGCTGGGCAACAGGTTGATCGCCGTCACCGGCGCCTGCACGGCGCGCGCCGCGGCGCCACCCAGGGCCTCGCGTGCGCTCAGCACCGCTGCCCCCTGCCGGGCCTCGGCCAGCTGACCATTGGCGCCGATACCCGATACCCGCAGTGCCGCCACCCCCGGCCCGAGCAGGTCGAGGAAGGGCGGAGCCGCCGGTGAACACACCGGCTGCCCCGGGACGTAGGACACGCCGAAGTCCGCCCGGCAGGAGGCGGGTTGTGGCAGGGCGACGTCCTGGGCGAGGGGCTGGGCCGGAGGATGGCAGGCGCCACCACGCAGGGCCTGCGGGTCGGACAGATTGCGCAGCATCAGGACCTGCGGCACCAGGTGCTCGCGCAACCAGGTGCGCTGCGCTGCCGGCATCGCCAGGCAGGCGGTGTAGGCGTCCGCGTCGGCGTCCTGGGGTGCCACCACCAGGCAGCGGGCAAGACTGCGCACCAGGTCGGCGGTGGTCTGGGCGCCACTGTTGTCGAAATAGCCGCCATCACCCAGGTGACCGCAGTGCCGCGGCGGGTTCGCGGCGGTGGCGCGGCCGGGGCCCGCGTGGGCCTGGTCGCGCACCTCGCAGGATGATCCGGCGCCGTGCAGCGACCCCATGGCATTGATGAACGGGAACCGGGCGGAATTGTGTGCGGCTGTGCCCAGGGGCATGTCCAACAGGGTCATGCCCAACTGGTCGCGAGCCCCGGGGAGGTACTGCGGGCTCACCGCCAGATCGCTCGCGACGGCACGTTCCCCGGTCTCGATCCAGGTGGCATTGAGCAGCAGGTAGGGCCGGTGCGCCGTGGCCACGCCCGCCGCGGGCCCGGACTGCACCAGGGTGTGCCGCAGGCCCGGCACCGCCGCCTCCAGCCCCTGCTCGAACCAGGCACCGCGCGACATGAAGCCGCAGCCGGGGGTACGACACAACGAGGTGGGCAGCACCCGCGCAATGCCGTCGTCCAGCAGCCATGCGCCCAGCAGCGGTGACAGCAGATCCGTCGATGCAAACCGGTCGATGCACTCAGACGCCGGCCCGCTTGCCTGCCGGCAGGCGCGGTACACCGCCGCACCGACCGCCCCGCCCGACACCCCCGAGATCGAGAAGGTGCGCGCCTCGAAGGCCGCATCGAGTTCGGTGGCGCGCTGCAGCGCCAGGGCCGTCCAGACCGCGGCCCGGATGCCGCCGCCCTCGGTGGACACGAAGTACACCGTGTAGCCACCCGCATCGTCCAGAGGCAGCGCGCAGCTCGCAGACTTGTCGCTGCCCGGCTGGCACAAGTGCGACAGCCACTGCGCCAGCGCGGCATCCAGCCGGGGGCGGGAAGACGCCTGCGGGGGGTTGTCGTGAGGCCGCCGACTGGTCGCGATGTCATTGCCCAGCAGCATCACGACCACCAGCCCGCCGACCAGCGATGCCAGCAGTGCCAGCAGACTGCGCCGCGACATGCGCTGCGTGCGGTCGGTGACGGCCCATGCCTTTCTCAGGGCCACCACGTAGGTGGCCACCAGCACGGCGGCCAGCAGCAGCGCACAGGCCCACATCCGCAGCAGCCCCGCCGGATCGGTCGTGTTGTTGTCCACCGGCGGCCACAGCCGGTGGTTGTCGGCCCAGCCCAGCGCGCCGAATGCCCCGACCAGCACGACCAGCAGCAGCACCCAGGGCCGGGCCTGATGGATCTCGAGCATCGACAGCCAGCCGAAAAAGCTCAGCCAGACCGCCAGCGACAGCAGGATCACCGGCAGCGCCATCGTGGGCACCCGATCCCCCGTCCACGGCACCCAGGTGGACGGGATCACGTCGATCAGACGACAGAGCAACAGCAGGGCCAGCGCCACGATCGGCAGGAGGTCGGGCGTGATGCGCCAGTGCCTCACCATGCCGTCAAGGCTGTATTTGCCCTCACGCCGCCAGGCCGATCGGGACTCGCACCCGACCACCCGGCTGGAGAAACCGGCGTATTCGCGCCAGCCGTCCCAGCGCAGCACGTTGTAGTAGCCCCCGCTCGAGGCCACCTGGGCGCGGTGGCGCAGGAACCAGCCGCCGCCAAGGATCACCCCCAGCCCGAAGACCAGCACGCCGGCGCTCGGGCCCAGGCAGGCGAGCCGGCTGCCGTCAGCGGTGGGCCCGCCGAACTGCGCCTGCGCCATGTCACGCAGCGCCTGGCCGCACAGCACCACGATGCATCCGACCGGCCACATCGACAGCAGCCGGGCCCAGTCGCGCGCGAAGATGTCCTCGTAGCGCAAGTCGCCCACCGTGGCCGGCGACCCGCCTTCCGGGCCCTCGCCGTGCCCGAGGAGCTGGCAGGCACTGCGCGTCCACAACCAGCAACTGAAGACGAACAGCCGCAGGGCCCAGGCCGAGGCCAGCACCACCAGGACCGCGCCCAGCATCCGGCTGAAGCCGTCGCCGTCGGTCCCGATGAATCCGTTGTGCAGGGCGGCGGCAATGGCCGCCACGACATCACGCGACTGGTCCATGCCGACCGTCAGGCCGGTCATCAGCGCCAGCACCAGCAGCACGTAGCGGCTGCGCCAGGCGCAGTCGGCCATCGCACGGCGCAACCGGGCACGCCTGACGGGTTCGGTGACGAGCGGGTCGTCGGCCGTCGCTGCCGAGGCATGGCGCAGCATCGCGCCGGTGAGCCACAGCAACACCCCGGCGATCAGCACCAGCGCCACGGCCCCCATCGCCAGCGGCTTGACCTGATGCGCCCCACAGCTGAGCTGCCAGGGCCCCAGACCGGACGGCTGGCAGGCTGTGCTCCACCAGGCCCAGGCCGGAACGACCAGCACGGCGGCGCCCAGCGTGATCAGCGCCACCACCACACCCTGCTCGTGCCACCATTGGCGCGTGATCGGCAGCCGGCAGACCAGGCCGATGGAACACAGGCTCAAGGCGGCGGCCGCCAGGGTGCCGTGACCGGGATCCAGGCGGGCCAGGCCCCCGGCGTTTTCGATGACGTCCGCCACCAGCAGGACCCAGGTCGGCACGGTGAACACCGCCAGCAGGCTGCGCCAGGGCACGACCGCATCGGGGCGGCGTTCACGGGTCAGCACCAGGGCGAGCTTGTGCCCGAACTGCAGCAGGAAGGCGGCATACAGCGGCACGAACACCAGGCCGTCGAGGCCCAGATAGGCCCAGGCGAGCAACTGCCCGCAGGCGCCCCACAGGCCCAGCATCGCCTGCACCGGCCCCGTGGCGCCCTGGTCGACCCAGCCGAGCAGGTCTTCGACCCCCCATCCCGACCGAACGTACAGCGCAGACTGGATCAGGTAGAGCCCCAGCAGCGTGCCCGCCATGGCCGCGCCCAGCTGGCGCGTGCTCAGCAGCGGCTGGCGCAGGCGGTCACCCAGGCCCGCCAGCACGCGCGCGGTGATCCCGAGCGTGTCCAGCAAGCGGTCCCAGACGGATCGATCCGCCGGAACCGGAACGGCGCCTCCTGCAGCATCCGTGGCCATGGTCCACCCCGCCTGTGCGGCACCCGGCGTCGGATGCCCTGAACATGATTAGAGGGCAGCGTCGGCCGACTGGCAACCATCAAGATGGAGGAGGAGGATGACGGCGTCTGGTGAAATTGCTCGCTTGAACTAGTCCTATAGAGGACTATACTTCGCAACCATCCCTGATGTGATTGGACCCGGGCCGACCATGACCACACCGCCACTGTCGCTTGTTCCTGCAGAACCTGGCCAGAGCCGTTACGGTGCGCTGGCCGCCGCCTTGCGCCAGCGCATCGTGGCGGGTGAATGGCCGCCCGGGCAGGCCCTGCCTGCGGAGACCACGCTGGCGGCCGAGCATGGCGTGGCCCTGGGCACGCTGCGCCGGGCACTCGACGTGCTCGACGACCAGGGCCTGATCGAACGGGTGCACGGGCGAGGCACCTTCGTGCGCGCCGGGCTGAGCGGCGCACCGATGTTGCGGTTCTTCCGCTTCGGCGCGGCCGACGGTGAGGTGCCCCGCTCGCGCATCCTGGCGCGGCGCAGTGTCAGTGCGTCGGCCGAGGTGGCGCGCCGCCTGGGGCTGGGCCGCGGCGAGCCGGTGCTGTACCTCCAGCGCCTGCGCTCCCTGGCCGGTCAGCCCTGCCTAATCGAAGACATCTGGCTGCCGTTGCCGCAATTCAGCGCCCTGGTCGACGGCGACCCCGGCGACTGGGGCGACCTGCTCTATCCCCTGTTTGCGCAACGGTGTGCCGTGCATGTGACACGGGCCACCGACGAGATCGCCTTCGCCGCACTGACCGCCGCCCAGGCGCGTGCGCTGCAGCTCCAGGCCGGCCACCCCTGTGCGGTCGTGACCCGACAGGCACATGACCTCGCCGGCCGCTGCGTGGAGATGCGCGTCTCGCGCGGCGATGCGCACGCCTTTCACTACACCGTGACCCTCACCTGACCCCGAACCGGAGACACCTCATGCCCTTGACTCGCCTGAATCGCCGCGGCTTCGCCGCCACTGCCGCCGGCCTGGCCGCTGCGTTTGTACTGCCAGCCCGGGCCGCCGAGATCGCCGGCGGCAAGCCCGTCACGCTGCTGGTGTCCTACCCGGCCGGTGGCGGTGCGGACGTGATGGCCCGGCTGATCGCCCCGCGCATGGCCGAAGTCCTCGGCCAGAGCGTGATCGTCGAGAACAAGCCTGGCGCCAGCGGCACCATCGCGGCCGGCCAGGTGGCACGTGCCACGCCAGACGGCTCGACCCTGCTGCTGGATGCCTCGTCGTATGCGGTCAATCCGGCCCTGTTCCCCAAGCTGCCCTATCACCCCGACACCGCCTTCGCACCGCTGGCGGTGCTGGCCCAGTTCCCGAACGTGCTGGTCTGCACGCCGGGGTTCGAGGCGCGCAATGTGGCCGACGTGCTGCGCCTGGCACGCGCCAGGCCGCGGGCGCTGGCCTATGCCTCGTCGGGCAATGGCTCGGCCCAGCATCTGGCAGGGGCCCTGTTCGAACAGCTGGCCGGGGTCGAGCTGACCCATGTGCCCTACCGCGGTGGCGGCCCGGCACTCAACGACGTCATGGGCGGGCAGGTGCCGCTGTTTTTTGCCAACGTGGCCTCGTCGCTGGGTCACATCCAGTCCGGCCGGCTGCGCCCGCTGGCCGTGACCGCGCCCGTGCGCTGCCGCGCCCTGCCCGACGTCCCCACCATGGCCGAGGCTGGCGTCAAGGGGCATGAGGTGCTCGAGTGGAACCCGGTGCTGGCACCTTCGGGGGTGCCCCGTGCGGTGCAGGACCGGCTGGCCGGCGCCATCCGCCGCGCGATGGCCGACCCGGAAGTGCTGGGGCGTGTGCGCGCCCTGGGCGGCGATGTCTTTTCAGGCGCACCCGGCCCTTTTCTCAAGGACCAGCGCACCTTGTGGGCCGGCGTGATCAAGGCGCGAGGCATCACCCGTGACTGATCCCCTGACCCTGCCACCCGGTTGGGATTGCCATGTGCACGTCTTCGACGGCGCGGCACCGGTGCGCGAAGGCCACTACCGCCCCGTCGATCGCCGACTGCCCGAGATCGAGGCCGTGGCAGCGAAGGAGGGCGTCGGCCACCTGGTGCTCGTGCAGCCCAGCGTCTACGGCACCGACAACCGCGTGCTGCTCGACGCGCTGAAGGTCGAGCCGGCGCGCCATCGCGCAGTGGTCGTGCTGGCCGACACCACCCCCGACACCATGCTTGAAGCCATGCACCGGGCAGGCGCACGCGGTGCCCGGCTCAACCGCGTGTCGCCGGTCGGTGAGGCGGCCGACGCCACCGCCCGCCACACGGCCCTCGCACCGCGCCTGCACGCGCTGGGCTGGCATCTGCAGTGGTACGCCCAGGCCGCCGACCTGCCGACGATCGCCCGGCTGCACCAGCGGCAGAACTCACCGGTGGCCGTGCTCGACCACCTGGCCGGACTGCACCTCGACATCGCGCACGACCCCAACGCCTGGGCGGCCCTGAGCGATCTCGCCGCCGCGGGCGCCTGGGTCAAGCTGTCGGGCTGGTACCGCCTGGGCGACACCGCCCCCTACACCCGGCTCGTACCGGTGGTGCAGCGTCTGGCCTCTGTGTTCGGCGACCGCATGGTCTGGGGCTCGGACTGGCCGCACACCAGTTTTGCCAGGGGCGAGGCGCCCGCCTATGCCCGCCACTGGGATCCCGTCGTGCAGGCGCTGGGCGCGCAGCGGGCGGCACAGGTGCGGGCTGCCGGGGCGGTGCTGTATCGGTGAGCGCACCCAGGGGTGGCGACGCGCCACGGGCTGTGCCGTCAAGCCGGGTCGGCGCTCAGCGCCGCATCGCACCCGGTGCCTGCCGAGATCCAGCGAGTGGCCAGGCGGCGCACCAGCGGCGCCGACCAGCGCAGGCCGCGTGGCAGGTGCCGTCGCGGCGCGTGCAGCAGGCCGCATCGGTACAAGCCTGACGTGTCGACCCACACCAGCGCGGTGCAGGTGCCGCTGCGCCGGTGGCTCACCAGCATGCCCAGCGGGCAGGGCTCGCTGGCGCAGCAGATGCCGCAGCCATTGCAGGCGGCGCCCTCGGGCGGTTTGGCCGGTGCGGCCGCATGGATGTGGATGACTCGGGCGGTCATCACCGGATCATCGTCGCCGCTGCCGCGGCGCAATCGCGGAAAAAGAAGCACCGCCGCCGGTCACTTCAGGGCCAGCGGGACCCTTTCAGTCCGCAGGCCGACCGGCGGGCGCCAGCGGCACCTGCAGGCCGCTCTTGATGCTGTCGATCACCACCTGGGTCGTCATGCGCCCGATCTGCGGCACGGCCGCCATCAGGCGCGCGCACAAGGCGTCATAGGCCGGCATCGACGGTGCCAGCACCACGGCGACCAGGTCCACCTCGCCGGTCACATACCAGGCCTGCTGCACCATCGGTTCCTCGGCCAGCCGGCGGCGCAGGTCGGCCAGCGCCGCATAGTTCTCGCGCTCGATGGCCATGCCGCACAGCAGGGTCAGCAGGCCGCCCACGGCCGCCGGGTCGAGCACAGCCACCTCGGCGCGGATCACGCCCCGCTCGCGCAGCCGCTTGAGCCGGCGCTGCACGGCCGAGGCCGACAGACCGATCTCGCTGGCAATCGCCTCGGCCTTGCAGTGGGCATCGCGCTGCACGCGCGACAGGATGTGCCGGTCGAAATCGTCGATCGCAACGGGGGCTGGGGCATTCATGACGCTGCAGTTTAGGGCCGCGACGCGGCTCAGCCGCGTCCGGCGCGTTAGCGTGCGGCGCCGCCGCGTTGCACCCGGCCCGATTGCGGCCCGGCGGCACGGCGGCTGCCCATACTCGGGCGCATGTCAACGTCTTCAGCCGCTCCCGACACCCACTGGGCCGCCGCCACACGAGCCCTGCATGCCGGCCTGCAGATCGACCCGGCAACCGGTGCGATCGCCCCGGGCATCGCTGCCTCGGTCAACCATGTGTTCACCCCCGGCGAGGCCGCGTTTTCGGCCAGCGGCATCGACGACATGGCCCGGCTGCCCTATCTGTACGCCCGCTGGGGCAACCCCACGGTGCGCCAGCTCGAACTGCGCCTGGCCGCGCTGGAAGGCGCTGACGACGCCCTGGCCACCGCCACAGGTGTGGCCGCCATCGCGGCCATCTGCTTCGGTCTGCTGCGCGCGGGCGACCACGTGATCGTGAGCGACGTCTGCTACGCCGGCGCCAACGAACTGATGCGCCGGCTGCTGCCCGACTTCGGCGTGGAAGTCACGCCGGTCAATCTGTCCCGCCCGGCCGAGCTGCAGGCTGCGCTGCGCCCGGCGACCCGGCTCGTGCATGCCGAAACCCCCTGCAACCCGCTGCTGCGCCTGACCGATCTGCGCGCCGTGTCCGAGATCACGCGAGCGCACGGCGCCTGGCTGTCGGTCGACTCGACACTGGCCACGCCGATGCTCACCCAGCCGCTGGCGCTGGGCGCGGACCTGGTGGTGCATTCGCTCACCAAGTTCATCAACGGCCATGGCGATGCGCTGGGTGGCGCGGTGATCGGCCGGCGCGAACTGATTGCCAGGCTGCGCGCGCGCGCCGGTGTCTACCTGGGTGCCAGCCTGTCGGCCCACAACGCATGGCTGATCCTGCGCGGCATCGACACCTTGTCCGCCCGCATGCGCACCGCGTGCAATACCGCAGGCGTGCTGGCGAACTTCCTGAGCACCCACCCTGCGGTGCGGCAGGTGTCGTGGCCAGGGCTGGCAAGCCACCCTCAGCACACGCTGGCACGGCAGCAGATGCCGGGCTTCGGTGCGGTGCTGACCTTCCAGGTGCAGGGCGACCCTCAGGTCGTGGCCGAGCGGCTGGCCCGCCGCCTGCGCATCGTGCACTACGCGTTTTCGCTCGGCCACCAGCGCAGCCTGGTGGTGTGGCTGGGCACCGAGGACATGATGCGCAGCACCTACGAGCTGCAGGGCGAGGCGCTGGCCGACTACCGGCGGCATGCCGGCGACGGCATCTTCCGGCTCAGCGTCGGCCTCGAAGACCCGGCCGACCTCATCGCCGACCTCGACCAGGCCCTGCGCAACACCGATTGAGCGCCTTGACCTTTCCTTCCACCCTCACCCCACCTGCAACCATGCCCAACGTGCTGCCCACCTCCCGTCGACTTGCGCTGCGCCTTGCCGCAGGCGCCGCCCTGCTCGCCCTGCTGGGCGCCTGCAGCCGCACCGACAGCCCTGCCACACCGGCCGCCGCGGCGCCCGACACACCGGCGCCGGCCGCGCGCGAGCTGGTGGTCGGCACCGACGCCGTCTACGCCCCGTTCGAATTCCAGGATGCCGAAGGACGCATCGTCGGTTTCGACATCGACATCCTGAGCGCGGTCGCCGAAAAGGCCGGCCTCAAGCTGCGATTCGTCAACACGCCCTGGGAGGGCATGTTCAACACGCTGGCCCAGGGTGACCGCGACATCCTGGTGTCGGCCATCACGATCACCGACGAGCGCCGCCAGTCGATGGACTTCTCGCAGCCCTACTTCGACGCGGCCCAGCTCATCGCCGTGGCCAGCGATTCGAAGGTCAGCCGCTTCGAAGACATCAAGACGCTGCACGTGGGCGTGCAGACCGGCACCACCGGCGACGAAGCCGTCTCGAAGCTGATGGGCAAGACCCACCCGAAGCTGCGCCGCTTCGAGTCGACCCCGCTGGCCCTGAAAGAGCTGGAAAGCGGCGGCCTGGACGCCGTGGTGGCCGACAACGGCGTGATCGCGCACTACGTGGCCAACAACAGCGGCGGACGTTTCAAGGCCATCAGCGACCCGGCCTTTCCGGCGGAGCAGTACGGCTTTGTCGTGCGCAAAGGGCAGGCCGAGCTGCTGAAGCAACTCGACGACGGCCTGGCAGCGATCCGCGCGGACGGCAGCTACGATCGCATCCATGCGCGCTGGTTTGGCGCCACCCCGCGATGACACCACCCGCTGATCGCACCGACCCCATCGCAGCCTGGCTGGCGCGGCGCCCGCGCCTGGTGCTCGATGGCGCCCTGGCCACCGAGCTGGAGCGCCGCGGCGCCGACCTGCGCGACGCGTTGTGGTCGGCCCGTCTGCTGATCGAGCAGCCCGAGCTGATCCGTGCGGTGCACCTCGACTACTTCCGCGCCGGCGCCGACGTGGCCACCACCGCCAGCTACCAGGCCAGCTTCGAGGGGTTTGCCCGCCGCGGCATCGGCGCGGAGGATGCCGCCGACCTGATGCGGCGTTCCGTCCAGCTCGCGGTGGACGCACGCACGCAGGCCCTGGCCGAACGACCGCCGGGCGCGGCTCGTCCACGGCCGCTGGTGGCCGCATCCATCGGCCCCTTCGGCGCGATGCTGGCCGACGGCTCCGAGTACCGCGGCAACTATGGCCTGGACGTGCACGCGCTGATGGACTTCCATCGCCCACGCCTGGAGGTGCTGGCCGCCGCCGGGGCCGACCTGCTGGCCTGCGAAACGCTGCCCTGCCTGGCCGAGGCGCTGGCACTGGCCCGGCTGATGGACGAGACCCCGGGCTGCCGCGGCTGGATCAGCTTCAGCTGCCGCGACGGTGAACACAACAGCCAGGGCGAACGCCTGGCCGACTGCGTGGCGGCGATCGAAGCCTACGAGTCGGTCGTGGCCGTGGGCATCAACTGCACGGCACCGCAACATGTGGCCTCGCTGCTGGTGCAGGCCCGCACCCGCACAAGCAAGCCGTTGCTGGCCTATCCGAATGCGGGTGAGGTGTGGGACGCCCAGGCCCGCGCCTGGCGGCCCGGCCCAGCCTGTGCGCACCGGCCCTTTGACGAGCAGGCCATGGACTGGGCCCAGGCCGGCGCCCGGCTGATCGGCGGCTGCTGCCGCACCACCCCGGCCGACATTGCCGCCCTGGTGGCCCGCTGGTCGCACTGATCCGCCGCGCGCGGTGCGATCATCACGGGCATGACCGCTGCCCGTCCCACCCCGGATTCACAGGTGCTCCGGGCCTTCAGTTCGTGCCTGCTCGCGCTGGGTGACGTCACCCATGGCGCCAGCGTGGAGCGCATCATCGAGGAGGCCATGCGCACCTTGCAGCCGCTGGTGCGCTTCGAGCGCGCATGGTGGGGGCAGGTCGCCGCCGGCCGCGCCGAGGCGCGCAACTGGCTGCAGGGGCATATCGGCCTGAGCGCGAGCTTTGGCGAGGAATGGAACCAGCTGGCCAGCCAGGACGACTTCGGGCAGCAATCGATGCAGCAGCTCGGGCAGGTGGTGCGCTCCAGCGAAGAAGACCCTCCCGGTGACGTGCAGCGCTTCAGCGATCGTTATGGCCTGCGCCACGCGATGGCCATCACGGTCGAACTGCCCGGCAGCGGTCTGCTGTTTTTCGTGTCGCTGTACCGCGCCGATCCCGACACGCCGTTCACCGACGCCGATGAAGCGCTCTTTGCCGAGTTCATGGCCCACCTGCTGCAGGGCTGGCGCCGCCGGCTGTCGGCCATCCATGCCCGCCTGGCGCTGCCCTCCTGGGAGGACTTCGCCGTGGCCGACCCGCAAGGCCGCCTGCTCTACCTGGGCCGCCGAGCCACGGCCGAGCTGAAGCGTGCCTTCGCCCACTGGAACGGCTGGGTGCTGCCCCAGGAGCTGACGGCCGTGCTGACCGATCCGAGCGGTCCGGCACGCGTGCCGCCCTCACTGACGGTGCAGCGCGTGGGCACGCTGCTCGCGGTGGCCTGCACCCGCACGGCCACGCGGCGTCTGGGCCTGACCCCGTCGCAATGGAATGTGGCCATGCTGTATGCGCAGGGGCAGTCCTACACCGAGATCGCCCATCGACTCGGCCGATCGCCCGCCACGGTGCGCACCTACCTGCGCGATGCCTACGCGCAGCTGGGCGTGAGCAACAAGATCGAGCTGCTGGCCGCCCTGCACGACGCGGATCGGTGAATTCCCTGCCCCCTCCGCAGTTGCGGAGGGCTCGCAGCGCATGGGCGCCCTATCGTGCCTTCGCGCATCGCACCCGCGGTGCGGCGACAGGAGACACGACCCATGAAGACACGAACGAACGAGCCCCGCAGTCCGCGGGCCTGGCTGCTGGCCGGCGCCCTGGCGGCCACGGTGGCCGGCATGAGCGCCACCCTCAGCGGCTGCGGCGGTGCCGAAGCGTCCACCACCCCTGAACTGCGTGCAGGCCCGCCTGGCGCGAACTTCTGGGACGTCCCGCGCACGGTGCCCGCCGATGCACGCCCGGGCGACATCCACTGGGCCCAGGAACGCAGCGATGCACCGGCAGGTGCCCGCGGGTGGAATGTGATCTACGTCTCGGAGGTGACCCCCGGCCAGCTGCGCTATGTGAGCGGCGAGATCTACCTGCCCACGGCCCCGTCCACCGCACCGCGCGACGTGGTCCTGTGGAACCACGAGACCGCCGGCAACGGCGACGCCTGCGCCCCCTCACGGCGCAACCTGCTGTACGGCGACGGCACACCCCGCGTACCGGGCCTGCCGGCACTGCTGGCCCAGGGCCGGGTGGTGGTGATGAGCGACTACCCCGGGTTGGGCCTGTCGGGGCCGACCTACTACATGGCCGGTGAACCCAACGCGCGTGCATCACTGGACATGCTGCGGGTGGTCCGCAACTTCCCCGAGGCCAACGCATCGACCCGTTTTGCGATGTACGGCTGGTCCCAGGGCGGACAGACCACGCTGTGGGCCAGCTCGATCGCGGGCAGCTATGCACGCGAGTTCCAGCCCGTCGGCGGCGCGCTGATCGCCCCGGCCGGCCGCATCCTCGACCTCACGCTGAATTCCATGACCGAAACGGCGCTGGCCGGCTACGTGATCTCGACGCTGCCCGGCATCCGCAGCCTGTTCCCGACGCTGAAGTACGGTGACTTCCTGACGGTGGAAGGGCTCGAGCAGTTCCCGGCGATGACCGACGGCTGCTTCGACGTGTTCGGCAGCGCCGCAACCGTGGCCGCGCCGTACCGCCCCGATGCACTGTCGCCCGGCAGCCCCTGGCATGCGGCGATGACGCAGGTCGACAGCTTCCGCGCCGTGAAGGAGGTGCCGATGCTGATCCTGCAGGGCGCCCGTGACGACACCACCCCGGTGCGCCTGACCGCCCGCCTGCGCAACGACCTGTGCGCCGCGGGTGCACCGGTCGACTACCGCGAGTTCGCCAGCCTCGATCACGAGTCCATCGTGCCCGTGGCCGACGAACTGGTGCCCGGCTGGTTCGATGCCCGCTTCAAGGGGGCGATGCCGTCGACGAACTGTTCGCCCTGACGGAGCCAGGCCAAGCGCAGGCACATGGACCCGGGGTTCAGCCCCCTCTCCCGCTTGCGGGAGAGGGGGCAGCTCCGGCATCGCACAGCTCCGGCATCGCACATCGGCGACGCCGCACATGTTCACTGGGAGCTTCGCTCCCTCTCCCGCCTGCGGGAGAGGGCTGGGGAGAGGGCACAACGCCCCAAGTCACCTCAACACCCGATCCCCGAGGCGATGCGCAGCGAGCCGAGCGGTATGTCCCCGTCTGTGGCGCCGAGGAGCGCAGCGGCTGCAAGGTTGCCCCGCGCCCAGCGCGGGGCTGGCGAGGACTGTTTGAGC
>CAMLSD010000047.1 GCA_946482595.1 uncultured Comamonadaceae bacterium
CCTTCTCGATCCAGCTGCCGCCACCCAACGTGACCGGCACGCTGCACATGGGGCATGCGTTCAACCAGACCATCATGGACTCGCTGACGCGCTATCACCGCATGCGCGGCCACAACACGCTGTGGGTGCCGGGCACCGACCACGCCGGCATCGCCACCCAGATCGTCGTGGAACGCCAGCTCCAGGCCCGCGACGGCAGTTCGCGCCATGACCTGGGCCGCAAGAACTTCGTCGCCAAGGTGTGGGAATGGAAGGAGGAGTCCGGCTCCACCATCACCCGCCAGATGCGCCGCATGGGTGACTCGGTCTCGTGGGAGCACGAGTACTTCACGATGGACGAGAAGCTGTCGCGTGTGGTGACCGACACCTTCGTGAAGCTGTATGAACAGGGCCTGATCTACCGCGGCAAGCGCCTGGTCAACTGGGACCCGGTGCTCAAGTCCGCCGTGTCCGACCTCGAGGTCGAAAGCGAGGAAGAAGACGGCTCGCTGTGGCACATCCGCTACCCGGTGGTGGGCAGCGACGAGAGCCTGGTGGTCGCCACCACCCGCCCCGAAACCATGCTGGGCGACACCGCCGTGATGGTCCATCCGGACGACGAGCGCTACCAGCACCTGATCGGCCGGCAGGTGCAGCTGCCGCTGACCGGACGCACCATTCCCGTGATCGCCGACGATTACGTCGACCGCGAGTTCGGCACGGGGGTGGTCAAGGTCACGCCCGCCCACGACTTCAACGACCATGCCGTGGGCGTGCGCCACGGCCTGCCGGTCATCACCATCTTCACGCTCGAAGCCAGCACCAACGACGAGGTGCCCGAGGCCTACCGCGGCCTGGACCGCTTCGTGGCCCGCAAGAAGGTCGTGGCCGACCTCGAAGCCCAGGGCCTGCTGGTCGAGGTGCGCAAGCACAAGCTCATGGTGCCGCGCTGTGCGCGCACCGGCCAGGTGGTCGAGCCCATGCTGACCGACCAGTGGTTCGTCGCCATGAGCAAGCCCGGGCCCGACGGCAAGTCGATCGCGCAGAAGGCCACCGAGGTGGTCGCCGACGGCTCAGTGAAATTCGTGCCCGAGCAGTGGGTCAACACCTACAACCAGTGGATGAAGAACATCCAGGACTGGTGCATCTCGCGCCAGCTGTGGTGGGGCCACCAGATTCCGGCGTGGTACGGCAGCGGCGGCGAGCTGTTCGTCGCGCGCAGCGAGGACGACGCACGCGCCCAGGCCCGGGCGGCAGGCTACGAGGGCGAACTCACCCGCGACGAGGACGTGCTCGACACCTGGTATTCCTCGGCCCTGGTGCCCTTCTCGTCGCTGGGCTGGCCCGAGCCGACGAAGGAGCTCGATCTCTTCCTGCCGTCGTCGGTGCTGGTCACGGGCTTCGACATCATCTTCTTCTGGGTGGCCCGGATGATCATGATGACGGTGCACTTCACCGGCAAGGTGCCCTTCCACCATGTCTACATCCACGGCCTGGTGCGCGATGCGCAGGGCAAGAAGATGAGCAAGTCCGAAGGCAATGTGCTCGACCCGGTCGACCTGATCGACGGCATCGCGCTGGAGCCGCTGCTGGACAAGCGCAGCACCGGCCTGCGCAAGCCCGAGACCGCGCCGAAGGTGCGCGAGGCCACGAAGAAGGAATTCCCCGAGGGCATTCCGGGCTACGGGGCCGACGCCCTGCGCTTCACCTTTGCCGCGCTGGCCTCGCTGGGGCGCAACATCAACTTCGACAGCAAGCGCTGCGAAGGCTATCGCAACTTCTGCAACAAGCTCTGGAATGCCACCCGCTTCGTGCTGATGAACTGCGAAGGCCAGGACTGCGGGCTGCGCGAGCACACGAAGGAGGAGTGCCAGCCCGGCGGTGCCTTCGAGGGTTACCTGCGCTTCAGCCCGGCCGACCGCTGGATCACGAGCGAACTGCAACGTGTCGAGGCCGCCGTCGAACAGGGCTTTGCCGAATACCGGCTCGACAACGTCGCCAACGCGATCTACCAGTTCGTCTGGGACCAGTACTGCGACTGGTACCTCGAGATTGCCAAGGTGCAGATCCAGGTGGGCGGCGAGGCCGAGCAGCGCGCCACGCGCCGCACCCTGATCCGCGTGCTCGAGACGGTGCTGCGCCTGCTGCACCCGATCACGCCCTTCATCACCGAGGAGCTCTGGCAGAAGGTGGCGCCGGTGGCCGGCCGCAAGGCGGCAGACTCCGACGACTCCATCGTGCTGGCCCCCTACCCGAAGGCCCAGCCCGAGCGCATCGACCCCACGGCCGACGCCTGGGTCGAGCGCCTGAAGGCCCTGACCGGCACCTGCCGCAACCTGCGCGGCGAGATGAACCTGTCACCGGCTGAGCGGGTGCCCCTGTATGTGTTCGGCGACGACGGGCTGGTGGGAGAAGCCGCCCCGCTGCTCAAGGCGCTGGCCAAGCTGAGCGAGGTGAAGGTGTTCACCGACGAAGCCGCCTTTGCCGAAGCCACCCGCATGGCCCCGGTGGCCGTGGCCGGCACCACCCGACTGGCGCTGCACGTCGAGATCGACGTCGCCGCCGAGCAGGAGCGGCTGGGCAAGGAGGTCAAGCGCCTCGAAGGAGAAATCGCCAAGGCCCATGCCAAGCTCGGCAACGAGAGCTTCGTGGCCCGTGCACCGGCCGCCGTGGTCGACCAGGAAAAGCAGCGCCTGGCCGACTTCACCGCCACACTCGACAAGGTGCGCGACCAGTTGGCCCGCCTGGGCTGACCGACCCGCTCACGCCCTCGCGCGCCGCCCCACCACCCACATCAAGGAGGATCCCGACGCCATGATTTCCAAAGCCGTCTTTCCCGTTGCCGGCCTGGGCACCCGCTTCCTGCCGGCCACCAAGGCCCAGCCCAAGGAAATGCTGCCGGTGGTCGACAAGCCGCTGATCCAGTATGCGGTGGAGGAGGCCTATGCCGCGGGCATCCGGGAGATGATCTTCGTGACCGGGCGCACCAAACGCCCGATCGAAGACCATTTCGACATGGCCTACGAGCTGGAGACCGAACTCGAGGCCGCCGGCAAGCGCGAGCTGCTGTCCATCGTGCAGTCGATCAAGCCCGAGGACATGGAATGCGTGTTCGTGCGCCAGCCCAAGATGCTGGGCCTGGGCCATGCGGTGATGTGCGCCGAGCGCCTGGTCAACGACCACCCGTTTGCGGTCATTCTGGCCGACGACCTGATGGTCGGTGAACCGCCCATCATGAAGCAGATGGTCCAGCAGTTCGAGGAATGGCGCGCCACCATCATCGCCGTCCAGGAAGTGCCGGCCGAGCAGACCCGCCGCTACGGCATCGTGGCCGGCACCGCCGTCAACGACCGCATGATGGACGTCACCCACATCGTCGAGAAGCCCGCGCCCGAAGACGCGCCTTCGCGCCTGGGCGTGGCCGGCCGCTACATCCTGACCCCCGGCATCTTCGAGGAGATCCGTCGGCAACCCCGCGGCGTGGGCGGCGAGATCCAGCTCACCGACGGCATCGCCGGCCTGCTGCGGCGCGAGAAGGTCTTTGCCTACCGCTATGAAGGCGTGCGCTACGACTGCGGCAGCAAGGAAGGTTTTCTCGAAGCCACCGTGCAGCTGGCGCTGCAGCATCCACAACTGGGCGACACCTTCCGGGAGTACCTGAAGGGGCTGGCGCTGTAGCCACCCACCGCAGAGCGGGCGCCATGACCTCCGAGGTCATGGCCCTGCGAACGCGGCTGCGCTATCGTCGCAGCCCATGAACCTGACGACCGCCCTTCCATTCGGCCAGTTGCTGCGCCAGTGGCGCCAGCAGCGGCGCATGAGTCAGCTCGACCTCGCGCTCGATGCCGACATCTCCGCACGCCACCTGAGCTTCCTCGAGACCGGGCGCGCCCAGCCCAGCCGCGAGATGCTGCTGCGCCTGAGCGAGCGACTCAATGTACCGCTGCGTGAGCGCAACCAGATGCTCATGGCCGCGGGGTTCGCCCCGATGTTCCCCGAGCGCCCGCTCGCAGACGCTTCCATGGCCCCGGCCCGCCTTGCGATCGAACATGTGCTGGCCGGCCATGGCCCCTACCCAGCGCTGGCGGTCGACCGGCACTGGACGCTGGTGATGTCCAACGACGCGGTGAAACCCTTCCTCGCGACCGTGGACACCGAACTGCTGCAAGGGCCGGTGAACGTGCTCAGGCTCAGCCTGCATCCCAAGGGACTGGCCCCGCGCATCGTGAACCTGCCTCAGTGGCGCTCCCACCTGCTGGCGCGGTTGCATCACCAGATCGAGGCCAGTGGTGACCCCGTGCTGACCGCCTTGCTGGACGAGTTGCAGGCCTATCCCATGCCTGCGGCGCCACGCGCACGCACACCCGCCTCGGCCGAACTCGACCTGGGGGGTGTGGCCATTCCGCTGCAGTACGAGTCAGACCACGGTGTGCTGTCCCTGATCAGCACCACCACGGTGTTCGGCACGCCGGTGGACCTGACACTGGCCGAACTGGCGCTGGAGACCTTCTTCCCGGCCGATGCCTTCACGGCCCAGGTGCTGCAGTCGCTGGCGAAGGGCCACTGAGCCCAGGGCGGCGGCCTCGCCCCGGGGCCACCTTCTTCACCGCGGGTCTGCCTCAGGGCACGCAGGAGGGCGCGCTCAGCAGGCGTTCGAGCTGCGTGCGGATCTGGGCCACCGTTGGAGGATGCTCGAAATAGGTGGTATGGAATGACGGCGACGCATCATGCGACGTCGGCAGCCCTGCCAGTGCCGAACGTTTGGGCACAACACCATCACCGTCCGCCTCCAGGCCGGCCCATTCCTCGATCACATGCGCGAAGAAGTTCTCGACGCGGTGGGTGGACGCTGCCGGGCTCCATTCGGAACCCCAGGTGATGAGCCCATCGGGCAACCCTCGGCCGCGCGCCATGCGGGCCACGCCGGCCGGTTCGACATCCTTGAATCCGGGCGGGATGTCATAGGCCAGCGCCCGCTCCAGCAGCATCAGGTCGGTGAGCTGCTCCGGGGTCAGCACCCCCTTGGCCGCATTGGTGAACAGCCCCAGCAGATGCGCCACGCCGGACCAGCGCTTGCCGATATGGCGAAACACCGGCGTGCCTTCATGCGGCCCGCCTGCCGTGAGGCCATGGAACTCCCAGCCCGGCCAGCGCTGACGCAGGTTGTCGAGCGCAAAACGCACCACGTTGCCGCCGCGCGAATGTGACAGCATGACCAGTCGCCCGGTGCTTGCGCCCCCGATGACCTTGCGTTCGAGCGCATCGATCAGCTGGTTGATGTTGCGATTCACACGCACGAAGGTGTCATGCTCGAAGCGCCACACACAGCGGTCGTCCAGCAGCGGCATGCCCACCCAGGGACCGGTGGCCGTACCCGTGGCCGCTGCGTCGGCATTCGGATCAAGCCACGCGCCAAAGCCGCCACGCACCGAGCTCAGGCCCCCATGCACCAGCACAAGGTGGCCATCGGGCACGAGTTCACCGGGCGCATGGGTCACGGCGGGCGGTGAGGCAGGCGCGAGCCAGGCGCCGGCTCGCGCGGCGGCATTGAGCTGATCGTCCGGCGTGGCCGGTTGCCCGAGGGCTTTGGCCCAATAGGCCTCATCGGTGATCAGGCGCTGCGCAAAGGTCGGGTCGCGGTCGGCCGTACCCTGGATCAGACCCAGCCAGCGCAGCAGACGCACGGCATGGCGCTGCAACCAGGCCATCGACCAGCTTTCCTGCAGTTCGAAGGTGACCACCGGCACAGCCACCAGCAGCCCCACACCGGCACGCAGCGTACGGCGGATCAGCGGCGCCTCGGCATCGTTGATGGGCACCAGCCAGGTGGACTCCTCACCCCTGATGCGCACCAGTTCGTCGGAGAACGCGATGCCGTCCCCGCGGAAACTGCAAGGCGCCCACGGTGGGGCATCGCTCGCTGTCGTGTCCCCATCGCCTGCTGCCGCGGCACGTCCGCCCCAGTAGATGCGGGTCTCGATCTCGAGCTGCACCACCACCTGCCTGCCGCGCCAAGCCGGTGGCATGTGCTGCGCCAGCTCGGCCACCAGGGTGGCCTCGGACTCGGCCAGCGGCACACGCATGTTCAGCGGTGTGTCCCGCCGGCGCACGATGGGGTGGAGCCAGTAGATCTCTGGCTGCCAGACATACAGGCGGCCATCCGCATGCGTGGCCTGCGGACCGGCGCGGCCCTTGCCGGCCCAATGGTTGAAATGGTCGGTCCCCGGCAGCCCTTGCAGCTGGGTGCTCAGCCGAGCCTCTTCGCGCAACTGTCGTTCGATGCCGGCCACGAAAGGTGCCAGGGCGTCGCTGTACCAGGCCGATCGTCGCTCTTCAAAGCGTTCGAGCACCTGCGTGGCCGTGATCTGACCGTGTACGGTGTCGATCATCGGTCGCGGTCCCCGCGGCGGCGCCGGGCGGGCCGGCGCAGGTTCGTCAGGGACGAAGGCGTTGCCGAGTCCAGGGCCCTGCGCCTGTGGTGGTTCGACGTGCTCGTCGCCGTCGACATGGAACTCGATGTGCAGTGATGTCGGCATGGAGTGGTTCACCTTCCGCGCACGCCCAGCTTGAACGCGATCATCGCGCGCAGCTTGTTGGGTACGACCGGCTTGATCAGGAGATGGAAGTCGTGTTCGTGCGCCTCTTCTTCGAGCGACACGGTCGTGCTGCCGGTGACGACGATGGCCGGCAACGCCTTGCCGAAGCGCTCGCGCAAGGCCCGGATGGCGTCGATGCCGGTCGTGCGGTGGTCGATGCGGTAGTCGACGATCAGCAGGTCGGGCAGCAGACCCTGCTGGCTGGCCTGCTCGGCCCAGCCCTGGCTGGCCGCCACGCTGTCGAACGCAGCCACCGTGGCGCCCCAGCCCTTGAGCATCACCTCCAGGCCGTCGCGCACCGCGGGTTCGTCCTCCACCACCACGATGAGCTTGCGGTCCAGCGTGATGCCCAGCGGTGCCTTGCTGACCGAGGCCTCGCTGGGCCGCACGGCTCTGCCCATCGGCACCATCAGGGTGAACACCGTGCCATGGCCGAGACGCGAGCGCAGTGACAGCGGTGTGCCCATCAGGTCGGCGAGACGACGCACGATCGCCAGGCCCAGGCCCAGGCCCTTGCGATGATGCGCCGGCAGCGGTTGATCAGGCTGGACCTGGTAGAACTCTTCGAAGATCCGGGCCTGCTCGCTTTCGGCAATGCCGGCGCCGGAATCCCACACCTGGAGCATCAGCTTGTCACCGCGCTGCCGGCAGCTCACGAGCACCCCGCCGTCCTCGGTGTAGCGAATGGCGTTCGAGATCAGATTGCGCAGGATGCGCTCGACCAGCACCGGGTCGGCATAGGCGAACCACTGTTCGCCGCGCAGCTTGAGCTGGAGGCCTTTCTCGAAGGCCGTGGGTTCGTAATGCAGCCGCAGGCGGGCAAACATCTCGCGCATGCCGAAGTTCTGCGGCACCACATCGACAGCGCCGGTGTCGATCTTGGTGATGTCGAGCAGCTCACTGAACAAGCCCTCCAGCGCATCGACAGAACTGTTGATGCTGTTGACGAGCTTGATGACTTCCTCGTCGCGCGACTTGTTGCGCAAGGCCTCTGCGAACAGCCCCATGGCGTGAAGCGGTTGACGCAGATCGTGGCTGGCGGCCGCGAAGAACTGCGTCTTGGCACGGTTGGCCACTTCTGCATCCTGACGGGCCGCCTCGGCGACCAGCATCTGCCGGCGCAGTTGGTCAGCCAGCAGCTCGGTGCGGATCTTCAGGTCGACCAGGTTGTCGTAGACCTTCTTGTAGTTGCGCGCCATCAGCGCCGACATCGCGAAGAACAGCAGGATCAACAAGCCCAGCTCAATGCCAGCCATGCCCTGTCCGTAGGCCAGGCGCGCGCTGGTGGGCAGCAGGCTGGCTCCGGCAAACGCCAGGAAGACGCGCGTCTGATTGGCCAGCAGCTGGATCGAACCCAAGGTGTACCCATACACGTTGAGGACCAGGCCCACCTGCTGCAGCGTGCCACCGTAGGGATAGAACACCCACACCGCCAGGCCCCAGAACATGCCGGTCACCACGGTGAGCAGGTTCCAGGTCTTGCGCCAGGCCAGCAGGGCCTCAAGCCCCTGCTCGTCGGCCCGTGCAAACCGCTTGTAGAGCACCCACCGCGTGCCCATCAGGGCCGCAAACGGCACACACCAAGACATGAACGCCTTGACAGGGGCCATGCCCCAGAAGAGCGTGATCAGGATGAGCACGCCGACAAGATTGCCGACGATGGAGGCGGGCGTCTGCTGGAACAGGCTGCGCACGTCGTCGCGCAGCCTGTCCTGTTCATGCTTGACGCGTTCTGCTGCGGACTCTTCGAGGGAAATGGAAGGTGGGCTGCTCACGTGTTCATTGCTCCTGCACGACGGGTGACTTGACCGGGACCTTGACGGGCCGGGTCACCGGCGCGAACACCTTCTGGTGTTCTCGCCAGGCCGGCAGGACATGACCGAACTCGTCGGTCACCATGGTGGGGCTGCAGATCTCGATGCGCTGCGCTTCGGAATCGAAGTCATCCGCAGCGAAGGGCACGACCTCGGGCGGCAGCGTATCAGTGCCGGCCATGAAGGTGCGCCCCGGGACCGGATCGAACCGGGTGGCCCACATGTCGCCTACATCGAGCGCCGCCGCCGTCCAGGAGCCGCGACGCAGCAGCTTGGGCAGGTCGTCGGCCAGCTTGGCCAGCCGGTGCCCGGGTGCGTAGATGCGCTCCATCGTGTCGCGGTAGGTGTCGAGGAACGGCTGAAGCTCGGCGCGCTGAGGCTGCAGCACCAGAGTGTACGCACTGAAGTCGTACAGGTTGGCATTCGGCAGGAACATCGGGCGCGCGCTGCCGGCCATGCGATCGAAGAAGGGCGTACCCGGAATGGGCGTTTCGAAGGACACGAAGCTGGGCACGTGCAGGCCACAGGCGTCGAGGTGGTCCGGCAGGGACCGGATGTAGTCCAGATCGTCATGCACCGGGCTCACGATGAGGCCGGCGATCACGAGGATGCCTTCCTCACGGCTTTGCGCGATGGCCTCCGCGATCTTGCCGATGTTGTTCTGCGGCTTCTGGATGTCGGCCAGGGTCGCGGGATTGAAGGTCTCCAGCCCGACGAACACAGCGCGACAGCCGCATTCATACATGAGCTTGAGCAGCTCTCGGTTCGCGATCACGTTGAAGGTCAGGCAGGCCCCCCAGCGCACGTCCAGCGGCTTGAGGGCCAGGCACAGCTGGCGGAACCACTTGAGGTTGCCAGCCAGGTTGTTGTCATAGAAGACGATCAGCCGCTGCTTCCAGCCCGGCACGCGGGCGGCCTGCAGCGCCTGCTGGCCGGCCACGATATCGCGCACGACGGACTCCACCGGCCGGATCGCATGGCGCGTGCCCACGGCCGTGAGTGCGCAGAAATCGCAGGCATAGGGGCAGCCGCGGGTGGCTTCGACCGACAGCGGGAACATCTGCTTGTCGGCCACCGGCGCGATGTGCGGCACCGGCACCAGGTCTGCAAAGTACCCGGCGGAGCGGTACACCGGAGCCAGGCGATTGGCTCGTGCGTCCGCGACCACACGGCCCACCGTGTCTTCGGGGTCGCCGATCACCACGGCATCAAAGTAAGGCTGGCACAACTGGGGATAGGTGCCGGCCATGCCGCCGCCGAGCACCGTCTTGGCGCCACGGCGCCGGAAGTAGTGCGAGATCTGGCGGGCACGGTCCCAGTCGGCATGCACGCATGACAGGAAGACCAGGTCGTAGCTGCGGGACCAGTCCGGGTCGTCCCAGGTGTCGTTGATGATGTCGACTTCGCACCAGTCGGGCAGCAGCCCGGCGATCAGCGGCCCGATCTGGGGCTGCAGCCCGCCGCGGTGATGAGCGCCTTTTCGGTGGTAGTCGGTGAAGACGGAGATGATGGCAACACGCATGACGAACCTGAAGCAAGTACGCGTGTCGTGTCAGCGCTGCGTCGCCCGCCAGGTCGAGAACCCCCCATGCTGCTGCGTCATCTGGCTGACCGCCAGCACGGCCTGTGTGCGTGAGTTCACCCCCAGGGCACGCAGCACGGCCGCGACGTGGTCCTTGACGGTTTCGACCGACAGGCCCAGTTCGCGGGCGATGAGCTTGTTGGGCTTGCCCTGAAGCAGCAGCGCGAGCACATCGGTCTGGCGTGGTGTGAGTCCCAGTGACGCCAGCGAGGGCTGGGTCTGGAAGTCGCTTTGCGAGGCCTGCGTGCCGACCACGTCGAGCGATTCGCTCCCGTGATGTGTGCCCTGCCCGCTGCCTGCGCTGCCGTCCGAGCCCATGGACATGGGCGGTACGTAGATGCCACCGGACATCACCATGCGCAGCGCGTCGAACAGGGTCTCGTTGCTCGCGCGCTTGGGCACGAAGCCCATCGCACCCATGTCGATCGAGCGGATCACGTCGCTGGCCCGGTCGGAGGCGGAGATCACCACCACCGGCAGGGCCGGGTAGGCCTGGCGGAACTCGGACAACAGGTCGAAGCCGCTGGTGTCGCCCAGTTGAAGGTCGAGCAGCACCAGGTCGTAGTTGGCGTCGGCTTTCAGTGCCTCGCGTGCTGCCCGGCCACTGCCCACCCCCACCACCTGCACACCGTCACCCAGACCCTGGATGACCGTCTGCAGGGCAGACAGGATCAAGGGATGGTCGTCCACCAGGAGCACTCGCATGGTTTTCCCCCGACGCCAGCAGGCGCACATGTTGTTTCAGTTGGGCACGAATGCTAAAGGAGCACCGGCCCTCCCGGGCACCCTGGTTTCACTGTCCCCCCAAAAGAGGGACGGATTCACGGATAGCGTCGCGTGATGGATTCGGCCACGCACACGGGCTTGGACTGCCCCTCGCATTCGACCGTCACCTCGATCGTGATCTGCGCACCGCCCTGGTCGATGGGCTGGAAGTCAAGCAGCTTGAAGTGCGCGCGCAGGCGGCTGCCCACCGGCACGGGTGCCGGAAAGCGCACCTTGTTGAGGCCGTAGTTGACCCCCATGCGGGTCTGGCGCACCTCGAAGCCGGACTCGAAAAACGTCGGCAGCAGGCTCAGGGTCAGGAAACCATGCGCGATAGGCGCACCGAACGGGCCTTGGGCGGCGCGTTCAGGGTCGGTGTGGATCCACTGGTGATCGCCGGTGGCTTCGGCGAACAGGTTGACGCGCTCCTGTTCGATGCTCACCCAGTCGCTGGTGCCGAGCATCTGTCCCACAAGCGGTTGCAGCTCGGAAAGTGTCTCGAATACCCTCATGTCCCCTCTCGGTCTGATGTGTCGGGCCAGGCCCGGTGTGGTTGGGTGTACGGGTGCAGCCCCCTCTCCCCAGCCCTCTCCCCCGTGTCCGGGGGCGAGGTGGCATGCAGAGGCGTGAGGCGCGTTGGCTCCCCTCGCCCGCTTGCGGGAGAGGGGTTGGGGGAGAGGGCCAGCAAGGCCCTGTGTGCTTTGTTGTACGGGCGCTGCCCCCTCTCCCCAGCCCTCTCCCCCGTGTCCGGGGGCGAGGGAGCATGCAGTGGCGTGAGGCGCGTTGGCTCCCCTCGCCCGCGTGCGGGAGAGGGGTTGGGGGAGAGGGCCGGCCGCATGATGATCGGCCTGGCCGTGCCCACCGCCGTCACTGCTCGACCCACCTCAGGATCGGCTGCCATTGTTCGAGGTCGCGCTCGACCCGGCCGGGGCTGACGTCCCAGAGCGTGAGGCCGCGCGCGGCGAGGTGCACATAGTGCTGCGTGTCGCGCAGGTAGCCGATCACCGGCACTTCCAGCGAGGCCACGAAGGCCTTGAGCTGGTCGGCGGCAATGGTGCCTTCCTTCACGCGCATGCCCACCACGCCCACGCGCACCCGGTCCGACTTGCGGTGCTGCAGGATCTGGGTGATGAAGTCGCGCGTGGCATAGATGTCGAAGATGCTGGGCTGCAGCGGCACGATGATCTCGTCGGCCAGCTTGAGCACCTCGTCGAGGCGCCGGCCATGCAGCCCGGCCGGGGTGTCAAGCACCACATGCGTGGTGCCCTTGGGCGGCTTGACGATGTGGTCGTGGGCGACGTCCCAGCTGGCGATCGTTCGGGCTGCGGCAGGACGCAGCTGCAGCCAGGTGCGGGCCGACTGCTGGCGGTCGACGTCGCCCAGCATCACCTTGTGGCCCTGGGCCGCGAGATAGCCGGCCAGGTTGGTCGACAGCGTCGACTTGCCCACGCCCCCCTTCGGATTGGCCACCACGATCACCGGCATCGCGCACCCTCCTCGGTTACAAAGTTCGGGCTATGTTAGCGGCATGCTGCCGCGTGTTGGGCCCGCCTGTCACTGCAGTTCAAGGGCCGCGGCGATGCGGCGGCGCTTCACGGTCGGCCGCGGCACCCGGCACGGCAGGTGATCAAACCAGCGGCGCACGTCGTCCTCGATGCACAGGCCGTGCATGTAGTTGTAGAGCGCCTTGCGCAGCCCCTGGCCGAGCAGGTCATGGTCGACCCCCTCGGGCATCGGTGTCGGGTCGATGAACCCGACATCGTTTTTCGCGAAGCTGACCGGCGGCAGCGGCATGAGCTCGATGCCGTACTCGGCGGGGTTCTGGCCCACCGGCGAGTGCACGGTGCAGGCAAAGCGGTGAAAAAAGCCGCTCTGGATGCAGCCGTTCTCGAACAACTGCCGCACATACTCGAGCGCGTCCACCGTGTCCTGCAGGGTCTGGGTCGGAAAACCGTACATCAGGTAGGCATGCACCAGGATGCCCGCCTCGGTGAAGCCCCGGGTCACGCGGGCGACCTGCTCGACCGACACGCCCTTTTTCATCAGCGTCAGCAGGCGGTCGCTGGCCACCTCCAGCCCGCCGCTCATCGCGATGCAGCCGCTCTGGGCCAGCAGTTCGGCCAGCGCAGGCGTGAAGGTCTTCTCGAAGCGGATGTTGCCCCACCAGGAGATCTGCAGCTGGCGCCGCAGCAGCTCTTCGGCCAGCGCCTTCAGGGCCTTGGGGGGGGCAGCCTCATCGACGAAGTGAAAGCCGGTCTGGCCGGTTTCATCAACGATGCGCTCGATGCGATCAGCCAGGGTCTGCGCGGTGGCGGTTTCATAGCGGCCGATGTAATCGAGCCCCACATCGCAGAAGCTGCATTTCTTCCAGTAGCAGCCGTGGGCTACCGTGAGCTTGTTCCAGCGGCCGTCGCTCCACAGGCGGTGCATGGGGTTGAGCATGTCCAGCAGGCCGAGGTAGCGGTGGATGGGCAGGTTGTCCCAGGTCGGCGTGCCGACCGACTCGAAGGGGATGTCCGGCTCGGGCCAGTTGACGTACTGCACGCGCCCCTCGGGCGAACGGACGAAGGTGCGCACCAGACGCTGCGGCCCGCGCTGGCCGCCCAGGTGTTCGATCAGCGCCAGCAGCGGGCGTTCGCCGGCGTCGAGCGTGACGTAGTCGACAAAGTCGAACAGCCGCGGCTCGGACAGCTCTCGCAGCTCGGTGTTCACGAAGCCCCCGCCGAGCGCCACCTTCACCTCGGGGTGGGTGGCCTTGATGGTCTGGCCGATGCGCAGGGCCGCATAGACGGCGCCAGGAAAAGGCACCGACAGCAGCACCAGGCTGGGGCGGTGCGCGGCCAGGGCCTCGAGCGTCAGGGCCTGCAGCAGGTTGTCGATCAGCGTGGGCGGGGCCGCCAGCGCCTGGGCCAGCGGCTCGAAGCTGGCCTGGGCACGGGCCAGCGACTCGGCATACCGCACGAACTCGAAGCGTTCGTCCACCGCATCGCGCACGACGTCGGCCAGATCATTCAGGTACAGCGTGGCCAGGTGGCGCGCCTTGTCATGCGTGCCCAGCGCACCGAAGGCCCAGGCCAGCGGGTCGCCGCCGTCGTCGCCCAGGCCGGAGCCGCTGTAGGCGTCGAGCGGCGCAAAGCGCGGCCCCTCGGGCAGCAGCCCGCGGATCGCGATGCGGTAGCCCAGCGTGGCGTCGCCACCCTGCAGGAAGCGGATCACGGGCGCGATGGTGCTGCGGTAGCTGTCGAACTGCGCCAGGAAGGCGGCCACGCTGGCGCTGCGCTCGGCCTCGGGCCGGGCCAGTGCACGCTCGCGCAGGGCCTCCAGCCCCTCGGGGGTGAACAGCCTGAGCACCAGCGCCAGGGCCAGGTCGACCTGGGTGGCGTCGACGCCGCGCTCACGCAGGAAGCCGGTGAGGTAGGCGGTGGACGGATAGGGCGTGTTGAGCTGCGTCATCGGAGGGATGACGCTCAGGACGCGAACTTCGGTGGACATGCCCGAGCTTAGCCCAGGCCTGCCGTACCGGGCAGGTCAGCGCGGTTCGACCGCACCCTTCATCCGGCCTTCGGCGGCGCCGGTGAGATCCACACGCACCGCACCGGGCGCTTCGGCCCGCACCGGCCCCGGGCAAGGCATGCGAACGGCGTCGGCATTGCGGCACGCATAGGTGCGTACGACCAGCTGCAGATCGGCACACGCGCCGGGGAAGCCGGCCATCGACATGTCCTTGCGCAGACCGGACTTGAAGCGATCGACCATCGTGCCGTACTCGCCCACCGGCTGCAGCACCTGACCAGCCCGGTTGCGCCATTCGAGCTGGATCAACAGGGCGCCGATGTCCTGGCCGGTTTCATTGGCGATGGACCACTGCGGCATGCAGAACGCCGGGTTCTTGCCGCCCGGTTGGGCGCGGATCACGATGCCGCCGCCTTGGCCCGCGGCCCAGGCCGGTGCGCTGATGCCAGTCAGTGCAAGCGCCGCCGTCGCGGCGACAAGACAGTAACGAATGGCCATGAATACCTCCGTGGCAGGTTGTCGAAAATGTGCGTCGTGGCGGCGCCGTCAGCGCTGCAGCATCACCTTGCTGCCGGGCTTCACGCCCGAGACCCAGCCCTCGCCGGCGCCCATCTGCTCGGCGGTCAGCGCCCCGCCCAGGCCCTTGAGGTCACAGCGCGGGTGGTCGATGAAGTGGCTGCCCGCCGGGTTGTAGACCCAGGCGCCACAGGCCGGGTGCGCGGTGCACAGGGCCTGGCAGTCGCGCGCGGTCTGGGATTTCGTGAATTCCCTCACACCCAGCTCGTGCTCGCGGGGATGCCGTGCCCCTTCGATCTGGGTGCCTGCCTCCCACCACAGTTGCGTGTCGGGCAGCCACTCCTGGCCGGTGGTGGTCTTGACGGCCGGCGCAGGCGGTGGCGCCTTGGCCACCGAACGCAGGGCATCGCTGAGCGAGCCGGCGTCGCGCGCGTCCAGGTAGCGCCCGCCGGTGCTGCGGGCCAGGCATTGGAGCTGCTGCTCGGCCTTGCTGCCTCGGGCGATGTCGAAACCGATCACGTGGGCCGTGAAGTCGACGCCTTGCTGCTCCAGCTCCTTGCCCAGGGCACAGGGGTCGGCCTGGCAGGTTTCCTCGCCGTCGGACACCAGGATGACCGTGGCCTTCTGCTCGCTGGAACGCAGCCGCTGCGCGGCCTGGCGCACCGAGGCGGTGATGGGTGTCATGCCCTTGGGCTGGAGGGCGTTCACAGCCCCCTGGAAACCCGCACGATCGAGCGCGCCCGGCTCACGCAGCAGCTCGATGTCGTTGCAGTCGCCCTTGCTGCGATGCCCGTAGGCCATCAGTCCGAGCGCCTGCCCGGCCGGCCAGCTGGCCAGCATGCCGGCCACGGCCTCGCGGGCGATCTCGATCTTGGTGCGCCCGCCGATCTGGCCCCACATCGAGCCCGAGGCGTCGAGCACGAGCAGGCTCTGGCCTGCAGCCGCCGGGCGGGTCTGGGGTTGCGACTGTGCCAAGGCAGACCCTGCGCTCAGGGCCAGGCAGCAGGCCACAGGCAGGGCCACCCGGGTGGCTGGGCGGCAAAGCAGGTCGATGACATCCACAGGCAGGCTCCCGATGCATGGAAGGAGCGCCGAGTATCGGAGAGGTGTGCGGCCGCGCACACCCTGCGACTTAGGGAGTGCATTGCCGCTTGACCCGGTGTGGGGCGGCCCGAGTCAGGCGGTGGCGGCGCGCGCCACCAGATGATCGAGCAGCAGCCGCGCGCTGGCCGACAGCGTGTCATGCGAGCGCAGGCAGATCACGAAACGGCGGTGGGCCCATGCATCGACCAGCGGCACCATCGTCAGGCCCAGCGCCGTCGCATAGGGTTCGGCCGACTCGCGCGGCAGGATCGCCAGGCCCAGCCGCGCAGCCACGATGCGGCAGGCCGCATCGAAGGTCGAGACCTGCACCCGCGGCACCCAGGCCCCACCGGCCAGCGCAGCGTAGCGGCGCAAGGTGGTTTCCATGATGCTGCCCGGCAGCACGCCCACGGTGTCGTGCGTCAGGCATTCATCGAAACGCAGCCGCCGGCGGCCCGCCAGCGGATGGCCCGGGTGCAGGATGACGTGCACATGGTCGCTGCGGTAGGGCACCGTCTGCAGGCCACTCAGGTCGCCGGCATCCCACAGCACGCCGAAGTCGGCGGCGCCTTCACGCACGCTGCGCACGATCTCGGTGCTGACACGCTCTTCGAGGCTCACCCGCATCACCGGATAGGCCACGAGGAAGCTGCCGATGTCGTCCGGCAGGAACTCGGTCAGGACCGACAGGCTGGCCAGTACCCGCACGCTGCCGTGTGCACCCCCGCTGAAGGCACCGAGTTCGGCATGCATGCGCTCCATGATGCCCAGCACCTCGCGCGACTGCCGCAGCAGGACCTCGCCCGCTGCCGTGGGTTCGATGCCGCGCCGACCGCGCTTGAGCAGCGCCACGCCGACCTGGCCTTCGATGGCCGCGATGCGTTTGCTGATGGCCGACGCCACGATGGCTTCACGCTCGGCGGCGCGGGCGATGTTGCGCTCTTCGCAGACGGCCACGAAAAGCTTGAGTGTCACGGGATCGAACAGGCGCGGCATGCTGGCCTCCTGGCGCGATTGTGACATTCCATTCCGGAACGAATCGGCTTCCCAAATACCGCTTTTCGCCTGCGCTGGAATGTCTAGAGTTCATGGCACCGAGACCTGCAACGGATACCCCTGTGAACTCAACCCCTTCCCGAGTTGTCGTGCGTGAGGTCGGCCTGCGCGACGGGCTGCAGAGCATTGCCACCGTCCTGCCCACGGCGCACAAGCTCGAATGGGTGCGTCGTGCCCATGCGGCCGGCCAGACGGAGATCGAGGTCGGATCCTTCGTCCCGGCACGCCTGCTGCCACAACTGGCCGACACGGCAGAGGTGCTGGCCTTTGCGCGCGGCCTGCCGGGGCTCACCGCGTCGGTGCTCGTGCCCAATCTCAAAGGGGCGGAACGTGCCATCGCAGCGCAGGCTGACCTGATGGTGCTGCCCTTGTCGGCAAGCCACGCCCACAGCCTGGCCAACCTGCGCAAGACACCTGACGAGGTGGTGGCCGAGCTGGCGCGCATCCGTGCGGCCCGCGACGCGGCCGGATCGCGCACGCTGATCGAAGGCGGTGTGGGCACGGCCTTCGGCTGCACGCTGCAAGGTGAGGTGGCACCCGACGACGTGCTGCGCCTGATGCAGGCCCTGCTCGATGCCGGCGCCGACCGCGTCAGCCTGGCCGACACCGTGGGGCATGCCGACCCGGCCAGCGTCTCGCGCCTGTTCGAACGGGCGCTGCGCATTGCCGGTGATCGGCTGCATTGCGGCCACTTTCACGACACCCGGGGCCTGGCCCTGGCCAACAGCTTTGCCGCCTGGCAACTGGGCATTCGCCGCTTCGATGCCTCACTCGCCGGCATCGGCGGCTGCCCGCACGCGCCGGGCGCCAGCGGCAACGCGGCCAGCGAGGACATGGCGTTCATGTTCGAGCGCATGGGCCAGCACACCGGCATCGACCTGCACGCGCTGCTCGCACTGCGCGCACAGGTGGCCGAGTGGCTGCATGGCGAGGCGCTGCACGGCACGCTCTGGCGCGCCGGCCTGCCGCGTGTCACCCCCCCAACCCAACCGGCCTGACGTCATGAACGACACACCCGCATCCCCTGCCATGAACCTGCCCCTGTCGGGCATTCGCGTCATCGAGTTCAGCCACATGGTGATGGGCCCGTCGTGCGGCATGATCCTGGCCGACCTGGGGGCCGAGGTCATCAAGATCGAGCCGCCCGGCGGCGACAAGACGCGTCAGCTCAGCGGTGTGGGGGTGGGATTCTTCCGCACCTTCAACCGCAACAAGAAGAGTGTCGTGCTCGACATCGACACGCCCGAGGGCCAGGCCACCGCGCTCGAACTGATCGCCCGCAGCGACGTCGTGATCGAGAACTTCCGCCCCGGCCGCATGGCCGCGCTCGGGCTCGACCACACCAGCCTCTCGGAACGCATTCCGTCGCTGATCTACGTCTCGCACAAGGGCTTCCTGCCCGGCCCTTACGAAAACCGCCTCGCCCTCGACGAAGTGGTGCAGATGATGGGCGGTCTGTCGTACATGACCGGACCGCAGGGGCGCCCGCTGCGCGCAGGCACCTCGGTCAACGACATCATGGGTGGCATGTTCGGGGTGATCGGCGTGCTGGCCGCGCTTTACGAGCGGCGCAGCACCGGGCGCGGCCAGGAAGTGCAGAGCGCGCTGTACGAGAACTGCGTCTTCCTGTGCGCCCAGCACATGCAGCAGTACCTGATGACGCAGTCCCCGCCCCCGCCCATGCCGTCGCGCGTGTCGCCGTGGACGGTCTATGACGTCTTCACCGTGGCTGACGGCGAACAGCTGTTCATCGGTGCGGTCAGCGACAGACAGTGGGCCACGCTGTGCAAGGTGCTCGATCGCCACGACCTGCTCGACGACCCTCAACTGGCCACGAACGAGCAGCGCCTGAAGGTGCGGCCCGAACTGCTGCAGCGACTGGGCGAAACGCTCGCCCGGCACGGCATCGAGGAACTGTCGCGCAAGCTGGAGGCCGCCGGGCTGCCCTACGCGCCGATCGTGCGGCCCGAGCAGCTCGTCGACGACCCCCACCTGCGTGAAAGCGGCGGCCTGGTGCCGATGCAGACCGACGACGGTGGCACGACCGACGTCGTGCTGCTGCCGATCACGCTCGGTGGCCGCCGTCCGCCAGTGCGTCATGCCCTGCCGGCCGTGGGTGAACACACCGACGAAGTCCTCGCGCAACTGCGGCGCGATCGCCAAGCCTGAATCCGACACAACCTGCACCACAGCCACAAGGAGACCCCCATGACCCGCCACCCATCACGCCGCCTGACCCTGCACGCCGCCCTGGCCTTCACGCTGGGCCTGAGCGCGATCCCGCTCCAGGCCATCGCCCAGACGGCCCCGGACCGCCCCTTGCGGGTCGTGCTGCCGGTGGGCGCCGGCTCGGGTGTGGACACCATCATGCGCGCCGTCGGGCCGTCGCTGTCCAAGGCACTGGGCCAGCCCGTGGTGATCGAGAACCTGCCGGGCGCCGGCGGCATCACCGGCACCTCGGCCATCGTGAAAGCGCCGGCCGACGGCCTGACGATCGGTGTGGTGTCGAACAACCATGTGGTCAACCCCAGCGTCTACAAGAAGATGCCGTTCGATTCGCTCGCCGACATCACACCTATCTCGGTGCTGGGCTCCACGCCCTTCGTGCTGGTCATCAACCCCAACAAGCTGCCCGCGCGCAACGTGCAGGAGCTGGTGCCACTGCTCAAGGCGCGCCCGGGCGACTACAACTACGCGTCCTCCGGCAACGGCACCATCCTGCACCTGGCCGCAGAAATGTTCGTCGACGAGGCCGGCGTGAACATGAAGCACATCCCCTACAAGGGTGTGGGTCCGATGACGGCTGACCTCATCGGCGGCCAGGTCGAACTGGGGGTGCTGGCCGTGCCGGCCGTGCAGGGCCACCTCAAGAGTGGCGCGCTGCGTGCCATCGGCGTGGGCAGTGCAGCCCGGGTGCCGGCCCTGCCCGACGTGCCCACGCTGGCCGAACAGGGCCTGCCGAACTATCAGCTCGAAGGGTGGTTTGCCGTCGTGGCACCGGCTCGCCTGCCCGCCGCCGAGGTCAGGCGCATCCATGCGGCGTTCGTCACGGCCATGGCCACGCCCGAGGTGCGCGAGGCCATGGCCCGCCAGGGCAATGTGATCAACCCCGGCACGCCCGAGGCTGCGGCGCAGTTCTTCAAGTCCGAACTCGACAAGTACGCCCGGCTCGTGAAAAAGGCCGGAGTGAGCATCGAGTGAAGTCTCGGGTGCTGGCGTCGGGTGCGGGCGCTGACCGGCGCGCCTGCACCGCCGCAGCGATCAACCCAGCGCCAGCGGCATCAGCAGTGAGGCCAGCACGACCTGCAGGCCCAGCGCAAGCCCGGCATAGGCGCCGGCATCGGGATGCACCTGCAGCGCCCGCGCCGCCCCGATGCCATGCGAGGCGGTGCCGATGGCAAAGCCGCGCGTTGCCCAGTCGTGCACACCCAGCAGATCGAAGAGGTACTTGCCCGACAGTGCACCCACCATGCCGGTGAGCACCGCAAACACCGCCGCCAGGGCCGGAATGCCGCCCAGCCGCTCGGCAATGCCCATCGCCACCGGGGCGGTGACCGACTTGGGTGCCAGTGAACGCACCACCTCGGGCTCCAGGCCCAACGCCCAGCCGATACCCACCGCGCTGGCTGCTGCGGCCACACCGCCTGCCAGCCCGGCCGCAACCAGCGCCACCCCCTGCCGCTTGAGCACCGAGCGTCGTTGCCACAGCGGCCAGGCCAGCGCGACAACTGCCGGCCCCAGCATCACATGGACAAACTGCGCGCCCGCAAAGTAGGTCGGATACGGTGTGTGGGTGAGCAGCAGCACGGCGCCGATCAGCACCACCGACCACAGCACCGGGTTTGCCCAGGGCGCGTGGCCCATGCGTTCGTAGAAGCCCTGCGCCATCACATAGGTCGCCAGCGTGGCCGTCAGGCCGAACAGGGGTGTGGAGGCCAGGTAGGTCCACAACTGCACGAAGTCAGCCATGGCTGGCTCCTGCGGTCCGGCGCAGAGCGGCCCGCAACACGAGTGCGGTGACGGCCAGCCCCACCCAGGTCGACAACACGATGGCCACCAGCAGACGCACACCCTGGTCGGCCAGCAGCTCCAGGTGCGTGATGACCCCCACCCCGACCGGCACGAACAGCAAGGACAGGTGCCCCAGCAGCAGTTCGGCCGCCGCGGCCACCGGAGCGCGCAGCGGTGGCGCAGCCAGCGCCAGCAGCAGCAGGATCAGCCCCACCACCGGCCCGGGCACCGCCCAGCCCATCAGCCGCACCGCGGCCTCACCCACCGACTGGAGCAGCAACAGCAGTGCAAGTCCTCGCAAGGCCATCATGACGACACCCTCGCGCAGGGCGCAGCGTGATGGCCGCGGCCATGGAGAGCGGGCGGCGTGCGCCGATGAACGGGGCGGGAAACGGAAGGTCGCATGTCAGTGTCCTGAGGCAGCCGCGGCTGCTCGATCGGACCCCAACCATACGACGAAGCCGGCTGGGCCGTACCGATGCGGCTCAGCGACGGGGCAGCTTCAGCACCGCACCGGCCGCCACGCTGTAGCGGTCGACGTGGCCGGACACCGTGGCACCCGCATCGGCAAAGTGAAGGTGATACCGCTCCCCCGGGTGCGAGACCACGCCCTCGAGCGCCTTGCCGCTGTAGACGCCGATCAGCTGGCCGCTCGCCCCGGGCTGGCGAAACATGCGCATGTCGGACCGCTTGTTGGCATGCCCTCCGCCGTGCGCCGCGTGCGCACCATGGGCCCCGGCTGGCGCCCGCTCGCCCGTCACGACATGCCACAGCAAGTGCGGGAAGCGGCCCTCCACCCGAAACACGAAGGGCTGCTCTGGCGCCAGGCCCTGTGCCCGGGCCTGGTCCTGAACAAACGCCTCGAAGGCCGCTGAGTCCATGTCGTGTGGCACCGTGATGTCGTGCCAGGCCTGCACGCGGGCACCGGCAAAAAGCACCGCCTGTTCGCCGTCGTGCGGTGCCCGAACGCGCCCCATCGGGTCGGTGCCGGGGCTCACCAGCAGGCGCCCGTCGATCTGGACGATCTCGCCTTGCAGACCGGCCGTGGCGCCGACGCCCCAGGTGCCAGCCGCCTGCGGCAAGGACGCCAGGGCCACCGTCCCGGACAGGTCGGCGGTGTGCACCATGCGCTGGAAGTGGCCGTGGTGAACAAAGTCGAAGGGCAGCCCGCCCGCCCAGGCCATGCCGGCGAGCATGAGGGCGGCAACGAGACCAGGACGGCGCGAGAGAAGGCGTGGTTTCATGGGCAATGGCACAGGGTTCGAGGACGGGCACTGTGCCGCTCGACCCATCCAGGTCGGGGCACCGCAGGATGAACGAGAGTGTCCTGTCGGTGCGCGATTCGGGCCTATGATTTCGATCATATGGACCCTGCCCTGCCCACCCTGCCCGGCGACCTGGGCGCCTTGCTGCCCCGCGCGCTGCACGCGCTGTGTGAACTGCGGCACCTGCCCCGCGGCAAACGCCTGTTCGCAACGGGCGCTCGTCCGTCCTGGATGCATTTCGTGGATGCCGGCGAAGTGGTGCTGCACCGCCTCAGCGAAGACGGCGAAGCGGTCGTGCTGCAACGTGTGAGACAGGGCCTGGTCGCCGAGGCCAGCCTGCTGTCAGCGCGCTACCACTGCGACGCCGTCGCGGCGACCGACACGACGCTGGCCCGGGTCCCGCGCCAGGCCGTGCTCGACGCCCTGCGTGACGACACGGCCTTCGCGCTGCGCTGGATCGGCATGCAGGCGCAGGAAGTGCGCCGCCTGCGGCTGCAGTGTGAACGCCTCAGCCTGAATACGGTTGAGGCACGGCTGTTGCACCTGCTGCGAACCGAAGGCGGTGCCACGGGCATCCCGCTGGATGCCGGGCTCAAGACCCTGGCCCGAGAGATCGGTGTGACCCACGAGGCGCTGTATCGCTGCGTGTCGGCACTCGAGAAGCGCGGCGTGCTGTCGCGAAGCGAAGGCAGGTTGCGCCTGTTACCCGCCGTCGCGCACTCGGCGCCAGGCCGCCAGAACTGAGTTCGACCGCCGGGGCGACTTGCAGCCGCGCACCCTCTCCCGCCCGCGGGAGAGGGAGCAAAGCACGCGGCGAGCCGGTAGGGCTGCGTCAGCGGCTTTGTGATCCCAAGGGAGCAGCAAACGGCGATCACCCGCCGGATGAACTCCCTCTCCCTTCCAGGGAGAGGGCTGGGGTGAGGGTCGAGCGCCAGCCACATGGCCAGAGCTGCGTCCAAACTCAGGACCGAGAAGGCTCTTTGCTCGGCGGCGCCACCACGCGCACAGCCAATCCGGTCAGGATCGATTCATCTTGCGCCTTCTTCCACGCCGCAGCCCACTCATCTGCCAGAGCCTGTTGTTCGGGGGTCATGGGGGTCATGCGGGTCCGCGATGACAGCCAGTCGCCGCTGGCCACTCGCGCTGCCAATTGGTGTGCTTTGGTCGTCATCGTCAATGCCCTTTCCGGCGGCCCGTTGAATGACCTCGATTTTACCCCGGAACCCACATCAAGTCATTGATTTTATTGAGGTTTTTGTCATTTCATGCAGGCATACGGATGATCGACGAACCATGCGCGAGTCGAGGGCCGGCCAGGTGCGGCCGTCGGCGGAAGCCGCCGCGCGCACCGATCGTTCAGCGGTCACCCTGGCGCTTCACGGCCTCCCGCCAGTGAATCCTCGACTCGGCCGACACACCGCATTCGGGGTCCGTCTTGCAGAGCTGCTCCAGGCCGGCAGCCAGGGCTATGGCATCGCGTTGCAGCCCCAGCAGCATCATGCTTTTCAGGATGCGGGTGATGCGCAGGCTGTTGTGGGTGCTCTGCGTGAACCACTCGGTCTTGCGCTGCGGCCAGTTGTCGGCCTGCCTCAGGTTTGTGCCATCGAAGCGCAGGCCGAAAAAGCGCAACATCCGTACCAGTGCGGCGCGCAGGTGACGCTGCAGAATCTCGTCCGTTCGGAAAAGCCGGCCCGTCTCGCCGTCGACCAATGGCGCATCGGGCGTGACGCGGCTAGGCTCGTCGAGCGGGAACAGCCACTGGATGTAGTCGTGCGTGGCCTCCAGCCAGACATCGTCCTGCTGGAGGATCTCGGCCAGCATGCGCCCACGGTGGTCAGGGAGCGAGCCATAGTAGAAGGCAAGCAGGCGGTTCACGGTGACCCCTTGTACTGACGTGAAGGATGCACCCGACACGGGCCCGTCATCAAGTTGAGCCAACAGATGAGCCAACAACGCCCATGAACGACAAAGCCCCGTCTGGCGGGGCTTTGTGGAAGGTTCAGCGGGAGTTGGTGACCACCGCAAAACCTGTCTTTGGCGGAAAGGGAGGGATTCGAACCCTCGATACAGTAAAACTGTATACCGGATTTCGAGTCCGGCGCATTCGACCACTCTGCCACCTTTCCTGGGTGCTACTTTTGCGTGTGGTCTCGCTGAGTCAGCGAAGCTTGCAATTATAGCCTGTCACGCGCGCAGTTCGGAAGCCCCGCCCAGATAGGGCTGCAAAGCCGCCGGGATGGCGATGGAGCCGTCGGCGCGCTGGTGATTCTCGAGCACGGCCACCAGGGTGCGGCCGACCGCCAGGCCGGAGCCGTTGAGCGTGTGCACCAGTTCGGGCTTGCCCTGGGCGTTGCGGAAGCGGGCCTGCATGCGGCGCGCCTGGAAGGCCTCGCAGTTGGAGCAGGAGCTGATCTCGCGATAGGTGTCCTGGGCCGGCAGCCAGACCTCGAGGTCATAGGTCTTGGTGGCGCCAAAACCCATGTCGCCGGTGCACAGCGTGATGACCCGGTAGGGCAGCTCCAGCTTCTTCAGGATGGCCTCGGCATGGCCGACCATCTCTTCGAGCGCCTCGTAGCTCTTCTCGGGGTGCACGACCTGGACCATCTCGACCTTGTCGAACTGGTGCTGGCGGATCATGCCGCGTGTGTCGCGCCCTGCGCTGCCGGCCTCGGAGCGGAAGCACGGGCTGTGGGCGGTGAGCTTGATCGGCAGCGACTCCAGCGGCACGATCTGGTCGCGCACGGTGTTGGTGAGCGAGATCTCGGAGGTCGAGATCAGGTACTGCTCGGGCGAGTTCTCGTCACCGCCGCGCAGCACCCAGAACATGTCTTCCTTGAACTTCGGCAACTGCCCGGTGCCTTCGAGCACCTCGCGGTTCACGATGTAGGGGGTGTAGCACTCGGTGTAGCCATGCTCGGTGGTCTGCACATCGAGCATGAACTGCGCGAGCGCCCGGTGCAGCCGGGCAATGGGCCCGCGCATGAAGGTGAAGCGTGCGCCCGACAGCTTGGCGCCGGTGTCGAAGTCCAGGCCCAGCGGGGCGCCCAGGTCGACGTGGTCGCGTGGCTTGAAGTCGAAGCTGCGCGGCGTGCCCCAGCGGCGCACCTCGACGTTGGCCGCTTCATCGCCACCCACCGGCACGCTCTCGTGCGGCAGGTTGGGCACGGACATCAGCATCTGGGCCAGTTCGTGCTGGATCACCTCCAGGCGTTCGGCGGAATGCTTCAGCTCGTCGCCGATGCCCCCCACTTCAGCCATCACGGGCGCGGTGTCCTCACCCTTGGCCTTGAGCTGGCCGATCTGCTTGGACAGGCTGTTGCGACGGGCCTGCAGCTCTTCGGTGCGGGTCTGGATGTACTTGCGCTCGGTCTCGAGGCTGGCGAATCGCTCGACGTCGAGGAAGGGTTGGGGCGACTTGCGGGTGGCCAGGCGGGTGGCCACACCGTCGAGGTCCTTGCGCAGCAGGGTGATGTCAAGCATGGGTCGTTCTTGTGGGGTCGTAGCGGGGTGATGGGAATTGCGGCGGCGAGAGGTGCGGCGGCGGGGTGTGCGGCGGCGCTCAGCGCGCTGCCGCGTCCGGGGCGGCGGATGGTGCGTCGGCGTCGGCAGCCGCGGCGGCTTCGGCCATGGAGCGGTCGCCCAGCCCCTTGGGCAGCGGGAAACGCACCGTCTCGGGCGTGCCGGGCATGCGGCGCACCGACACCGCACCGAGCGACTTGAGCCGGTCGACCACCTGCTGGACCAGGATGTCCGGGGCCGAGGCGCCCGCGGTCAGGCCCACACGCCGCTTGCCCTCGAACCATTCGGGTCGCAGGTCTTCAGGCTGGTCGACCATGTAGGCATCGGTGCCCAGGCGGGCGGCCACTTCACGCAGCCGGTTGCTGTTGGAGCTGGTGGGGCTGCCGACCACCACCACGATGTCGACCTGGGGCGCGAGCATCTTCACGGCGTCCTGGCGGTTCTGGGTGGCATAGCAGATGTCCTGCTGCTTGGGTTCACGCACCAGCGGAAAGCGCTCGCGCACCGCGGCCAGGATGTCGGCGGCATCGTCGACCGACAGGGTGGTCTGGGTCACCACGGCCAGGCGGTCGGGGCGCTGCACCTCGACCCGGGCAACGTCGTCGACGTCCTCGACCAGGTAGATGCCCTCGCTGAGCTGGCCCATCGTGCCCTCGACCTCGGGGTGGCCCTTGTGGCCGATCATGATGAACTCGTAGCCTTCCTTGTGGAGCTTGGCCACCTCGACGTGGACCTTCGTGACCAGCGGGCAGGTGGCGTCGAACACGGTGAAGCCGCGCTCGTCGGCCTCGTGGCGCACCGCCTTGGGCACGCCGTGGGCGCTGAACACCAGCGTCGCACCGGGCGGCACGTCGGCGAGGTCTTCGATGAAGATCGCGCCCTTGGCCCGCAGGTCGGCCACCACATAGGTGTTGTGGACGATCTCGTGGCGCACGTACACCGGTGCACCGTACTTCTGCAGCGCCCGCTCGACGATCTCGATCGCGCGGTCGACACCGGCGCAGAACCCGCGCGGTTCGGCCAGCAGCACGTCCTCGATCTTCGGCTCGTTCATCACAACACTCCGATCACGTGCACCTCGAAGGTGACCGGCTGGCCGGCCAGCGGGTGGTTGAAGTCGAACAGGATCCAGGTGTCACCCAGTTCGCGCACCACGCCGGCATAGCTGCCGGCACCGTCGGGGGTGGGGAACTGGACGACGTCACCGACATGGTATTGCTCGTCCGGGTCACCCAGCTGGGCCAGCAGCTCGCGCTTGACGCGCTGCAGCAGCTCGGCATTGCGTTCGCCAAAGGCCTCGCCGGCGGGGATGTCGAACGAGACCCGCGCGCCCTCCTCCAGGCCGATCAGGCGCTGCTCCATGGCCGGCGCCAGCTCACCGGTGCCCAGCGACAGCGTGGCGGGCTTGTCGGCAAAGGTGTTGATGATGTCGGCGCCATCGGAGCCGGCGAGTCGATAGTGAAGGGTCAGGAAAGACCCGGATTGCACGGTGGCCAAGGGAGCGCCTTCGCTTTTTGTAGACTGGCCGCCATTGTAGAAGTCCGTTGCCACCTTCACCCTGACCCAGGACATGCTGCTCAAGGATCTGCCTGCCGACGCCCGCCCGCGGGAAAAACTGCTCAACCTGGGCCCCGCGGCACTGGCTGACGCCGAACTGCTGGCGCTGCTGCTGCGCACCGGCATGAAGGGCCAGTCCGTGCTTCAGCTGGCCGAGCACCTGCTGAGCACCCATGGCGGCGTGGCCGGGCTGCTGCACGCGACCGCCGGCGATCTGGGCCGCATCAAGGGCCTGGGGCCGGCCAAACGTGCCGAGCTGGTGGCCGTGCTCGAACTCTCCCGCCGGGCGCTGGCCCAGCAGCTCCAGCAGCGGCCGGTGTTCGATGCGCCCGCGCAGGTCAAGGATTACCTGCGGCTGCACCTGGGCGCGCGCCCGCACGAGGTGTTTGCGGTGCTTTTTCTCGATGCGCAGCACCGGCTGATCGCACTGGAGGAACTGTTCCGTGGCACCCTCACCCAGACCAGCGTGTACCCGCGCGAGGTGGTCAAGCGAGCGCTGGCTCACAACGCCGCCGCGGTGATGCTGGCCCACAACCACCCGTCCGGCGTGGCCGAGCCGTCGCGGGCCGACGAATACCTGACCACGTCGCTGAAGTCAGCCCTGGCGCTGGTGGACGTGCGGGTGCTGGACCATTTTGTCGTGGGACGCCCGGAGGTGGTGTCGTTCGCCGAGCGCGGGCTGCTCTGACGGCCCCGCCCGGCCCGCACTGCAGGAAGTACAGCAGGAACCATGATGGCAAGCGCCGTGAAGACCAAGAGCCTGGCCGACCTGGGCGAGATCCGCAGGGCCTTGCGCCAGCAGGCCATCGAGGCCGCGCAGCAGGCGGCCCGGCTGCAGGCCGAGCAGCAGCGCCTGCGCCGCGAGAAGGAGATCTTCGCGCGGGCCGTGGGCCCGGTGCACCCGCTGAAGGACCGGGGCCTGGCGATCGTGCCCCGCCCTCGCCCGCTGCCGCTGCCGGTGCAGCGCGAACTCGACGAGAAGCAGGTGCTGCGCGAGTCGCTGTCCGACGAGATGGACGTGGAGTCGCTGCTGGACACCGACGAGGCGCTGTCGTTCCGCCGGCGCGGCATCAGCCCGGAAGTGGTGCGGCGCCTGCGCCGCGGTGACTGGACGATCCAGGCCGAGGTCGACCTGCATGGCCTGCGGCGCGACGAGGCGCGCGAACAACTGGGCGCCTTCCTGCGCGAGGCCGGCCGCCAGGGCTGGCGCTGCGTGCGGGTGATCCACGGCAAGGGCAATGGTTCGCCCGGGCGTGAACCGGTGCTGAAGGTCAAGGTGCGAGCCTGGCTGGTGCAGAAGGCCGAGGTGCTGGCCTTTGCCCGGGCCCGTGCCTCCGATGGCGGCAACGGGGCGCTGGTGGTGCTGCTGCAGGCCTCGCAGCCGCCGCGACCCGGAGGCTGACGGAGGCTGACGGAGGCTGACGGTGGCAGCGGGGCTCAGCCGCCCTTGTTGCGCATCCAGTCGGCCGTGTTGGCGAACGAATCCTTCAGGCGCTCGACCAGCGCCGGGTCCAGGGCCACCTCGTCCATGGCCTGGTTCATGCACGCGAGCCATTGGTCGCGCTCGCGGATGCCGATCGGGAAGGGCAGGTGGCGTGCCCTGAGCATCGGGTGACCGAAGCGCTCGACAAAATGCTGCGGCCCGCCCAGCCAGCCGCACAGGAACCAGAACAGTTTGTCGCGCGACACCTCCAGCGTGGTGGGGTGCATGTCCCGCAGCTCGGCATAGGCCGGTTCGAGGTCCATCAGGTCGTAGAAGCGGTCCACCAGTTCGCGCACGCGGGCTTCACCACCGACCCAGTCGAAGGCGGTGGCGGGCTGGTGGTCAGGGACTTGGCTCATGGCGGGCGGGCGCTTCGCAGTCGGACGGGAGCGCCATTGTAGGCAGCAGCCTGCGGGCAAAGGCTGCGGCGGATCAAGCGGCTGCAGGGGGCTTCTGCGTGAACCAGCCGGCTTCAGGCGGGGTCGGTGGCGCCGGACACACTGGTGTTCTCGGGCTGGGCCTCGATGCGGGCGGCGAGCTGCATCACCGCCTGGGCCGCTGCGCTGCCGGGCAGGCTGTCCACCAGCAGGCGGCGGCGTGTCACGGCCTCGCGCACGGCGGTATCGGCCGGGATGTCGCCCAGGTGGGCCAGGCGCACGCTGTCGCCGGCGGGGGTGGCCACAAAACGGTCGACCACCTGCTGGAGCTGGTTGGCGATCGCACGGCCGTCACCGACCCGGTTGACCTGGTTGACGATGAGCCGCAGCAGACGGCGCCGCTGTTGCGTGGCCAGGACCTTGATCGTGGCGTAGGCGTCGGTCATCGACGTGGGTTCGGGCGTGGCCACGACCAGCACGTCGTCGGCCAGCGAGACGGCGTACAGCACGACGTCGGAGATGCCGGCACCGGTGTCCAGCAGGACGTAGTCGTAGCGCGGCATCAGGGTCTCGATCACGCGCTGGAGTTCGTCACGCACCTCGGGCGTGAGGCGCGAGTACTCGACCAGCCCCGAGCCGGCCAGCAGCACCGAGAACCCGCCCGGCGCCTGCAGGATGGCATCTTCGAGCTTGGCCTTGCCGGTGAACACGTCGTGCAGCGTGATCTTGGGAAAGAGGTTGAGGACAACGTCCAGGTTGGCCAGGCCCAGGTCGGCATCGAGCACCAGCACGCGGTGCCCGCGCTTGGCCAGGGCGGCCGCCAGGTTGGCCGACACGAAGGTCTTGCCGACGCCGCCCTTGCCGCTGGTCACGGCCAGCACCCAGGCACGCTTGAAGGCGGCGGACGAGTTGGAGCGTGGGAGGGTGGTGTTCATGGGCTTACTCAAGGGAATCGTCCCAACTGGTCACACCGAAGAGCATGCCCTTTTCCTCGGCCGTCACGCTGCTGACCACCGACTGTTCGAGGCAGACACGGTTGCGCCCTTCCGTCTTGGCGCAATAGAGCTGAAGGTCCGCACGTTCCATCCACAGCGATGCGGACGAGCGCACCCACTGCGGGGCGAAGGCGCCGCCGATGCTGACGGTCACGTGCACGTCCTGGCCGGAGTTCAGGCGGATCGCCTGCCCCTGGATGTGAGTGCGCACCCGCTCGGCGACGGCCTCACCGTAGGTCGGCTGGCAGTTGGGCAGCACGATGGCGAATTCTTCGCCGCCATAACGGGCCACGGTGTCCATCGGACGCACACATTCGGCCAGGCGCCGGGCCACGGCCTGGATGACCTGGTCGCCGGCCGCATGGCCGTAGGTGTCGTTGACATGTTTGAAATGGTCGATGTCCAGCACCAGCAACAGTGCGGACTCGCCGGTACGCGCCACGCGGTCGATCTCGCGTTCGAGCACCGCCCGGAAATGCCGGCGGTTGGCCAGGCCGGTCAGCGCGTCGCGCAGCGACAGGTCACACAGCCCGTCGATCAAGGCCTGCAACTGCACCGCGGCCGCCGCCTGACCGCGCACGGGCAGCGGATACCCGGCCTGCTGCAGCAGGGACAGGGCCTGATCGAGCTTGAGCTCGCGCAGGTCCAGGGTCGGCAGAGGGGGCAAGGCGTCCACGAAGCGGAGGGTTCAGGTCGATTTCAGGCCAGTCTAGCAGCGCGCATCCGGCCCCCGTCCTTGCAATTGGACGGGGATTGGAAGGCTTATCGGCGGCTTTCGCCGCAACTTGAGGGCCTGATGGAGGGGCTGACTGAGGGACAGTTCACACGGCCGCTCGGCGCAGCGTGTCGATCACCGGGCGACGCAGCACCTCGCGCAGGCCCCACCACCCCGCAGCCAACGCAAGAAGCGCGCCGGCCGCACTGCCCGCCAGAGGCACCCAGGGCGAGGCTCCCCAGCTGAACTCGAATGCAAAGCGGGCCAGTGCCCAGCCCACGGCCACCGCCGCCACCGACGCCAGGGCACCGGCCAGAGCCCCCACGCCCAGCAGCTCGGCGCGCTGCACCCTCGCCAGCAGCTCACCGCTGGCGCCCATGGCGCGCATGATCGCGAACTCGCGCGAGCGCTCCTCGCGGGTGGCGCTCACCGCGGCAAACAGCACCACCAGCCCGGCCGCCAGCGTGAAGCCGAACAGGAACTCGACCGCGCGGATGACCTGGTCGAGCACCTTCTGCACCTGGCCGATGGACGCCGACACGTCCACATTGGTGATGTTCGGGAAGTCGCGGCTCAGGGCATTGTCGAAGCCGGCCGTGGGCGGGGCCTTGAAGGCTGCGATGTAGGTGGTGGGCACGTCGGCCAGCGCCGAGGTCGGGAACATCACGAAGAAGTTCACCCGCATCGAGGCCCAGTCGACCTTGCGCAGGCTGGTGATGCGCGCCTGCACCGGAATGCCGGCGATGTCGAAGCTCAACTGGTCGCCGAGCTTCAGGCCCAGGGTCTCGGCGATGCCTTCTTCCACGCTGATGGCACCAGGCTCTTCGGGCACCCAGCGGCCCCCGACCAGCTGGTTGTGACTGGGCAGCGTGGCATCGTGGCTGAGGTTGAACTCGCGGTCGACCAGGCGCTTGGCCCGGTCTTCGGTGTAGTCGTCCGGCCCCACGGCCCGACCGTTGATCGACACCAGGCGGCCGCGGATCATCGGATACCAGTCGAAGTTGTTCACGCCGCCGCCGCGCAGCGCCTGCTGGAAGGCCTCGCCCTGCTCGGGCTGGATGTTGATGACGAAACGGTTGGGTGCCCCCGGTGGCGTGGCCTGGCGCCAGCTGGCGATGAGGTCCGTGCGCAGCAGCACCAGCAGCACCAGCGCCAGCAGGCCGACGCTGAGTGCCGAGATCTGCAGCACCGCAAAACCGGGCCGGGCGCTGACCTGCCGGGTGGCCAGCACGAGCCAGCGCGGCGCACGCGACTCGGGCACGGCGCGACGCAGCAGCAGCACGGCCAGCCAGGCCAGCAGAGCAAACACCAGCACGGCACCGGCAAAACCGCCCACGGCGATCAGGCCCATCTTCGGGTCGCTGGAGGCCGCCAGCAGCAGCGCGGCAAACCCCAGGGCGCCGGCGGCCAGCACCGCGATCGAGGCGGGCTTGAGTTCACCGACGTCGCGGCGGATGACCCGCAGCGGCGGCACACGGGCGAGCTGCAGCACCGGCGGCAGGCCGAAGCCGAACAGCAGGGTCAGGCCCACGCCCAACCCGAACACCGCAGGCCACAGGCTGGCCGCCGGCAGGGTGGTCTCGACCAGGCCGGCCAGCAGCGCCACGAACACATAGTGCACTGCAAACCCGACCAGCACGCCCAGCAGGCTGGCGAACAGGCCGACCAGCGCGAACTCGACCGCATAGCTCCAGGCGATCGTGCGCTGCGACTGGCCCAGCACACGCAGCATTGCGCAGTCGTCGAGGTGGCGTGCGGCAAAGTCGCGCGCGGCAATGCCCACCGCCACCGCGGCCAGCAGGGCCGCCAGCAGCGCCACGAGGTTCAGGAACTTCTCGGCCCGGTCGAGCGTCTGGCGCATCTCGGGCCGGCCGGATTCGAGCGACTCGATGCGCACCCCGCGCAGGGCATCGGCCTTGATGCGCGCCTCGGCCCAGGCCACGAACCTCGGCACGGCGGCCTCGCGCCCCGCCGGTGCGGCCACCGCCAGGCGGTAGGTCACGCGGCTGGCCGGCTGGATCAATGCCGTGGCGGCCAGGTCAGCCTCATTGAGCATGACCCGGGGTGAAAAGCTCATGAAACCCGCGCCGCGGTCGGGCTCGACCACGATGATGCGCGCGATGCGCAGGGTGGCGTCGCCCAGCAGCAAGGGGCTGCCCACCTGCAGCTGCAGCGAGTCGAGCACGGCGGCATCGACCCACACGCTGCCGGGCTCGGGCGCCGAGGTGGCGACCTCTTCGGGAGCATCCGGCGCAGCGGCCACCCGCACACGCCCGCGCAGCGGGTAGCCATCGCTCACCGCCTTGACCGACACCAGCCGGGTGGCCCCACCCTGGGCATCGGGCGCACGCGCCATGCTCGGGAAGCTGACCGTGCCGGCCACGTTCAGGCCCAGCGACGCTGCCTGTTCGCGGAAAGCCGGCGGCGCCGGCTGGTCGGTGGCGATGATCGCGTCGCCACCGAGCAGCTGGCCGGCGTCTCGGGCCAACCCGCTCTTGAGCCGGTCGGCAAAAAAGCCGACGGCCGTCAGCGAGGCCACCGCCAGCATCACCGCCACCACCAGCAGACGCAGTTCACCCGCGCGGAAATCGCGCAGGGTCTGGCGCAGGGACAGGGTCAGGATGTGAGCAAGCATGGCCGGCCGGTGCAGGATCAAGGAGCCGGTCACGGTAGCGCATGGGTGCAGGCTCGGCAAGCGAGGGGGCTCTCGGGCCTTTGGGCGCGCAGGGCCCGGGGGCCCGCTCATGCGCGGCAGGCTTCAGCGGGGGAACAGGCTCACCGGCTGGGCCACACGCAAGGTCTCGATGGCCAGGTCGGGGCGGGTTTGCGCCATCTGGGCGAAAAACCGGTCGAGGTGCACGGCCACCGGCATCGGGGTGGGCGGTTCGTCCAGCGAGCGGGTGAAGTCGTCCCAGTGGGTGGGGATGACACGGCGGGCACCCACGGCATCGACCACCTCAGCCAGATAGGGCCCCAGGTCATCGAGCAGGGCCACGCCGAGGAACACGACGTCAGCCTGCCGGCCGCGCAGCGCGCCTGGCACGAAGCCGGCACTGCCATGGTGCAGCACACGGCCCCGGGGGTGCTCGACCAGGATCGAGTAGGTGCCGCCCTGCTTGTAGTCGAGGTAGCGCGCCGGTGGCACCAGCGGGGCTTCGATCTCGCCGGTGGGATGACCGCCGGTGGCGCCGGCATGGACACTGCGGATGAAGGTGATGCGAAACGGACCGTGCTGCGTGGTCACGCCAGGTTGTGCCACCACCAGCCGGGCCTCCGGCAGGCCGGCACCCCGCCCGATCTGGGCGGTGCTGGCCGAGCCCAGCAATGCAGCGCCGGTGAGACGCGCCACGACCCCGGCATCCATCGCGTGGTCGTAGTGGGAGTGCGACACCAGCACGGCCTCCAGGCGCGTCACGCCAGCGGCCTGGAGCGCGCCCCGGATGCGGGCCTCGTCGGGCGCGATCTCGCGGTTGAGGATCAGGCTGGCCAGGCCCGGCGGCCGGGTGAAGAACGGGTCGATCATGACGGCATGGTGGCCGTCGCTGAGCAGCACCGCCGTCGTGCCGAACCAGGTGGCCTGCAGCGGCCCTGCCCCGTCGGGCGTCGGCTCAGGTGTGCTGGCTGCCACCGGTACCAGCCAACGCTCGTAGTCGGCCAGGCCGGGGCGGTGGTGATACACCCACAGGCCCGCGGCAGCGGCGACGAGCAGCACGGCCAGTGCGATCCAGCAGAAGGTTTTGAGCACTCTCATGGGTGAGCCGGGAGTCTAGGAGCCGACTGAACGCTGCGTTCAATCCCTTGCAACGACGGCAGGCATTCACGATGGTGCAATGAAAGCATGCATACAAGCTTCCCGCCTCTGTTCGTGTCACACGGCTCCCCGATGATCGCGCTGGAGCCCGGTGCCGCCGGCCACTTCATGCAGCGCCTGGGCCCGACCATCGAGCGCACCTTCGGGCGCCCGCGTGCGATCCTGGCCGTCTCGGCCCACACCACCACCCGCGAGCCGGTGGTGCTGGGCGGCGCGCGGCATGAAGCGATCCACGACTTCGGCGGCTTCCCGCAGGCGCTGTTCGACATGCGCTATGACAGCCCCGGTGCACCGGCGGTGGCCGCCCGTGCGGCCGACCTGCTGGCCGGCGCCGGCATCGCCGCGCATCTGCTGGACGAAGGCGGACTGGACCATGGCATCTGGACGCCGCTGGTGCACATGTGGCCCGCCGCCGACGTGCCGGTCGTGCCGTTGTCGCTGGTGCCGTTTGCCGCGCCGGCCGCCCAGTTTGCGTTGGGCGAAGCCCTGGCCCCGCTGGCCGATGAAGGCGTGCTGGTGCTGGGCACCGGCAGCATCACCCACAACCTGCGGATGGTGTTCGCCAATCGCGCGATCGACGACACCGGCGAGGGTATGCCCGAGCGCGACGAAAGCGCCGCCTTCCGCCGCTGGGTGCATGAACGTGCCACCGCCCGCGACTGGGAGGCCCTGTTCGACTACCGGCGCCAGGCCCCGCATGCCGCGCTGATGCACCCCACCGACGAGCACTGGCTGCCGTTTTACGCACCGGCCGGCGCGGGCGGGCGCGAGGCCGTGCCGGTCAGGTTGCACGACAGCGTGACCTTCGGGGTGCTGGGCATGGACGCCTATGCGTTTGGTCCACATGCCGCCACGCTGATGGCGGCATTGAAGGCGACATTGAAGGCAGCGCAGTAGACGGAGCGTTCAGGCGATGGCGCCGAAGCGCTCGAACACCGCGTCCAGCCGGGCCACCCATTCGGCCTTGCGCGCGTCGGGCACGAAACTCGCCTCGAAGCTGTTGCGGGCCAGTGTGTAGGCGTGGCCGGCATCCAGCGGCAGGGCCTCGAAGGTCTCGACGAAGTTCTGGTTGACGTAGCCGCCGAAGTAGGCCGGGTCGTCGGAGTTGACGGTGGCCACCAGACCGGCGTCGAGCAGCTGGCGCAGATTGTGGTCGGCCATGCGCTCGAACACGCACAGTTTGACGTTCGACAGCGGGCACACCGTGAGCGGCACACGCTCGCGGGCCAGCCGCGCCACCAGGGCCGGGTCCTCGACGCTGCGCACACCATGATCGATGCGCTCCACATGCAGGGTGTCCAGTGCGCTCCAGATGTAGGCCGGCGGGCCTTCCTCGCCGGCATGCGCCACCCGACGCAGCCCCAGTTCGTGGCAGCGGGCAAAGACCCGGGCGAACTTCTCGGGCGGGTGTCCGCGTTCGCTGGAGTCGAGCCCGACACCGACGAAGTGCTCGCGCCAGGGCAGCGCCTGCTCCAGCGTGGCCAGCGCGGCGTCTTCGCTCAGGTGACGCAGGAAACACAGGATGAGCGCCGTGCTGATGCCCAGTTCGTCGCGCGCGCGGTCACAGGCACGCGTCAGCCCGGTGATCACGGTCTCGAAGGGCACGCCGCGGTCGGTATGGGTCTGGGGGTCGAAGAAGATCTCGGCATGCACCACGTTGTCGGCCGCGGCGCGCTGCAGGTAGGCCCAGGCCATGTCATGGAAGTCGTCCGGCTGGAGCAGCACGCTCGCCCCGGCGTAGTAGATGTCCAGGAAGCTCTGCAGGTCGGTGAAGGCATAGGCCTGGCGCAGCGCGTCGACACTCGGGTAGCTCAGCGCCACACCGTTGCGCCGGGCCAGCGCAAAGATCAGCTCGGGCTCCAGCGAACCCTCGATGTGGATGTGCAGCTCGGCCTTGGGCATGGCCTGCACCAGGTCGATCAGGCGGTCGCGGGGAAGGGTCGTAGGGTTCATGGCATCACTCCGAAGGTCACGCCCTGCTCGCGCAGGTAACGTCGATAGGCGGTGCTGAGACGGTCCGCCGCGCTGTGCAGCTCGAGCCCGGACAGTGGCAGGCGCCGCGGTCGTTGCGACTCCAGGACCGGCTGGTCCTGAGTGAAGATGGTGTGCTGGAAGGCACGCAGTTCGTCATCGGGCGAGTCGAAGTCGGTCACGGCCAGGCGGAACCACACGCGGCTGCGCTCGGGCTCGATCGGGCAGATGAACAGGTGGATCACGTCGCGGTAGCCATCCTGCGCCTGCGGCAGCTTGGTCAGCACCGCCGTGTACGGCGCCTTGACCTCATAGGTGTACTCGACCTCGCTGCCTTCGGTGGACAGGCGGTTGCTGCGGGGCTGCCAGGCACGGCAGCCGGTGGCACGCAGGCCTTCGACGGTGGCCTGCACCTGGTAGCCTGCCTGCGCCGTGTGCGCACGGTCGCCCAGCCAGCCTTCGTGCACAAAACCGAAGTGCGACAGGTCGAGGAAGTTCTCGACGATGCGCGGCGCACTGGCGGCCACGTCGTATGGCCCGACGGTGAGCTTGCGCAGGCGGGGGTCATCCTCGCCTTCGACTGCGACGGGCTGCGGCGCACCCGCCTCCAGCCTCACCCACACCAGCCCGGCGGCCTCGGCGGCTGCATGGGTGCAGGCCACATGGCCGGGCGGCGGCACGAAATCGGGCACGGCAGGCACCTTCACGCAGCGCCCGCTGCCCTCGAAACGCCAGCCGTGATAGGGGCACTCGAGCTGGCCGGCATGCACGCGCCCGAGCGACAGGCGCGCGCCGCGGTGCGGGCACTGGTCTGCAAACGCGCGCAGCAGCCCGGCCTCGTCACGCCACACCACCAGATCACGTTCCAGCAGCCGCACGGCCACCGGCGCGTCGTGCACCTCGCTGGACTGGCATACCGGGTGCCACAGGGCGGCTTCGATCACCTTGTTGGTTCTCCAGAATGACACAGGGCCGCCGGGTGGTCACCACGGCGGCCCTGCGGGTTCGGCATCAGCCGCGTGTCGGGTGGACCCCGCTCACTTGCCGGTCGGGACCTTGCCCTCGACGCCCTTCACATAGAAGGTCACGCCGTGCAGGAACTTGTCGTCGGCGACTTCGTCCTTCTTCAGGACTTCCTTGCCGTCCTGGCCGACGATCGGGCCCTTCCAGATCACGAAGCTGCCGTCCTTCAGGCCCGCCTTGATCTTGTCGACCTGCTCACGCGTCTCGGCCGGGATCTTGTCGGACACCGACACCAGGTCGATCGCGCCTTCCTTCACGCCCCACCAGGAGGTCTCGGTCTTCCAGGTGCCTTCCAGCGCTTCCTTGGTGGCCTTGATGTAGTACGGCGCCCAGTTGATGATGGCCGAGCCCAGGTGGGCCTTGGGGCCGTAGGCGGTCATGT
>CAMLSD010000048.1 GCA_946482595.1 uncultured Comamonadaceae bacterium
GGGGGTCAAGGAAACTTGGGGCGGCCCGGCGTTTCCTTGCCACCGTGGCGGGCCACCCGCACGCCGGCGGCGCGTATTTGTATCAAGACGCATCAAGTGCGTGAACTTCCGCGCGTTTTGCAGTCGCGCAACGACATGCGGGACAACCAGCCTGCACAACCGGCCGTGCAGCGGCACACAATGGCTGCAGACAACGATCACTCGGAGAGGACGCGCATGCGCATCGGCCATCGCGGCAAGCGGATGGTGGGCCCGGGCGGCTGGCCGGGCCGTGCCTTGCGCGTTGTGCACTGGCTGCTGGGGCTGCTGGTGCTGGGTCTGGCCCTGGGTGTGCAGGCGCAGGTGCGGCCCCTGCCTTCGAGCGAATCGCTCCCGCGGGTGGCGCAGTCGCCGGCCCTGCAGGCCTGGCTGACCGGGCGAGGGGCGGTGCGCCTGGGCGTGGTGCCCGACTGGCGGCCGATCGACCAGATCGATGCGGGCGGGCGTTACACCGGGCTGTCCGGCGACTTGCTGGCAGCGGTGGGTCGCATGCTTGACCTGCCGGTGCAGTTGCGGGTGTTCGATGACTTCCCTCAGCTGATGGCGGCGCTGCGATCGGGCGACATCGACCTGGTTGCATCGATGGCGCGATCGGAAGCGCGCGAAGCCGAATTGCTGTTCTCCGACAGTTATGTCGACCTGCCGGTGGTCTACATCGGCCGCCGTGGGGTGACCGATTTTTCCGAGCGCAATGACTTTGGCGGGCGGCGTGTGGCCGTCGAGCGCGGGCACGTCACGCATGAATACCTGCAGTCTCGCCATCGCGGCACGGCGCTGGTGCTGGTCGACAACACGCGCCAGGCGCTGCAGGCCGTGGCCGAGGGCCGGGCCGACTTCTACCTGGGCAGCCTGGCGCCGGCCCACCATGTGATCGAGAGTGACCGGCTGGACCGGCTGGAAGTGCTGCGCACGACCCCCCTCAGCCTGGGCAGCCTGCACCTGGCCATGCCCCGCGGCGCCGAGCCCTTGCGCGATGCGCTCAACGAGGCCTTGCGCCGGCTCGACCCCGCCTGGCTGGAACAGCTGAGTGCGGCCTGGCAACCCCGTTACCTGCTGCTGACCCCCGCCCGTGCGGTGGCGGTCGAGCCCGCCACGCGGGCGCAGGTGGCCGCGATCGGGGAGCTGCGGGTCGGCTTCGACCGGGGCTTCGGCCCGATCGCCAGCGTCGGTGAAGACGGCGAGCCGACCGGCTTTGCGGTCGAGCTGTTCCGCCGTGCCGCACGTCATGCCGGGCTCAACATCCGCTTCGAGCCGCAGCGCACCTTCGAGGCCGGGCTCAACGGGCTGCGCGATCAGCGACTGGACGTCCTGCTCGCCGCGGTGCGTACGCCGCCCCGGCAGGAGTTTGCCGACTTTGTCGGCCCGTTCTATTCGGCACCCTCGGTGCTGGTGAGCCGGCTCGATGGTGGCTGGCCGTCGGTGGCTTCACTGGCGGGCCGCACCCTGGCCATGGACCGCGCCCACTATCTGATCCCGGTGATCCAGCGCGAGGCGCCAGCGGTGCGCATCCTGGAGGTCGAGACGGTCGAGACCGCGATGGAGCGTGTGGCGCAAGGGCAGGCCGACGCGATGATCACCAACCTGGAGGTGGCGGCCAGCTTCATCAACAAGCGCTTCCTTGGTCAGTTGCAGGTGTCGGGCACCGTGGAAGGGCGACCGAGCGAGCTGTACTTCGCGGTGCGCAAGGACATGCCGGCCGTGGCTGCACTGCTGCGCCGCGGGCTCGACGCCATGCCTGAAAACGACCAGGCGGCGCTGGCCAACACCTGGCTGCGCACCGAGTTCCGTGCCGGTGTGCCCTGGTCGCGCATCGTGCTGGTGGTGCTGCCCGTGCTGGCCGTGCTGCTCACCGCACTGGCCGTGAGCCTGCTCTACAACCGGCGGCTCAAGGCACAGGTCGAAGCGCGCCAGGCTGCCGAGCTGCAGTTGCAGCGCGAGCGCGACACCGCACGCGCCGCCACGGCAGCCAAGGCCGACTTCCTGGCCGAAATGGGCCATGAGGTGCGCACGCCGCTGTCTGCGATCTCGGGGGGGCTGGAGCTGTTGCAGCGCCAGGAGTTGCCCCCTGCGGCGCGACCCCTGGTCATGACGATGGCGCGGGCGGCCGGGCATCTGGTCGAACTGCTGAACAACCTGCTGGACGTGGCCAAGCTCGAAGCGCACAAGATCTCGCTGCACACCGCACCAGGGAACGTGGGGACGCTCGTGCGTGACCTTGCCGACGAGTTCATGCCCAGTGCACAAGCCAAGGGCCTCACGCTGGACGTGCTGGGCGCGCAGGCCTGGACGACGCCGGTCCTGTGCGACGCCATGCGGCTGCGCCAGGTGGTGGGCAATCTGCTGGCCAATGCGATCAAGTTCACCGAGCGCGGGTCGGTGCGGGTGCACCTGTCGCCGCCGGTGCTGCGCGAGCAGATGCAGTGGATCGAGATCCGGGTCGAGGACACCGGGCCGGGCATGTCGCGCGAGGTGCGTAACGGCGTGTTCGAGCGCTTCGCCCAGGCGCCCGACACCGCGCGCCGGCATGGTGGCACCGGCCTGGGCCTGGCCATCGTGCGTGAACTCACCGAGCTGATGGGCGGGCGCGTCGAGGTGATGAGCATCGAGGGCCAGGGCAGCACCTTCACGGTGCACCTGCCGCTGCCGCCGGCTGCTCCGGCCTCGCTGCAGCCGGCCGGCAGCGTGCGTCGTGTGCTGCTGGTCGAGGACGCCCCGGTCAACCAGATGCTGTATGCCGAGCAGCTGCGCTCGCGCGGCTTCCTGGTGAACGTGGCGTCGTCGGCCGAAGAGGCACTGCGCAGCCTGGCCTCCGAGCCGGTCGACCTGGTCGTCACCGACCTGCAGCTGCCCGGCATGCCAGGCGCCGAGCTGGCGGTGCACGTGGCCGACATGCACCTGCGGGCCTGTGTCGTGGCGCTGACGGCCGATGACGGCAGCGACGCCCGCACACGCTGGGGCGACCGCTTCGACCTGTTCCTCACCAAACCGCGCAGTCCGGCCGACACCGTGTGGCTCGATCAGCTATGTGCCCGCTTCGCCCCGCCCAGCGAACGGCGTGTGCAGGGCACACCGCTGCGCTGACGCGTGGCAGCTCAGGGTCGGAACACCCCGTCAACGTAAGTCCAGCGGCCTGCCTCGCGCTCGAAGCGGCTCAGCTCGTGCAGCCGGTGCGCCCGGCCGCCGAGCTTGCTGCGCGCGACGAATTCGACCTCGGCGTGGTCGGCATCGATCTCGCGGTGGTGGCGGACGTCCAGCCCCAGCCATTTGAGGCCCGGTTCGGGCGGGTCGATCGAGGCCGGGCGCGTGCGGCTGTGCCAGGTGGACAGCAGGTAGTCGCGCAGGTCCAGCACGAAGGCGCAATAGCGCGAGCGCATCAGCGCTTCAGCCGTCGGCGCCTGCAGATGCAGCGGGCCGGCATGCCAGGGGCCGCAGCACTGGCTGTAGGGGCGGGATGAGCCGCAAGGGCACAGGGGGGTCACAGTTTGAGCTCCCAGGTTTCTCCGACCAGATCATGGCCGAAGCTGTGATGGGCCTCGCTGCCGGTCATCACGTAGCCATGGCGGCGGTAGATGTTGCGCGCGGCGGTGAGCAGGCTGTTGGTCCACAGCCGGATGCGCCGGTAGCCCTGTTCCCGGGCAAAGGCCTCGACCTGCGCGACCAGCGCCGCGCCGATGCCCAGGCCTCGTGCGTCGGGCTCGACGATCAGCATGCGCAACTGGGCCACCGTGCGCGAGGCCTCGACGACAAACACGCTGCCGACGTTGCGGCCCTCGTGTTCGGCGATCCAGCAGGCTTCACGTCCGGGCTTGAACTGCTCGACGAAATCGGCACAGATGCGCGCCACCATCGCCTCGAAGCGTGCGTCCCAGCCGAACTCGGCGGCATAGATCGCGCCGTGCCGTGCGATCACCCAGCCCATGTCGCCCGGGCGCGGTGAGCGCAGCGTGAAGGCGCGATGGCCGCGTTCGTCGGCTGTGCTGGCGGCGCCCGGTTCAACCGCGGGAGTCTGCGGGTCCAGGGTCTGCTCGATGCAGGTCATCGCGGCCACCAGACGCGCTTGAGCCTCGCCTGGAAGCGATGACAACAGTGTGGCCGCGGCATCGTGCGATCGCCGGTCCAGCGGTGCAAAGGCCTTGCGGCCCTTGGCTGTGAGGCTCAACCATTGCTGGCGGGCATCCTGCGGGGCGGGCTGGGTGCGGATCAGGCCGTGCTCCTTGAATCGCCGCAGCAGCCGGCTGATGTAGCCCGGGTCCAGCCGCAACTGCTGGGTCAGTGCGGTGGCGGTCAGCGGGGCGTGGTGGGCCAGCTCCCACAGCACGCGCGCTTCGGTGAGCGAGTAGGGGCTGTCCAGCAGGTGCTCATGCAAGGCGCCGATCGTGCGGGTGTAGAAGCGGTTGAAGCGCCGCACCGTGTCGATGCGGGAGGCGAGCGCAGGAGGCGATGTCATGAGGGGCTCCGGTGTTTGCCCCAATTATTTGCCTGAAGCAATCAATTTGCGCAAGACCCTGCATCGCCGCCCGGACGGGGCCGCTGGTAACCTTGCGGCAAACCGAATCACCCGTGCCTGTGCCGATCATGCTGTTTCTGCTGTCCCCTGCCAAATCACTCGACTACGACACCCCGGCCCACGTGCCGACCTTCACCCAGCCGCTGTTCGTCGACCGTGCGGCCGAACTGATCGAGGTGCTGCGCGAAAAGACACCGGCCGAAGTGGCCGGCCTGATGGACCTGAGCGATGCGCTGGCCAGCCTGAACGTGGCCCGCTATGCCGCCTGGTCGCGCCGCTTCACTGCGGCCAATTCCAAGCAGGCCGTGCTGGCGTTCGACGGCGACGTCTATGACGGCCTGCAGGCCCGCACGCTGGACGCCGCCCAACTGGACTGGGCGCAGCAGCATGTGGCCATCCTGAGCGGGCTGTACGGCGTGCTGCGTCCCCTGGACCGGATGCAGCCCTACCGGCTGGAGATGGGCACGCGCCTGGCCACGCCACGCGGCAAGGACCTGTACGCCTACTGGGGCACAACGATCGCCGAGTATCTGAACGAGCAACTGCGCGCCAACGAGTCGCCAGTCATCGTCAACCTGGCCTCGGAGGAGTACTTCAAGGCGGTCGACCGACGGGCGTTGAAGGCCCGCGTGATCCAGTGCGTGTTCGAGGACTGGAAGGGCAGCGGCTACAAGATCATCAGCTTCCATGCCAAGCGGGCACGGGGCATGATGGCGCGCCATGCGATCGAGCAGCGGGCGCTGCACCCGCGGCAGCTCGAGCAGTTCAGCGCGGGTGGCTATGCGTTTGCCAGTGAGGTGTCCACGCCAGAGCGCATGGTGTTTCGTCGCCGCCTCGCCTGAGGCGTGAGGCGATGGCCAGGGCCGCAGGGGGTTCAGCCGGCCGGCTGCTTGCTGCACAATCCGTGGCATGAGCACGCAGCAGATCACCCCCGAATTGCGTCAGTGGATTGTTGAGCAGGCCTCGGCCGGCCATGCACCTGAGGTGGTGCTGCGCGCGATGCTGGACAGCGGCTGGCAGGAAGAAGTCGCCGTGCGGGCGATGGGAGACACCCTGCGTGACTTCCTGCGTGAGCGGGGGCTGCCCGAGGCCGAGGTGCTGGCGGCCAGCCGCCCGGGGGTGGACAGCACCCAGACTCAACCAACGCCCCAGACGGTGCTGCCGGCCACGCCGGTGCCCGAGCCTGACCTTGCCGGTCAGGCCAGCGTGCTCGACGCCTCCGACCGCCAGGTCGAGGTGCTGTTCTCGATGGACAACCCGCGGGTGGTGGTGTTCGGCAACTTCATGTCGCACGAAGAATGCGACGAGTTGATGCGCCTGGCGGCCGTGCGGCTGGAACGCTCCGAGACGGTCAAGACCGATACCGGGCAGAGCGAGGTCAACGAGGCCCGCACCAGTGACGGCATGTTCTTCCAGCGCGGCGAGAACGAACTGTGCGATCGCCTTGAACGGCGCATCGCTGCCCTGGTCAACTGGCCGCTGGAGCGTGGCGAAGGCCTGCAGGTGCTGCGGTATCGCCCGGGCGCCGAATACAAACCGCACTACGACTACTTCGACCCGGCTCAGCCGGGCACACCGACGATCCTGCGCCGCGGTGGGCAGCGCGTGGGCACGCTCGTGATGTATCTCAACACCCCCGACCAGGGCGGTGCCACGACCTTCCCGGACGTTGGCCTGTCGGTCAACCCGATCAAGGGCAATGCGGTGTTCTTCAGCTACTCGGCACCGCATCCTGCCACGCGCACACTGCACGGCGGGGCGCCGGTGCTGGCTGGCGAGAAGTGGGTGGCGACCAAGTGGATGCGCGAGGGCCGTTTCGAGTGAGCCCGCAGGGCACCGCGGCCGAGGCCCTGCCGCTGGCCGGCGTGAAGGTGCTGGATCTCACCCGCCTGCTGCCCGGGCCGTTCGCCACCCTGCACCTGCAGCGCATGGGCGCCGACGTGCTGAAGATCGAGGACCCGGGTGTCGGCGACTATGCCCGCACCATGCTGCAGAGCGACGCCGAACGGGCGCGCGGAGAGCCCAGCCTCTTCTTTCGACTGCTCAACAGCGGCAAGCGCCTGCATCGCATCGACCTCAGCCACGCCGAAGGGCGCGATGAACTCCTGGCACTGGCCCGCGAATGCGATGCGCTGGTCGAGGGTTTCCGGCCGGGAGTGCTGGACAAGCTGGGGGTGGGGTGGTCGACGCTGCACGGCATCAATCCGCGCCTTGTGCTGTGCTCGATCAGCGGATATGGCCAGACCGGCCCGATGGCGCGCCGTGCCGGCCACGACATCAACTACATCGGCTACGCGGGTGTGCTGGATCAGATCGCCACACGCGAGGGGCGGCCGGTGATCCCGAACTTCCAGATCGGCGACCTGTTCGGCGGCACACAGGCCGCGCTGAGCGGGCTGCTCGCCGCACTGCTTGCCGCGCACCGCACCGGCATCGGGCGCCATGTCGACATCTCGATGACGCATGTGGTCCATGACCACAATCTGCTGGCACGGCTGGCGGTGGCCCGGGACGGCCAGGTGGTGCCGCCAGGGCGCGATCTGCTGACCGGGGGGGTGCCTTGCTACAACGTCTACCGCACGCTCGATGAGCGCTGGATGGCCGTCGGGGCGCTGGAGCTGAAGTTCTGGCGGAGCGCCTGCGAAGTGCTGGGGCACCCCGAGTGGGGTGATCGGCACTGGATGCTGGGCCAGGAGGTGGGCGGGGACGATGCCCTGGCCCTGGAGGCCGCGGTGTCCGAGGTGTTTGCCCGGCACACGCAGGCGCACTGGACCGAAAGGTTCGACGCGGCAGATTGCTGCGTGACGCCGATCCTGCGCATGGACGAGGCCATGCACCATCCGCTGTTCACCGCTGCCGACCGCCGCTGAGCGCCACCGGCGGGTGGCGCACCGCGGCGGCGGTGCTGGCTGACGACTCAGTCTTCGCGGCGCTTGCCGCCGAACGGCTTGCCACCAAAGGGCTTGCCCGAACCGCCAAACGGCTTGCCACCGAAGGGCTTGGCACCAAAAGGCTTGGCACCGGCCGGCTTGCTGCCGAACGGCTTGGCGCCAAAGGGCTTGTCGCCAAAAGGCTTGTCACCGTAGGCGCGCTCGCCGTACGGCTTGCCAAAGCCCTTGCCCTGGCTGGCGCCTGCCGGGCCGTGGCCTGCGGCATCGCCGAAGCTCTTGCGCTGGATCGGGCGTGCGTCCTGGCCACGAGCAGGCTCGAACCAGTTGTCGTCATGCGCGCGACGGGTGTCGGGGCGGGCGTCGTGGCGGTTGTCCGAGCGGCCTTCGAAGGGGCTGCGGTCACGCGGAGCGCCGTAGCCCTGGCCACCGGCGGAGTCTCGACGCGGGCGGAAGCCACCGGCATCCCGGAAACCCTTGCCCGCGCCGGGCATCCAGCCTTCCGGCTTCTTGCGTTCGACCGGCGCCGGCGCCTTGGGCTCCAGGCCTGCGATCGTCGCAGCCGGAATGCGCTGCGTGGTGAAGCGCTCGATGCGGCGGATCATGCCGGTATCGCGGCGCTCGGCCAGGGTGATCGCCAGGCCATCGCGGCCGGCACGGCCGGTGCGGCCGATACGGTGCACGTAGTCTTCGGCCTTCATCGGCAGGCCGTAGTTGATCACGTGCGTGATGGTCGGGACGTCGATGCCGCGTGCGGCGACGTCGGTGGCCACCAGCACACGCAGTTCGCGGTGACGCAGGCCCTGCAGCACACGGTTGCGGCGGCCCTGGGGCATGCCGCCGTGCAGTGCGGCCACGGCGTGGCCCATTTCGGCCAGGCGGTCGGCCAGCCAGTCGGCGTCACGCTGGGTGCTGGTGAACACCACGGCCTGGTCGAGTTCGCGCTCGGCCAGGATGCTCTCGAGCAGCGAGTTCTTGTGCGAGATGTTGTCGGCCCAGTGCAGGCGCTGCTCGATGTTGGCGTGCGTGTCGGTGTGCGACGCCACGTCGATGCGCTGCGGGTTGCGGGTGAGCTGCTGAGCCAGGCCGCCAACGTGGCCGGCAAAGGTGGCGCTGAACATCACGGTCTGGCGCTCGGGGTTGAGCGACTCGGCCACGGCGCGGATGTCATCGATGAAGCCCATGTCGAGCATGCGGTCGGCTTCGTCGAGCACCAGCATCTCGACGTTGTCGAGCACCGCGGCACCCGAACCCATGTGGTCGAGCAGGCGGCCCGGGGTGGCGATCAGCACGTCCAGCGGGCCGCGCAGGGCCTTGATCTGGGCCGGATAGGGCACACCGCCCACGATGGTGGCGACGCGCAGGCCCTGGACCTTGCGGCCATAGGTCACGCAGGCCTTGGACACCTGCATCGCCAGTTCGCGGGTGGGTGCCAGCACGACGATGCGCGGGCCGTAGACCACGCCCTTTTCGCGGCGCTTGGTGTTGTCGCCACGCGAGGCGAGGATGCGCTCGAGCGCAGGCAGCACGAAGGCGGCGGTCTTGCCGCTGCCGGTGGAGGACGAGACCATCAGGTCCTGGCCGGCAAGCGCGGCCGGAATGGCGCGGGCCTGCACGTCGGTGGGCGTGGTGTACCCCGCTTCGGTCACGGCTTGGAGGATGGCGGGGGTCAGGCCCAGAGATTCAAACGTCATTCGAAACTTTCAAGCAAAAGCGGTGCCGGTGGCCGGAAAGCCACAGCAAGACACCGCGCAACGCTGGCACCGACGCCGGGCGTTGAGTGGGACAGTCGCAGTTCGAGGGGCAGGCCCGCAAGCGCCGGGCAGTTGCCTCAAGTCGGTGGTAGCGACGGCATCGCCGCCAACCGAAGCTCAAGACAAAAGAGGTGGCACCCGAGGCGCCTTGCTTGAAGAGGTCAGAGGGGATGAACGAATGCGTTGCGTGTTGCAGCGCAGCACGCCATTGTGCCTCATTTCGTGAAAAAGAGATAGCCCCTTGAGACGGCGGCCAGGCAAGGGGTGAGCGCAGGCCAGGCCGGGTGTCAGGCGCGCGACGTGCCGGCAGCGTCTGCGGCCGCGGGCTGCGGCCGGTGCAGCGCCAGCAACAGGGCCCCGCCGAGCACCAGCGCACCGCCCAGCCACTGCAGCACGGCCAGGCGTTCGCCGAGGAAGGCCATGGCCAGCACCACGGTGACCACTGGCTCCAGCGTCGAGATGAGTGCGGTGCGCGACGCCCCCAGGTGTTTCAGCCCCACGACAAAACAGCCGACGGCGATCGAAGTCGACACCAGCGCGATGGCCAGCACCGCCAGCCAGCCGCCGGCGGTCTGGGCCAGTCGGGCAGGCTGGCCCATGCCGGTGCGCACGGCCACGATGGCACACAGCAGCACGGCTGCACTGCTCAGGATCACGGCCGTCGACACCAGCGGATCGACGCCACGCGTGATGCGTGTGCCGGCAACGATGTAGATCGCGTAGATGCCGGCAGCCCCGACGGCCAGCGCGACGCCGCGCGGGTCCAGGCCTGCGGCGCTGCCCGGACTGAGCGTGTCGCTGCCCAGCGTGAGCACGGTGCCGATGCTGCACACGAACAGCGCGGTCAGCTTGCGCGCATCCAGCGACTCGTGTCGCAGCGCCCAGCTCAGCAGCACCACGAACAGCGGGAACAGATACAGCAGCAGCGCCACCATGCCGGCCGGAATGTAGGTCAGCGCGGCGAAGAAACAGAACGACTGCGCCACATAACCCGCACCCATCAGGGCCAGACCCGGCAGCCGGCCTCGTTCGGGCAGGATCGGGCGGACCCAGGCGACAGCGGCCCACAATGCTGCGGCTGCGATCACGAAGCGGGGCATCAGGATGCCGAAGATGTCGACGCCGGCCGCATAGGCCTGCCGTCCGAAGATGGCCATGGCGCCAAAGCAGGCGGCCGACACGGCCACCAGCAACGCGGCGATCAGTGGGGACAACGCTCGGGCATTCGGCATGGTGCAACAGGGCAGGTCAGTTCGGGCGTGGGCTGCAGGCCGAGCTTCAGCGCGGCGCCTGCAGGGCCTGAAGCATGCCTGATTGACCCAGCCTGCGGGCGTGATCGACGGCGTTGAGCCCCTCGCGGTCCTTGCGGGTGGGGTCGGCCCCGGCGGCGATCAGGGCACGCACGACGGCCTGGTGTCGCAAGCCGCCATCGCCTTGCACCACGGCGACCACCAGCGCCGGGCGGCCGTCAGGGTCGACCGCATCCGGGCTGGTGCCGGAGGCCAGCGCGGCACGCACCGCATCGAGGTCCGCGCGAGCGGCTGCCTGCCACAGCGGTACGGACGACTCCGTACTGGCGGCCCGTGTGTCGCGGGAACGAGGTTCAGGCGTCGCGGACGCCAGCGGCGCAGCAGCAGCAGCGGCCGGGGCCGGCAGGCGGCGTTCCTGTGCGATGCGGGATGCAGCCGACTTCGCCGTGTACTGGTCTGCGGCCTCGGCCGTGGATCGGTCGAGCGATTCGGCCGCCGCGGGCGATGGTGCGGGATCGGCGCCTTCGGTACGTTCGGCACGTTCGAGGGGGGCACGCGCTGCCAGCCCGCCGGCCTGAGGGGCCGGCGATGCCGGGGCGGCAGGGAAGGGGTCTGCCACTGGCGGGCGCGCTGCTGCGACGGCTGCCGGTGCTGGCGGTGTGGCGACGGGTCGCGGCGGCACGGCGGCCGGCGCAGGCGCAGGGCTGGCAGGCTCTGCTGCGGCGGCCGGGGCGGGGGGCTGCCGAACGGGCGCATCGGCCTGCCGTCGCGCGGGCGCGGGTGCGGTCTTCTGCGCAGCCGGCGCGGCCTCGCCGAGCGCCACCTCTGCGGGAGCGGTGTCGTGGATGTCTGCGGGGGCAGCCGCCGGGCGCCCCGGCGCTTCACGCGGCGTGTCGGGGCGGGCCGCCGATGCCGGGGGGGCCTGGTCGGGTTCGGGCGGCGCTCGCTCGACCTGCCACGCCAGCAGGCCTGCGAACCCCATCACCATCACGGAGGCCAGCGCACGCAGTTTCCAGCGGCTTTCGTTGGCGGCCGGCCGGTGTGTGCCGACCGGCGTCGCAGGCGCCTGCAGCCGGGCCTGGGCCTCGGCCTGCGCCAGGATGCGGTCGCGCACGGTCTGTGATGGGCGCGAAGCCTGTGCGGACAGTTCGCTGGCGCGGTGATAGGCCTCGACCAGATCGTCCTGGGCGGGAGGGGGCGAGGTGGTGCGGTGGTCGTTCATGGCATCCCCTCACAGCCAGGCGGCAAGCGCCTGGCGAAGCTTGTTGCGGGCGTAGCGCAGGCGACTCTTGGCCGTTTCGGCGCCCACCCCTGTGGCCGATGCGATGTCTTCCAGGCTCATGCCGGCCTCGGCCTGCAGCAGGAAGGCTTCGCGCTGATCCGGAGGCAGCTCGTCGATCGCAGCAAGAAAGGCCTGCGCCTGCTGGCGTGTCTGCACCTGCTGCAGCGGCTCGTTGGCTGCATCGGCGGCCAGATGTTCGACGAGGTTGGCGCCGTGTTCGTCGTCGAGCGACTGCATCGGGCCCTGGATCGGCTTGAACTGGCGCACGTGGTCGATCACGCGGTGTCGGGCAATCGTGTAGAGCCAGGTCGTGAAGCGTGCACTGGGTTCGTAGCGGCTGGCCTGCCGGGTGACCGAAAACCAGACGTCCTGGTGCAGCTCGTCAACCACGCCGCTGCCCGACTGTTGCACCACGCAGCGCGCGATGAAGCGATACACGCCGCCTTCGTGCCGGTCATACAGGCGAGCGAAGGCGGCGACATCACCCCGGGCGTAGGCCAGCATCAGCGCCTCGTCGCTGTCGGGGTCGTCGGTCGTCGCGATCGTTGCGGCGGAGTCGGCGCGTTCCATGGGCGCGCATTGTGCACCCTGGGCGCCGGCCGCTGCAGCCTGCATCGCGAGCGTCATGCACCCTGCCTCAACGGTGCGGCGGATCGGGCACGAAACCCGAGTGAGCCGAGTCGGGGAAAGGCTGCGGCCGATGCCAGGGCCGTTCGATGCGGCGTGGAATCACGCCCTGGGCAACAAGGTTCTCGTGGCTGTCGTAGTGCAGCGTCACGATTTCGTCCGGCCGGGACTGGGCGCGCTCGAACGTCGTGGTGCCCACGCTGTCATGCTCGCGCCGGCCATGGCCGGTACCGAGTTTGGCTGCAGGCGCAGCACGGGAGCCGGATCGCGCCAGGGTGTCCGCACTGGCCGACGACTCCTCGGCAGCCTGCGCCGAGGGTGATGCCGGCGCGACGGCGGCCGGCGGCACGGGCCGGTATTCGCGAAATGCGGCCACTCCGATCACGCCCACATGGGCCGGCCGGCCCGTGCGCGTGGCGTAGGCATCGCCCAGCGAGGTGAACTCGAACGCGGCGATCTCGTTCAGCGACTTGCGCCAGCCGGCCACGGCGTAGCGCTCATGGGCAGACAGCACATAGCCAGCCTGGCTCCACCCCGCGGTCTCACCGCTGACCACGTTGACACCGTCGACCGACACCACCGTCAGCAGGCGTTCGCCCAGCCGGTTGCGCACGCTGATCTCGTAGCGCGCGCCGGGCCTTCCGGCGATGTAGTGGCGGCCTTGATGCGTGTGCACGGTCAGCTGGCGTCCGGTGTCGCGGTCGACCACCCGAACCTCGACCAGTCGCCCGAAGGCGTGGGCGGTGCCCGATGCGGCAAGCACGGACAGGGCAGCGAGCAGATGCAAGGGCAGGCGTGGCATGGCGAGGCTCCGATGGGTGGGTGATGTCCTTGCCAACGTGCGGCCGTGCCAAACGGGGTTGCGCACCACGATCAGGGTTCTCCCCAGTGTGGCGTTTGTTTGACATGCGGATTAACCCCATATTAAAAAATTACAGAAAAATTAAAGAATGCGGACTGGCTTGGGAGGTAGCGGCTCCCGAGCCACAAGAGAGACAGAACAACCTTTCGTGATCGAGGAGTCTTAACGATGATTAAACGTGCCCACCACCTGGTCGCCCTGTCGGCCGTGGCCGCAGCCTGCGGCCTGACCACCACGGCAGCCAGTGCCCTGGAGAGCCACGGCTACTTCCGCGCCGGCCCTGGCGCAACGAAGAAAGACGCTGCGCGCGCCTGCTACGGTCTCAACGGCCCCGGCCTGAAGTACCGCCTCGGCAACGAGTGCGACTTCTACGGCGAGTTCTTCCTGAGCGAAAAATTCAACACCGAAGGGGTCGAGACCAAGATCCAGCTCACGCCCAACCTCTACAACGGCGGCACCGACAGCAATGACGCCAAGCTGGGGCTGGCCGAGATGTTTGTCGAAGGCAAGGGCTTCGACATCGCGCCCGAGGCGAGCTTCTGGGTGGGCAAGCGCTACTACGCGCGTGCCGACGTGCACATCGTCGACACCTTCTTCACGATCCAGGACGGCGTGGGCGCCGGTGTGCGCGACGTCAAGCTCGGCCCGGGCAAGTTCGCGCTGGCCTACTTCCGCAGCGACGACGGCCGTGGCGGAGCGCCGGGCGACCAGCCGGGCAGCCGCATCAGTGCCGAGCTGTACGACATCGCGGCCAACCCCGGCGGCAAGCTGCGCTTCATCGGCACCTTCACCCACGGCAGCTTCACCGGCGGCAAGAGCGGCGTGGCCCTGACGGCGCAGCACAACCAGGACAACTTCCTGGGTCTGGGCGGCGGCAACACCCTGTGGGTGCAGTACGCGCAAGGGTCAGCCAACATCAACACCGGCTTTGGCGACCTGGGTGCCGGCTCGGGCACCAAGAGCTTCCGCATCGTCGATTCGATCACCTGGCAGCGTGGCGCTTTCGGCGGGCAGGCCATGGCCCTGTGGCAGAACGACCGCGACGACGCGGGCGGCAAGTCCAACAGCATCTCGATCGGTGGTCGCGCGTCGTACGCCGTGACCAAGCACTTCAAGATGGTGGCCGAGGTGGGCCATTCGCAGCGCAAGCCCGACGGCGGCTCGACCCAGAAGCTCACCAAGTTCACGCTCGCACCGACGCTGAGCACCGGCCCGGGCTTCTGGAACCGGCCTGAACTGCGCCTGTACGTGACCACGGCCAAGTGGAACCAGGCGGCTAATGCGGCAGCAGGCGGTGGTGGCGTGACCGGCATCGGCGACGGCAAGACTTCGGGCACGAGCTACGGTGCCCAGGTCGAAGTGTGGTGGTGATCCACTGAGCACCCAGGCGCGGGCGCAGGCGGCACAGATCGCCGCGTCCGCCATGGCGCAGCCTGCTGCGCCTGCACAGCGAGGAGATGACTCATGACGGCAAGACCCTGGCGTGCCCTGGGCGCGTCCTGCCTGGGGGTGGTGCTGGCCCTGGCAATCCTGCCCGGCGTGGCGCGCGCCGCATCGGTGGAAGTGTTGCACTGGTGGACCAGCGGTGGCGAGGCCCGCTCGGTGGCCGAACTCAAGCGTCTCCTGGCCCGCGAGGGCCATGAGTGGCGCGACTTTGCCGTGGCGGGTGGCGGAGGCGACTCGGCCATGGCCTTGCTGCGGTCGCGGGTGCGCGCGGGCAATCCGCCGGCGGCAGCCCAGATCAAGGGTCCGGCACTGCAGGAGTGGGGCCGCATGGGCGTGCTGGCCAACCTCGACGAGGTGGCGCAGGCCCAGAAGTGGGAGTCCCAGCTGCCGCGTGTCGTGGCCGACCTGATGAAGTACGACGGGCGGTTTGTCGCGGTGCCGGTGAACGTGCACCGCGTGAACTGGCTCTGGGTCAGCCGGGCCGCGCTGCGCAAGGTCGGTTCACGCGCGCCGGAAACCTGGGACGAGTTTTTCGTGCTGGCCGACCGGCTGCAGAAGGCCGGCATCGTGCCGGTGGCGCATGGCGGGCAGCCCTGGCAGGAGTTCACCACCTTCGAGACCGTCGTGCTGGGCGTGGGTGGCGCCGAGTTCTACCGGCGCGCCTTCGTGCAGCTCGATCCGACCGCCCTGCGCAGTGACACGATGGAGCGCGCCCTCACCACGTTTCGCCGCATCAAGGCCTACACCGACAAGGACGCCCCCGGGCGTGACTGGAACCGCGCGACCGCGATGGTGATCCGGGGTGAGGCAGCGATGCAGTTCATGGGGGACTGGGCCAAGGGCGAGTTCCTGGCGGCTGGCCAGGTGCCGGGCCAGGACTTCCTGTGTGTGGCTGCCCCGCAGACCGAACGGGCCTTCATCTTCAACATCGACAGCTTTGCGATGTTCCGCCTCAGCGACCCGCGCGCGGCGCAGGCCCAGCAGGCCCTGGCGCGCACCATCATGAATCCCGAGTTCCAGCAGATGTTCAATCTGGCCAAGGGATCGGTGCCGGTGGGCACGGGCGTGCAGATGAGCCGCTTCGACCTGTGCGCGCAGGAGTCGAGCGCCTACTTCGCGGCCTCGTCGATGCTCAAGACGCTGGTGCCGTCGATTGCCCACAAGATGGCGCAGCCCGACCGTGTGGAGGAGGCGATCAAGCAGGTCGTCGCCACGTTCTGGAACAACGACGCCGTGACCACGGCACAGGCGATGCAGGGCCTGGAGGCGGCTGCCCGCGCGGGCCGCTGACAGTTCAGGCGGCGGGCGCGACGGGGTGGCGCAGGCGCAGCAGCGCGCGCACGAAACCGTGGTCCGAGCGGGTGCGATCGCGGCCTTCGTGAAGGTGATCGTTGAAGTATTCGACACGGCGCACGTCGCCAATCGCAAAGCGCGACGACGCCACGAACTCTTCGGACACCCACACCTGGTCCAGCGTGTCGGGCCAGCCCTGGAACACATGCGAGTACGCCACGTCGCGCCGCAGCGCGGCCTCGGACTGCACGTCATAGGCGTGGTACAGCGCCGTGTCGCGCGCCTGACGGTCATAGGCCACGGCGGCAGTGGCCGAGATCATCTGCGTGGTCACGCTGTGGGGGGTGTCGTTCAGGTCGCCCATCAGCACCAGCGGGTCGCGGGTGTGCTGGATCAGGTCGACCACCAGGTGGCGCAGCGCCGCCGCCTCGGCGCCTCGCATGATCAATGAACGCAAGGCGGCGCGTGCGGTGATGCGCGGGTCGTCGCGGTCCTCGACGACCGCGCCGCTCTCGTCCTGCAGGTACTTGGGGCGCTTGGACTTCAGGTGGCAGACCAGGACGTGCAGGCGCGGCCCGTTGCGCAGCTTCAGTCGGGCATGCAGGACGGGCCGCTCGAAGCGGGTGTGCGGCCCGATCTCCGGCACGTCCACAGCATGCTGGGGCGGGAAGTCAGCGACCGAATCAAATCCTTCGAGATCCAGCCTCGTGGCCAGGCCCACCCGCGGCGTGCCGGTGGCACCGAGCTCGGCGCCGGGTGCGATGACCTGACCGTAGCGCAGCCGGCTGAGCTGGATGCTGTCCTTGAGGGCGGCAAGATCCCACACCTCCTGGAAGGCCACCACGTCAGCATTGAGTCGCTGCAGCTGATTGCCCAGCCAGGCGGTCTTGCGGGCGTACTCTTCCGTGCCGAAAGGCTCCTGGTTGTCGTAGAACACCCGCGCGGGCAGCGCCAGGTTCAGCGTGTTGCAGGTGGCCAGGGTCAGCGTCGACCACGCGACCGGCGGTGGCTGAAGGAGCGGGCTGGTGTCGGACATGGTGGGGTGCGGATGAGTGGCGGGGGTGACGGCTCAGAGGCGTCCGGTGAGCCAGGCCGCCAGTGCGGCAGCGGCCGTGCCGAGCGCGAGGCACAGGCCCACCACGGCGCCGTAGGCCCGCCCGCCCGAGGCGACGGCCACGATGATGCGCGTGACGGTGTTGACACCGATGGCGAGGAGCACACAGCGGACGAGGCCGATGTCGTCGAGGCGGCCGGCCGCAAACAGTGCGGCGCTCGAAGCCACCGGCGCATGCGCGTCGGCAGTGGAAGCCAGGGCCACGCTCGCAAAAAGACCCACGTGCCCGTAGGTACCTTGCGCCCAGCTGACCAGGGCAGCCACGCCGGACAGCAGTGCCGCCACGACAAAGGCTTCCCTCAGGCGCAGGGCGCTGTCATGCGGCCCGGCATCACTGCTGCCGCTGCCGGGTGCGTGCCAGGCCAGCAGTCCACCCAGCGCCAGGGCCACCCCTGCACCTGCTGCGGCGATCGGCAGCAGCATCCCGGCTGCACCGGGCGCCAGTGAACTCGCCAGCAGCCAGGCCTGCACCCAGGTGGCTGCGGACGACATCACGCCCGCGCCGGCATGGGCGCGCAGTTGATCGTCCGTACCACGCAGGCGGCTCCCCATCGAGGCGATCGTTGCCGTGCTCGACACGAAGCCTGAGAAGAAGCCTGATGCCGACAGCCCCGCACGTGGCCCGAGCCAGCGCGTGGCCACATGGCCGGCCGCCTGCAGGATCAGGATCAGGACCACCAGGCTGGCGAGGCGGCGCGGGTCGATGCCACCCGACCACGGCTGCGCACCTGAAGGCACCAGCGGCAGCACCACCAGCATCAGGCCGGCCAGCATGATCAGGTCTTTCAGTTCACGCTCGCTCAGCAGCTGGGTCGACAGACGATGCAGTTGCTCGCGTGAAGCGAGCAGGGCCGCCACCGTGGCGCCGCAGGCGGCGCCCAGTGCAGGCGAGAACACGCTGGCCACACCGATCAGATAGGTCGCAAAAAGGGCCAGCTCGGTGGTCAGGCCCGGGTCGTCCGAGCGGCTCTTCCAGTAGGCCAGCAAGGCCAGTGCGCCGATCAGCAGGGCGCCTGCGATCACCACGCCGGGCTGGCGAAGGTTCTGCGCCAGCGCGCCGGTCAATGAAGCCAGCATGAAGCTGCGGATGCCCGCCGGCTCGCGCGTGACGCCGCTGCCCTTGCGCCGCTCGCGCTCCAGCCCGATCAGCATGCCGCAGCCCAGGGCAACGGCCAGTCCGATGGCGGCCGATTCGAACGTGCCTTCGCTCACAGCGCGACGGTCGACAGATGCTCGGGCACCTTCACGCGCCACCCCAGTTCGTCCTGGATGCGGCTGCGCAGGGTGTCGGCCGCGGCCGGGTCACCATGCACGACGAAGGTCTGGGTGGGTGCATGGTGGAAGTGCCGAAGCCACTGCAGGATCTCCTGGGCATCGGCATGCCCCGAAAAGCCTTCGAGGTGGCTGATCTGGGCCCGCACCGGCACATACTCGCCAAAGATCTTCACGTCACGTGCGCCGCCAATGAGCTTGGCGCCACGGCTGCCCGGCACCTGGAAGCCCGGAAAGATCACATGGTTGCGTTCGTGCGTGACCAGCGACTTGAGGTGGTGCAGCACCCGCCCGCCGGTGGCCATGCCGTTGGCCGACAGGATCACGCTCGGGTAGTGCGATCGGGTCAGGGCTTCCGATTCCTGTGGTGTGGTCACGACCCTGACGCCTTCGCACATTGCCTGGGCCTCCTGTTCGGACAGGCGCAGCAGCTTGCGATGCTGGTGATAGACCGCCGTGGCACGCGTGGCCATCGGGCTGTCCAGATAGACCGGTACCTTGTGGTCCAGTCGCCCGGAATGCTTGAGGCGGTGGATGGCCAGCATCAGCGCCTGGGCCCGGCCGACTGCAAACGTCGGCATCAGCACCGTGCCGCCCCGGCCCAGCGTGGCACGGATGGCTTCGCCGAGTGCTTCGAGCACGTCGGTGTCGGGGTGGCTCCGGTCGCCGTAGGTCGACTCCACGAGCAGCACGTCGGCCTCGCTGATCGCCTGGGGAGGTGGCATCAGCAGGTCGTGCTGGCGGCCCAGGTCACCTGAAAACACGAGGCGCCGATCGCGGTGGCGCAGCGTCACGCAGGCTGCGCCGAGCAGGTGGCCGGCCGGCGTGAGCGTGACGGTGGTGCCGTGGCCGAGGTCGACAGGCTGGCCGAATGCCACGGGTTGCAGGCGGGTCAGCGCGCGTTGTGCGTCGTGGACGTCATACAGCGGCAGGGCCGGCTTGTGTTTCGAGAAGCCCTGGCGATTGGCGCGCTGGGCGTCTTCTTCCTGGAGGTGCGCACTGTCGAGCAGCAGCACTTCGGCCAGGTCGCAGGTGGCTGGCGTGGCCAGCACCCGGCCGCGAAAACCTTGTTTCACCAGCGCCGGCAGGTAGCCGCTGTGGTCGAGGTGGGCATGGCTGAGCACGACGGTGTCGATGTCGCGCGCCGGTATCGGCAGCGGTGCCCAGTTGCGGTCGCGCAGGGTCTTGAAGCCCTGGAACAGGCCGCAGTCGAGCAGGACCTTCTGCGAGCCGGTGTCGATCAGGTGGCGCGACCCGGTGACCGAGTCGGCTGCACCCAGGAAGGTGATGTGCATGGTGCCTCCGTGGGGACCATGCTACCAGCGCGGCTGATGCGCGCCGTGTCGCCGTGCGGGCCACCCGGGCTGCCGCAGCCGAAGCGCGGCGAGACCCGGGTTCAGCCGCTTCAGCGGCGGGGCTTGCCGCCCAGCAGTGCGGCGGCCTGGCCGCCACCGCCCTGGCGTGCGCCGGACGGTGCGCCCGGCTTGTGGGCCGGTGCGGCATGGGCGCCGGGCTGGCGTGGAGCCTGGGCGTGCGCATGCTGCGGCTTGGCCGCAGCGGGCGCGCGTGCCGGCCGGGGCGCTGCGGCCTGCGTGCCGTCGCGGTGCGCGCCGGAGCCTTGCCGATTGCCGTTGGCCTGTGCCTGAGGGCGATCACGCGGGCCATCGCGATGGCTGTCGCGATTGCCATTGCGGTTGCCATCGCGGTTGCCATCGCGACCGCCATGGCGGCCGGCATCACGCCCACCACCACCGCCACCGCTGCGCCCACGCCCACCGCCGAGCCCGCCATTGAGCGTCATGCGGCCCAGCTTGATCGGCTCGGGGCGAGCATTCGGGTCAGGCTCGAAACCGGGCACGACTTCCTTGGGGATGTCGCGCTTGATCAGGCGCTCGATGTCACGCAGGAAGGCTTCCTCGTCGACGCACACCAGCGAGATCGCTTCGCCTTGCGCACCGGCGCGGCCGGTACGGCCGATGCGGTGCACGTAGTCTTCCGGCACGTTGGGCAGCTCGTAGTTCACGACGTGGGGCAACTGATCGATGTCGATGCCGCGCGCCGCGATGTCGGTGGCCACCAGCACGCGCAGCTCGCCGCTCTTGAACTCGGCCAGTGCCCGGGTGCGCGCCCCCTGGCTCTTGTTGCCATGGATGGCCATGGCGGTGATGCCCTCTTTCTCGAGGAACTCCACCAGCCGGTTGGCACCATGCTTCATGCGCGTGAACACGAGCACCTGGTGCCAGTCGTTGCGCTGGATCAGGTCGGCCAGCAGCTCCTTCTTGCGGTCGCGGTCGACCGGGTGCACCTTCTGCGCGATGGTCTCGGCCGTCGTGTTGCGGCGCGCCACCTCGATCACCTGAGGCTTGTTCAGCAGGCGCTCGGCCAGGGCCTTGATCTCGTCGGAGAACGTGGCCGAGAACAGCAGGCTCTGCTTCTGCTTCGGCACGATGGCCAGGACCTTCTTGATGTCATGGATGAAGCCCATGTCCAGCATGCGGTCGGCCTCGTCGAGCACGAAGTACTCGATCCGGCTCAGGTCGAGCGTGCCTTGCTGGTGATGGTCGAGCAGTCGCCCGGGCGTGGCCACCAGGACGTCGATGCCGCGGCGCAGCGCATCGATCTGCGGACCCATGCCGACACCGCCGAACATCACCATCGACTTGATCGACAGATGCTTGCCGTAGGTGCGCACGCTTTCCTCGACCTGGGCGGCCAGCTCGCGGGTGGGCGTGAGGATCAGGGCGCGGATCGCCGGGCGGCCGCGTGCATCGCGCACCGGCTGGCCCGCGGCCAGCTTGTGCAGCAGCGGCAGCGTGAAGCCGGCGGTCTTGCCGGTGCCGGTCTGGGCACCTGCCAGCAGGTCGCCGCCGGCCAGCACGGCCGGAATGGCCTGCAGTTGAATGGGGGTGGGGGTTTCGTAGCCCTGCTCACGCACGGCACGCACGATGGGCTCGGCCAGGCCGAGATCTGCAAAATTCATGTAGGGAAAGGCTCCTGCCAGGGAGCTGGGGGATCGGCCTGCTGCCGCTCGCAAGAGGGCACCAGTCGGGAAGGCAGATGAGGTGGGAACGGTCGGAAACGACTGCGGCGCCGTGACTGGAAGTGGCGCCGCAGCCCGCATTGTATGCGCAACCGCGGGTACGCGCCGAAACGTGCACATCGGGCGTTGCTGCCTGGCGAATTTCGGGGGATCGAGCGCGGCTGACAGCCATCAGAAAGGCTGTCGGGCGCAATCGACAGCGCGATGACAGTTCAGGTGGCCGGTCCGCTGGTCATCCCTGATCCCGCGCCGCGCGAGGCACGCCACCATCGCAGGCCGGAACAACGACCACCATGAACGTCCTGATTGCCGAAGACGATGCCTGCCTGCGCCAGGCCCTGGCCGCGGCCCTGGCACAGCGCGGCTGGGTCACCCAGACCTGCCACGACGGCCCCAGCGTGCTGCGCCTGTGCGATGCGCGCGAGCCGGACGTGCTGACGCTGGATCTGGGCCTGCCGGGGCTGGACGGTCTGGCGGTGCTGGCCCGGCTGCGCGCGATGAAGTCCAGCCTGCCGGTGCTGGTGCTCACGGCCCGCGGGGCGGTGGGCGACCGGGTGCAGGCGCTGAACGCGGGTGCCGACGACTATCTCTGCAAGCCCTGTGACCTCGACGAACTGTCGGCGCGGCTTCACGCGCTGGTGCGTCGCGTGGCGCACCAGCGTGCCGCTGCGTGGACCTGCGGCGAACTTCGACTGGAGCTCGACTCGGGGGCTTTCTACATCGGCGAGCGGATCCTGTCGCTGACGCCGCGTGAGCAGGCCTTCGTGCGTGCCTTGATGGCACGCCAGGGCAGCGTGACCACCAAGGACAGGCTGTTTCGCGAAGTCTTTGCCTTTGGCAGCCAGGCCTTGCCGCAGGCGCTGGACGTGGTGGCTCACCGGGTGCGGCGCAAGCTGGCCGGCGCGGGGGCCGACATCGTCACGGTGCGAGGGCTGGGCTACCTGCTGCGGCACGAGCCGCTCACGTCGACGGATGCAGCGGCGCGGCCGGATGGTGGGGCGCCGGCCGGCTCAGCACCAGGGTGAGCAGGCCCAGCAGTGCCAGCGGCACGCCGATCCACGACAGGCGTGCAAAGCCCAGGCCCGCGCTGGCCGCTCCGCCGACGGCCGCGCCCAGCGCGGTACCCACGTAGAGCATCGACGAATTCAGCGACAGCAGCATCGGCGCATGCTCGGGCGCTGCGGCGGCCAGGCGCGACTGCTGCGGCGTCATCATGCCGAAGCCGGCCACGCCCCAGACGACAAACACCGCCACGATGGCAGCGTAATGGCCCTGTGTGAGCGGCACCAGCGCCATCATGGTGCCCAGCGTGGACAACTGCACCATCAGCGAGCGGCGCGCACCGAAATGATCATTCGCCCAGCCGCCCACCAGCGTGCCCACCACACCGGACAGGCCGAACAGCATCAGCGTCAGCGACAGGCGCTCACCCGACATCGGCAGCAGGGCCTGCAGCACCGGGCCGATGTAGGCGAACACACAGAAGATCGCGATGAAATACACGAGCGTGAGCGACAGCGGCAGCAGCACGTCTCGGCGACGCAGCAGGGCGCCCAGCCCCTTGAACTGTGCACCCGGCGCCTCGATGTGATCCGGCACGCGCAGACTCAGCAGCCCCAGCATCAGCACCGACAGGCCGGTGACGAGCAGCACAGGCGCCTGCCAGCCGAAGCGAAAGCCCAGCCAGGATCCCAGCGGCAGGCCGACCACATAGCTCATGCTGATGCCCAGGAACACGATGGACAGCGCGCGCCCGCGGCGTTGCGGTTCGGTGGTCGCCACCGCGATGCCGGCAGCGATCGGCGTGAACGTGGCGCCCAGGCCCATCAGCACCCGGCCCACCAGCAGGATCGTGAAGTCGGGCGCCAGGGCGCAGACGGCATTGCCGAGCGCGAACAGCCCGAGCGACAGCTGCATCGCACGCTTGCGCGACCAGCGGCCGGTGGCCACGAGCAGCAGCGGCGCCAGGATGGCGGTCGACAGCGCATAGGCCGTCATGGCCTGGCCAGCCACCGGCACGCTGATGCCCAGCGCCGTGCTCATCGGTGTGAGCATGCCGCTGACGACAAACGCGCCTGTGCCGATGATCAGGTTGGTGAGCGAAAAGAGGATCAGGAGTCTGGGCATGCGTGGCCTGCGGGATCAGGGCCATACCGTAGCAGCAACTCGATTGGCCTGCAGCGCGCGGGGCCGGTCCGGGCGTTCCGAAGGGCAGGGCCGTGCGATTGACGATAATCACGGACTTCGGCGGCCCTCCTGTTCGGGATGGGGCCGCGTTGGCACACGCCACATTTCTCTCAGGACTCGCGATGGCTCAATACGTCTACACCATGAACCGCGTGAGCAAGACTGTCCCGCCCAAGCGGCAGATCCTCAAGGACATCTCGCTCAGCTTCTTCCCCGGCGCCAAGATCGGCGTGCTGGGCCTCAACGGCTCGGGCAAGTCGACGCTGCTGAAGATCATGGCCGGCCTCGACAAGGAAATCGACGGCGAAGCGGTGCCCATGCCCGGCATCAAGATCGGCTACCTGCCGCAGGAGCCCCAGCTCAACCCCGAACAGACCGTGCGTCAGGCGGTCGAAGAGGGGATCGGCGGCGTGCTGGCAGCCAAGAAGCGCCTGGACGAGGTCTACGCCGCCTATGCCGAGCCCGATGCCGACTTCGACGCGCTGGCCGCCGAACAGGCGGAACTCGAAGCGATCATCTCCGCGGCCGGCAGCGAAAACACCGACCTGCAGCTCGAACTGGCCGCCGACGCCCTGCGCCTGCCGCCCTGGGACGCCAACATCGGCGTGCTGTCCGGCGGCGAGAAGCGCCGCGTGGCGCTGTGCCGCCTGCTGCTGTCCAAGCCCGACATGCTGCTGCTCGACGAACCCACCAACCACCTGGACGCCGAATCGGTCGAGTGGCTGGAGCAGTTCCTGCAGCGCTTCCCCGGCACCGTGGTGGCCATCACCCACGACCGCTACTTCCTGGACAACGCAGCCGAGTGGATTCTCGAACTCGACCGCGGCCATGGCATTCCCTGGAAGGGCAACTATTCCGACTGGCTGGACCAGAAGGAAAAGCGCCTGGAGCAGGAGCAGAAGAGCGAAGACGCCCGCATGAAGGCGATGAAGGAAGAGCTCAAGTGGGTGCGCTCCAATGCCAAGGGCCGCCAGGCCAAGAGCAAGGCGCGTCTGGCCCGCTTCGAGGAACTGAGCGACATCGACTACCAGAAGCGCAACGAGACGAACGAGATCTTCATCCCGGTGGCCGAGCGCCTGGGCAATGAAGTCATCGAGTTCAAGGACGTCAGCAAGAGCTTCGGTGATCGCCTGCTGATCGACAACCTCAGCTTCAAGGTGCCGCCGGGTGCCATCGTGGGCATCATCGGCCCCAACGGTGCCGGCAAGTCGACGCTGTTCCGCATGATCCAGGGCGTCGAGCAGCCGGATTCCGGCGAGGTCGTGATCGGCAAGACGGCCAAGCTCGCCTTTGTCGACCAGAGCCGCCAGAGCCTGGACAACAACAAGACCGTCTGGGAAGACGTCTCCGGCGGCCTCGACAACATCGTGGTCGGCAAGTTCGTGATGCCCAGCCGCGCCTACATCGGGCGATTCAACTTCAAGGGCAACGACCAGCAGAAGCAGGTGGGTTCTCTCTCCGGTGGTGAGCGCGGTCGACTGCACCTGGCCAAGACCCTGGCACAGGGCGGCAACGTGCTGATGCTCGACGAACCGTCGAACGACCTGGACGTCGAAACCCTGCGGGCACTGGAAGAGGCGCTGCTGGAATTCGCCGGCTCGGCGATGGTGATCAGCCACGACCGGTGGTTCCTCGACCGCATCTGCACCCACATCCTGGCCTGCGAAGGCGATTCGCAGTGGTACTTCTACGACGGCAACTACCAGGAGTACGAGGCCGACAAGAAGCGCCGCCTGGGCGAAGAGGGCGCCCGCCCGCACCGCCTGCGCTACAAGCCGCTCAAGTAAGCGCGCCGGCCTGCGGGCCTCAAGGGCCCGACGGTGCCTCGAGCACCGATCGGGCCCGGTTCAGCCAGTGCTCGAGCGACTGCAGCAGGTCGTGCTGGCTGAACGAGCAGCTTTCTTCGGTGAACAGGCTGCCCGACTCGATGGGCATCAGCAACTGGTCCAGCACCGCCGCGAAGCGCGGTGGCAGGGTGGTGAGCTGCGCGGCCTGAGCCCGCCACAGCCCCGTCAGTTCGGCCAGCGGCATGTCGCCGCGCCGTGCGGCGTCCAGGGCCGATTGCAGGGTGTCCAGTGTGGTGTTCATCGTGCAGGTCATTGTGGGGTGGCCTGCGGTGGCGAACTTGCAGGCGTGCGCTCGATCACGACACGCGCATTGCGCTGGAAGCTGAAGTAGGCCCAGGCCCAGTCGGTCATCACCATCAGGCGGTTGCGAAACCCGATCAGGAAGTAGATGTGCACGAACAGCCAGAAGGCCCAGGCCGCAAAACCTGAAAACCGGACGGCGCCCAGCAGCGGCATCTCGACCTGCGCCACCGCGGCCTTGCGGCCGATGGTGGCCAGCGAGCCGTAGTCCACGTATCGGAAGCGTTCGGTCGCCTGACCGCGCAGCCTGCGCAGCAGGTTGGCCGCCGCCAGCCGGCCCATCTGCTTGGCCCCGGGGCTCACGCCCGGCACGGGGGTGGGTTCGCCCTGGCGCGGGTGGCTGCGTGCCGAGGCCAGATCGCCGATCACCTGGATCTCCGGGTGCCCGGCCAGGCTGAGGTCGGGCTCCACTACCACACGGCCGGCCCGATCAAGGCTCGCAGCCGCGCTGCGCTGCAGGCAGCGCCCCAGCGGTGACGCTGCCACGCCGGCGGCCCATACGACGGTACGGGCGGGTACTGCATGGGTGCTGGCCTGCCCGTTGGCGTCGCGCGTCTCGTAGCGCACCTCGCGCTCGTCGATGCCGGTGACGCGGCAGCCGGTCAGCACCTCCACGCCCAGGCCTTCGAGCTGACGACGGGCCTTCTCGGACAGTCCGGGCTCGAAGGCGGTCAGCACACGCTCGGCGCCTTCGACCAGCAGCACCCGTGCACGGCGGGAGTCGATGTTGCGGAACTCGTCGGGCAGCGTGTGCCGGGCGATCTCGGCCATGGTGCCGGCCATCTCGACGCCGGTCGGCCCGGCGCCGATCACGACAAAGCTCAACCATTCATCGCGGGCCTGCGGGTGGCGTTCAGCCTGTTCGAAGGCCTTGAGCACGCGGTTGCGCAGGTCGAACGCATCGGCCAGGGTCTTCAGTCCAGGAGCGTGGGAGGCCCAGTGGTCCTGGCCGAAATAGCTGTGGGTGGCGCCAGCGGCCACGATCAGGTGGTCGTAGCCCAGGCAGGTGCCATCGTCCAGCACCACCTCACGTCGATCGGCCGCGATGTCGGTCACCTCGGCCAGCAGCACGGTGAGGTTGCCGCGCCGCATCTCGCGGCGCAGCACGTGGCGGATCGGTGCCGAGATGGCCGGTGCCGACAGCCCTGCGGTGGCCACTTGGTACAGCAGGGGCTGGAACAAATGGTGGTTCGTGCGGTCGATCAGGGTGATGTCGACGTCGGCACGCGACAGCGCCCGGGTGGCTTCGAGCCCCCCGAAACCGCAGCCGATGATCAGAACCCGGGGGCGCATGGTGGTATTCACGAGGAGGAGAGCGTGACGAGGGTATTCACGGATCGCGAGGGTGAACGCAGTCTACTGCCTGTCCCGGGATGCGTCGGCGCCACACCCCTGATGGGGGGGTGGCAGGCCAGCGGTGGGCATTTCGTCACGGATGACAGCCAGCCAGTGCGCGGGGCTGGGCGGCAGGTGTTACAAATTGCGTGACGGACCTCTTCCCGGGCCGCATTGCCGCAGGATCCACACCGACGTGACGCACGGTCCATCGCCTGAGCCCGCACCGGGCCTGCCCGCGCGCACCCTCGCGGCGGAGCAGCTCGGGCTGCTGGCCTCCGCATTGCAGCGCAGCGCGATGTTTGCGCTGCTCACCGATGCGCAACTGCGGGTCGTGTGGGCCAACGACGCCTGGCGGGGCGTGCCCGGCATCGATGCGATGCTGGGCCAGCCCTGGCTGACCTGGCTCACCAGTGCAGGAGACGCTGCGCCTGCGGCCGAGGTGGCGCAGGCCGTGGCCGCCTGCCGGCCGTTTGCCACCCAGGTGCTGATGGTGCTGCCCGACGGGCGGCCCTGGTGGCGCCGGGTCGAGGCCACCCCGATGAGCGGGGCCGACGGCCGCTTTGCCGGCTACCTGGCGATTGCTGGCGACATCACGGCGCTCAAGCTGGCTGAAGACGCCGAACGACTCGCCGCCTTCCGCTACCGGCGTGTGATGGAAAGCACACACGACGGCATCTGGGAGCGCGACCTGCGCACCAATGTGAGCTGGTATTCGCCGCGCTTCAAGGAGATCATGGGCTTCGCGGACCATGAGCTGCCCAACGACCGCACGGTCATGAATGCGCGCATTCATCCCGAAGACATGGAGGCCTTCCTGCGGCCGTACGATGAGGCCATGCGCAACGGCGGTCAGTGGCGCTACCAGACGCGCGTGCTGCATCGCAACGGCACCTACCGATGGCTGCGCGGCCGCGCGCGGGCGTGGCCGGACGAGCACGGCAAGCCGGCCATCCTGGTGGGGGCGGTGACGGACGTGACCGAGGAAATGCAGGCCGTCGAGGCCCTGCGAGCCCACCAGAGTCAGCTCGAGGATGCCGTGCGCGAGCGCACCGCCCGCCTGGAGGCTGCCCGCGCCGAGGCGGAACGCGCCAACCGGTCGAAGTCGCTGTTCCTGGCCAACATGAGCCATGAGATCCGCACCCCGCTGAACGGGGTCATGGGCATGACCGACCTGGCGCTGCGTGCGGCCACGACCGACACCCAGCGGCGTTACCTCGAGCTGGCGCGAAGCTCCGGTGCCACGCTGATGGCCATCATCAACGACATCCTGGACGTGGCCAAGGCCGAGGCCGGCAAACTCACGCTGGACCCGCAGGAGATCGACCTGGGCGAACTGCTCACGCTCACCGCGCGAGAGATGCTGCCGCTGGCGCATGACCGCGGGCTGCAGATGCACTTCGACTACCGAGGTGAGGTGCAGCACGTGGTGGGCGATGCGACCCGCATCCGCCAGATCGTCGGCAACCTGCTGTCCAATGCGATTCGATTCACGCCGGCGGGCCGGGTGCAGTTTGCGGTGACGACCCAGCTGACCGGGCCCGATCGCTGCCTGGTGACCCTGGAGGTCACCGACACCGGCATCGGCATGGACAATGCCACGGCCCACCGGGTCTTCCTGCCGTTCGAGCAGGGCGATGCCTCGGTGTCGCGCAGCGCCGGCGGGACGGGGCTGGGGCTGTCGATCGTGCGCAGCCTGTGCGAGCTGATGGGCGGGCGCGTCACGGTCACCAGCCGCGAAGGACTGGGCTCGACCTTCCGGGTGGTGCTGCCCCTGCCGGTGGCCGCGCCCGAGGTTCCCGAGGCCGCTGGCCAGGAACATGCGGGCGGCGCCGTGGCCTGGCTCATCTCGGGCGTGCCGGGCGAGCTGGACACCCTGGCTCAGCGCCTGCATCGGCTGGGCTGGCGCACCGAGGTGCTGCGCTCGGCGCGCAGCGCCCGCGACCGGTTGCGCCATGGCATCGCGGATGACGATCTTCCCGCACTCATCATGGTGGTCGAAGGCCAGGCCACGGAGGAGGACGACTGGCATGCACTGCGCAGCGCAGCGCCCCAGCAGGCCGAGGTCGTGCTGGTGGTCGATGCGCGATCCTCGGCCACGTCCAACTCCTTGCGCAACGGTGATGCGGGCACCAAGATCTACGTCGCGCCGTTCAGCCCGCGCGACCTGACCCAGCTGACGCGGACCCGCCGGCTGCGCACCAGCGAGCCGGTGCTGCCGCTGCGCCCGGCGCCGCTGAGCCAGGCGCCCGGCCAGCGCTTCCTGATCGTCGAGGACAATCCGGTGAACCAGCTGCTGGCTGGCGAGATGCTGCGCATGCTGGGCTTCGACGTGGTCGTGGCCGACAATGGCCAGGCGGCACTGGAGCAATGCCGCCACGACCCGCCCGATGCCGTGCTGATGGACGTGCAGATGCCCGGCATGGACGGCCTCGAGGCCACGCGGCAGTTGCGCCAGTTGCAGCAGGCCGGGCGCTTGCCCGCCTTTCCGATCATCGCTGCCACCGCGCATGCCAGCGAGTCCGACCGGCGCGCCTGCCTGGCGGCCGGCATGGACGGCTACATTGCCAAGCCGCTGGACCTGCGGGCGATGCGCACCGAAATCCGCCGGGTGCTGCGCGCCCGCGCCGGCGACGACGAAGACACCCCTGAAACCCGCTACTGAACCCCGATGAACGCGACGTCCCGATCCTCGGCTGCCGACTCGCCCGGCGCCACCTTGTCCGCCGCCCCACAGGACGATGTTGTCGTCTCCACCCAGGCCTGGCTCGAGCGCGCGGTGATCGGGCTGAACCTGTGTCCGTTTGCCAAGGCGGTGCACGTCAAGCAGCAGATCCGTTATGTGGTCAGTCAGGCCCGCGAACCGGCCGCGCTGCGGGACGATCTGCGCCGCGAGCTGCAGTGGCTTGCCCAGGCCGACCCCCAGGCAGTCGACACCACGCTGCTGATCCACCCGGATGTGCTGCAGGACTTCCTCGACTTCAACGACTTCACACATGAGGCCGACGCCCTGCTCGACGAACTCGGGCTCGAAGGGGTGCTCCAGATCGCCAGCTTCCATCCACAGTTCCAGTTTGCCGGTACCACCACCGACGACATCGGCAACTTCACCAACCGCGCGCCTTACCCCACGCTGCACCTGCTGCGCGAAGCCAGCATCGATCGGGCGGTGGAGGCCTTCCCCGAACCCGAGGCCATCTACGAGACCAACATCGAGACCCTCGAACGCCTGGGCCATGCCGGCTGGGAGCGTTTGATGGCGGGCATCAAACCCGGCTGACAGCGCGCGGGGCCGCGCTCCAGTAAGCTCGCGGCATGCGACTTTTCCTCGACTCGTTCTGGCGCGCGGTGGCGTACTGCCTGCATCCGCGCGTGGTCATGCTGTCGGTGCTGCCGGTGGTGCTGGTGGGCGGCGTGGCGCTGGCCCTGGGCTGGTTCTACTGGGAGCCGGCGGTGGCGCTGGTCAATGAGCAGTTGCGCGCCTGGTCGCTGGTCGAGGTCTTCCTGTCCTGGCTGGAGTCCGTGGGAGCCGGGAGCATGCGTACCGTGCTTGCGCCCATCATCGTCGTGGCGCTGGCCGTGCCGGCCATCGTGGTCACGGTGCTGATGGCCGTGGCCGTGCTGATGATGCCGGCGATGGTCAATCTGGTGGCTGCGCGCCGGTTCGCCGGCATGGAGCGGCGCCACGGCGGGCCGCTGTGGCGCAGTGTGCTGTGGGGCGCCGGCTCGCTGATCGTGGCGCTGCTGGCCCTGGTGGTCAGCGTGCCGTTCTGGCTGGTGCCGCCCCTGGTGCTGATCCTGCCGCCGCTGATCTGGGGCTGGCTCACCTACCGTGTCATGGCCTACGACGCACTGGCCGAACATGCCGACCCGGCCGAGCGCCGCCAGATCATGCAGGAGCATCGCTGGCCCCTGCTGGCCATCGGCGTGCTAAGCGGCTACCTGGGCGCCGCGCCTGCGCTGGTGTGGGCGGTGGGGGCCGTGGCCTTCGTGCTTGCGCCGCTGCTGCTGGCCCTTTCGGTGTGGCTGTACACCCTGGTGTTTGCGTTTTCGGCACTGTGGTTCACCCACTATGCCCTGGCCGCGCTGCAGCAGTTGCGTGCGGCACGTGAAGGCGAGGTGCTGACGGCCGATGCGCCGATGCCACCCACGCGGCCGGTGACGCAACTCGAGGCCGAGCCGCCCTGGCCGCAACTCCAGACGGCGCCCGGCGTCCCTGAGCCGCCGGCCCCCGGCACGCCACCGCGCCTGCCCTGAGCCCAAGCTCATCATTGACAACAAGGTAGACACACGCCATGGCTTTTGGAGTCATCATCATCGGCGACGAGATCCTCTCGGGCAAACGCCAGGACAAGCATCTGCCCAAGGTGATCGAGCTGTTGGCTGCCCGTGGACTGTCCCTGTCCTGGGCGCGTTATGTCGGCGACGACCCGCAGCGCCTGCAGGCCATGCTGGCCGACGCCTTTGCCAGTGGGGACATCGTCTTCTCGTGCGGCGGCATCGGCGCCACGCCCGATGATCACACCCGGCAATGCGCCGCCCGCGCGCTGAGGGTGGAGCTGGCATTGCACCCCACGGCACGTGAACTGATCCTGGAGCGCATGCGCGACGTTGCCCAGGAGCAGGGGCAGCCCTATGAGCCGGACCGTCCGGACAACATTCATCGGCTGAACATGGGCGTCTTCCCCGCCGGGGCGCAGATCATCCCCAACCCGTACAACAAGATCCCCGGCTTTTCGGTCCGTGACGTGCACTTCGTGCCGGGCTTTCCGGTGATGGCCTGGCCGATGATCGAGTGGGTGCTCGACCACCACTACGCCCACCTGCACGACAACCGCCCGCCCACGGAACGCTCGGTGATCGTCTTCGGTGCGATGGAAGCCTCGCTCACGCCGCTGATGGAGCAGATCGAGGCGACCCATCCCGACGTCAAGGTATTCAGCCTGCCCAGCGTCGACCACCCCGAGTACGGCCGCCACATCGAACTGGGGGTCAAGGGCCCGGCCGATTCGGTGCTGCGGGCCTACCCGGCCTTGCTGGCCGGACTGCATCAACATGGCGCCCGACTGGGCCCTGAATTGGTGCGTTGAGGGGCCAATAGGACGCACTGGAATAGTGCGTTCGGATGCACTATAGATGTGCATTCTTTCGGCGGCTGTCGAGGATCGCCTGCGGCTGTGCGCCATTCGCGCGCAGCCCCCGCAGGATGCCCGCTGGAGGGCGTTTTGCGGGGGTCCCGCTGCGCCAGATTCAGGCATGCTTTCTGCTACATTCCAGTGCGCTCGGCGGCCCGTCCGCCGGTCCTTTTACCTCTACAAACCGTCCCCTCTAGGAGCACCTGATGGCCAACAAGACCGTCGCCGACGTGATGAAGATGGTGAAGGAGAACGAAGTCAAGTTCGTGGACTTCCGTTTCACCGACACCCGTGGCAAGGAACAGCACGTGAGCGTGCCTGTGTCCGCGTTTGATGAAGACAAGTTCACGTCGGGTCATGCGTTCGACGGCTCCTCGATCGCCGGCTGGAAGGGCATCGAGGCTTCCGACATGCTGCTCATGCCGGACCCGAACACGGCCAACATCGATCCGTTCTTCGAAGAACCCACGCTGTTCCTGACCTGCGACGTGATCGAGCCGGGCGACGGCAAGCCCTACGAGCGTGACCCCCGCTCGCTGGCCAAGCGCGCCGAGGCCTACCTGAAGTCGTCGGGCATCGGCGACGCCGCCTACTTCGGTCCGGAACCCGAATTCTTCATCTTCGACAGCGTGCGCTGGGCCAACGACATGTCCGGCAGCTTCTTCAAGATCGAAGCCGAAGAAGCCGCCTGGAACACCGGCAAGGAATACGAGCACGGCAACTCCGGCTACCGTCCGACCGTCAAGGGTGGCTACTTCCCGGTGCCCCCGGTCGATTCCGGCCAGGACCTGCGTTCCGAGATGTGCCTGATCCTCGAATCGCTGGGCATTCCGGTCGAAGTGCACCACCACGAAGTGGCCAATGCCGGCCAGATGGAAATCGGCACGAAGTTCAGCACGCTGGTCCAGCGCGCTGACTGGCTGCAGCTTCAGAAGTACGTGATCCAGAACGTGGCCCACGCCTACGGCAAGACGGCCACCTTCATGCCCAAGCCCATCGTGGGCGACAACGGCTCCGGCATGCACGTGCACCAGTCGGTCTGGAAGGACGGCAAGAACCTGTTCGCCGGCGACGGCTATGCCGGTCTGTCCGAGTTCGCGCTGTTCTACATCGGCGGCATCATCAAGCACGCTCGCGCGCTGAATGCCATCACGAACCCCGGCACCAACTCCTACAAGCGTCTGGTGCCCGGCTTCGAAGCCCCGGTGAAGCTGGCCTACTCGGCCAAGAACCGCTCGGCCTCGATCCGCATCCCGTACGTGGCCAACCCGAAGGGCCGTCGTGTCGAAGCGCGCTTCCCGGACCCCCTGGCCAACCCGTACCTGGCCTTCACGGCTCTGCTGATGGCCGGTCTGGACGGCGTGGAAAACAAGATCCATCCGGGCGAAGCCGCCACGAAGGACCTGTACCACCTGCCGCCCGAAGAAGACGCGAAGATCCCGACCGTCTGCCACAGCCTGGAGCAGGCGCTCGAGTACCTCGACAACGACCGCGCCTTCCTGACCAAGGGGGGTGTGTTCACCGATTCGTACATCGACGCGTACATCGAACTGAAGATGCAGGAAGTGACCCGCTTCCGCATGGCCACCCACCCGGTGGAGTTCGACATGTACTACGCCCTCTGATCCTGAGGACGGGCAGGTGCCCGGCGGGCTTCGTCCGCCGTGGCTCCCACTCAAGAGGCGGCCTGCGGGTCGCCTTTTTCGTTTTGTGGTCGGGCGAGGTGGGCGATAGCGTTTGTTTTCCTCAATCGACGCCCGGTGTTCATTTGGCATCACCTTTGAATTGGCCGATACTGCAGAATGCAGCGGTTTGAACCGACCGTCTTCCCTTGTCATCCAACCCGGGCCAAGGACTGCCAAGTCAAGCCCCATGAAGCCGATGCGCGTGTTTCCTCATACTGCTGTTGTGCTGGCCGGCTGGAGCCTCGCCACCGTCGCCCTGGCCCAGGGCGCGGTCGTGTACCGATGCCCCGGCAACAACTTCACCAATGCGATCACGGCCAAGGAGGCCGAGGCACGTGGGTGCAGGCCGGTCGAGGGCGGCAACGTCACGGTGGTCGAGTCGCCCAAGCCGGCCGCGTCGCGCCCCGCACCGGCGGCCGCACCCGGGGCCGGACGCAGCCCGTCCGAGGCGCGGGTCGACCCGGCCGCCCAGCGCGCCCGGGACAGCGATGCCCGCCGCATCCTGCTGGTCGAACTCGAGCGCGAGGAACAGGAGCTGGCCGAACTGCAGAAGCAGTACAACAACGGCGAGCCCGAGCGCCTGGGCAGCGAACGCAACTACCAGAAGTACCTGGACCGCGTGGCCGAGATGAAGGCGGCCATCACCCGCAAGGAAAACGACATCCAGGCGATCAAGCGCGAACTGGGCAAGGTGGCGCCTGCAGCTCCAGCAGCGGCCCCGGCCCCGGCCGCCCAGCCGCAGTGATCGATGCCCCCGGCCGGCACCCCCGGGTGCTGGCCTCACGACCGTGAAACCCGACCCCCGCCGCGATCCCGACCACCCCCTGGGTGGCGGCTATGACGCCCTGGATCACCTGGCCACGATGGTGGCGATGGTGCGTACCGACGGCGTGTGCCTGTTCGTCAACTCTTCGTTCGAGACCGTGCTCGGGCTGTCGCGCCGCAGCATGCTGCGGGGGTCGTTGTTCGACTGGTTTGTCGAACCCGAGATCCTGCGCGACACGGTCGCCGCAGTGTCACGCAATGACTTCTCGATCAGCCGCTTCGAAGGGCTGCTCAAGCGGCTGCCGGGCGGCACCACGCCCGAGCCGCTGCCGGTGCACGTGATCGTGACCCAGACCGAGCTGCCCGACGTGGCCCTCGTCGAGCTGGTCGAGATCGAACAGCAGACCCGCCAGGACCGCGAGGAGCGGGCGCTGGACCAGGCCCAGGCCAACAAGGAGCTGATCCGCAACCTGGCCCACGAGATCAAGAACCCGCTGGGGGGCATCCGGGGGGCGGCGCAACTGCTGCAGATGGAGGTCGAGTCCAAGGGCCTGGCCGAGTACACCCAGGTCATCATCCACGAGGCCGACCGGCTGCAGGCGCTGGTCGATCGACTGCTTGCGCCGCATCGCAAGCCGCATGTCGTCAGTGACGTCAACATCCACGAGGTCTGCGAACGGGTGCGCTCGCTGATCCTGGCGGAGTTTCCGCGTGGCCTGCAGGTCCGCCGCGACTACGACACCTCGATCCCCGATTTCCGCGGTGACCGGGAGCAACTGATCCAGGCCGTCCTGAACATCGCCCACAACGCAGCTCAGGCGCTGGTCGAGCGCATTTCGACCGGAGACGCCTGCATCACGCTGAAGACCCGCATCGCGCGGCAGGTCACCTTGGGCAAGCAGCGCTACCGTCTGGCACTGGAATTGCATATCCAGGACAACGGCCCGGGTGTCCCGGAGTCGATCCGCGATCGCATCTTCTTTCCCCTGGTATCGGGGCGCGATGGCGGGTCGGGTCTGGGTCTCACGCTGGCGCAGACGTTCGTGCAGCAGCACCATGGCACGATCGAATGCGAAAGCGAGCCCGGTAACACGGACTTCAGGATCCTGATCCCGCTGCCCTGATCCTTGACGGGTGGCGGGCCATTCAGCCGAGAGGCGAAACGACAGGCAACGCATGAAACCCATCTGGATCGTTGACGACGACCAATCCATCCGCTTCGTGCTGGAGAAGGCACTGGCCCGCGAGGAGCTGCCGGTGCGCAGCTTCACCAACCCGCGCGATGTGCTCACCGCACTCGAAGATGATGAGCCTCAGGTGCTTGTCTCGGACATCCGCATGCCGGGTGGCTCGGGCATCGACCTGTTGGCCAAGGTCAAGGAGCGCCATCCCGGACTGCCGGTGATCATCATGACGGCGTTTTCCGATCTGGACAGTGCGGTGTCGGCCTTCCAGGGCGGCGCGTTCGAGTACCTGCCCAAACCCTTCGACCTGCCCAAGGCCGTCGAGCTGATCCGCCGGGCCGTCGACGAAAGCGTGCGCGAGGAAGTGCGCGACGAGCGTCTGGCGCAGATGCCCGAGATGCTGGGCCAGGCGCCGGCGATGCAGGACGTCTTCCGCGCGATCGGTCGCCTGAGCCAGAGCAACGTCACCGTGCTGATCACGGGTGAAAGCGGGTCGGGCAAGGAGCTGGTGGCGCGTGCACTGCACAAGCACAGCCCGCGCGCCAGCGGCCCGTTCGTGGCGATCAACACGGCGGCCATCCCGAAGGACCTGCTGGAGAGTGAACTGTTCGGTCACGAACGCGGTGCCTTCACCGGTGCGCAGACCATGCGACGCGGGCGTTTCGAGCAGGCGGACGGCGGCACACTGTTCCTGGACGAAATCGGCGACATGCCCTTCGACCTGCAGACCCGGCTGCTGCGGGTGCTGAGTGACGGTCAGTTCTATCGTGTGGGCGGGCACAACCCCTTGCGCAGCAATGTGCGCGTGATCGCGGCCACGCACCAGAACCTCGAGGAGCGGGTCAAGCAGGGCGGCTTCCGGGAGGACTTGTTCCACCGCCTGAACGTGATCCGGCTGCGCCTGCCGCCGCTGCGTGAACGCCGCGAAGACATCGCCGGTCTGGCGCGTTTTTTCCTGCAGAAGAGTGCCAAGGAACTGGGCGTGGAGGCCAAGCGCATCTCCGAGTCCGCGCTTGCGCGCCTCACGGCATTCGACTACCCGGGCAACGTGCGCCAGCTCGAGAACGTCTGCCACTGGCTGACGGTGATGGCGCCGGCCCAGGTGATCGAGGACAAGGACCTGCCGCCCGAACTGCTGGGTGAGGCCACGATGTCGCCCAAGCCGCCGCTGGTGGCCCTCGGTGCGCCTGCGCTGGTGGCACCGCTGCCCACGACGGCGGCGGTGGCGGCACCGGCCTATCTGCCGCCGAGTCTGCCGGCGGCCGACACGACCACCGTGCTGCCGCAGGCCTTGCCGGGCCAGGAGGCACCAGGGGGTTTGTCGGCCGTTCCGACCGGAGCTGCCATCGCCGGGCTCGCGCGTCCTGAAGGCCAGTGGCTGGGGGACCTTGAACGTGAAGCGCGGCAATTGCTGGAAAGCGGCCATGCCGAGGTCTGGGACCACCTCACGCGGCAGTTCGAGGCGCGGCTGATCCATACCGCGCTGGAGATCACGCGTGGCCGGCGCATCGAGGCCGCGCAGAAGCTCGGCATCGGGCGCAACACCATCACGCGCAAGATCCAGGAACTGGGCCTGGACGACTGAG
>CAMLSD010000049.1 GCA_946482595.1 uncultured Comamonadaceae bacterium
TCGGTCATGCCGAGGATGCCGTTCATCGGCGTGCGGATCTCATGGCTCATGTTGGCCATGAACTGGCTCTTGGCCTGGCTGGCGGCCTCGGCCTCGTCACGCGCGCGCTGCAGCTCGGCGGCGTGCTCGTGGTCTTCGGTGATGTCGGTGCACAGGCCGTAGACGCGGATCTGGCCGTCGCTCAGGCGCCGGCTGCGCGTGCGCGTGCGCAGCCAGCGCAGGCCGCGCTGCGGATGGATCACGCGGTGCACGAAATCGGTGGGCAGCAGCTGCTCTTCCATGGCCTGGCGCTGGGCGCGCAGGTGCTGGTCATCCGGGTGGATGTAGGCCAGGTAGGCATGCGGGTCGCGGGCATGCTGCTCCAGGGTCACCCCCCAGAAGCGCTGGATATGGTTGCTGACGAACACGAACTGCTCGCGCAGCGGCTCGGTGATGTAGAGGTGGTCGTCGACGGCGTCGGCAAATTCCCGGAACCGCGCCTCCGACTCCAGCAGCGCATCCTGGGCGGCCAGCCGTTCGCTCAGGTCGCTGGCCAGCACGACCAGTGCCCGCCCCTGGCCCTGACCATCGTCAAGGGCCAGGTGCCGCACGTTGATCGAGCGCAGGCCGCGGCGCGTGCGCAGCATGACGGTGTCCTCCACCGGGCCCTGCAATGCCAGGGCCCGCTGCACCGAGGGCTCCAGCTCGCGGCCCGCGCGGCGGCCAAAGGCCTGCGGCACCGTCTGCCCGATCATGTGGCGCCGGTCCAGCCCGAACTCCTGTTCGGCATGGCGGTTGACCTGCGTCAGGCGCAGGTCCTGCGGGTCCATCACGAACAGGCTGACCGGCAGGTGTTCGATCAACCGGTGCAGTCGGGCGCGTTCGCGCTCCACTTCGGCGGCGCGCTCGTGGCGTTCGGTGATGTCGGTCAGGATGCCCAGGAAAACGAAGCGTGCGCCCTGCTCGTCCAGCACATGGGAGGCGTCGATCTCGGCCCAGTAGGGCACCCACTGGCCGGCCTCGCCGCGCCGTGCCCCGTTGAATTCGAGGCGGAAGTTGCGGCGCGCGGCCACCGCGTCGCGCAGTGCGCCGGCCGTGACCTGGGTGACGGGGTTGTCGCCCAGCAGGTCCCAGCAGTCGCGGCCCACCACCTGCTGGGCCGAGCGCCCGGTGATGCGGCAGAAGGCTTCATTGACCCACTCGATGCGCCCGTCGCGGTCGGCCACGATCACGCCGCTGGCCACGCGCGAGGCCACCAGGGCCAGGCGGCGCTGGCGTTCCAGGCTCGCTTCCAGCCCCTGGCATGCCACCTCGCCACGCGCCAGCAGGTTGAGCTGGGCCATTGCGAGCCGAAGCAGCGCGTCATCGGCAGCCACCTCATGGCTCGGGTCCAGCAGTTCGATCACCGCCACCGGCACATCGGCCGACCACACCGGCACACCCACTGCACGCCGGGTGCCGGCCGGGCGCAACCGATGCGCCGGACCGCCACTGCGCTGCAGGTCGTTGCACACCGTCACCGCATGGCGGGCGATGGCGGTGCCGCTGAGGCCGTCGTCGCGGTGCACGGTGCCCAGCAGGCTGAGGTCGACCCGCAGTTCCACCCCGCCGCACCGTTCATCCCATGGGTAGATCAGCCCGGTCTCGCCGTTCCAGTCGTCGATGCGCACGATGGCCGAGGCATGGGCGCCGACGTGCACGGCCAGCAGCCGCGACACGGCCTCCAGTGCGGCCCCCAGGTTGGCAGCGCCCTGCACTGCATCGACCAGCGGCTCGATGGCCCGTGCCGCGTCGGCGGACTGCGCCGCTGGCGGCTCGGCGGGCGCCGGACGAACCCACCACAGCGCCAGCGCGCCAAGGACCAGCGACCCCATTGCGGCCAGGGCTCCCTGCCCCAGCATGGCCGTGAGCCAGCCGGTCAGGCCCAGCGTGACTGCCGCCAGCATGCGCGTGGGAACGGGACGTGAGCGTTGCATGGATGAAGGTCGTGGCCGGGCGCCGGCGGTCGCCAGCGCTTCATGGGGGTTTTCGGCAGCCCGGAGGCATCACTTGAGTGCGGGGATGGTGGGGCATTCCCCAGCACATCGCCCGGTCCAGACCAGTAGAAACGCGGAACCGTTCACGAAACCTGTCTTTACAATCGTCCGAATGAACCAAGCCCGTGCCGACTCCGCCGGAACCCCCGTCCGACGCCTGCTCGTGGCGGCCGGCCTCGGCGCAGCGGTGACGCTGGCCTGGATGGTGCTGAGTCTGGCCGGAGCCGCCTGGCTGCATGCCTCCTGGACCGACGGTCTGCAAGGCGTGATCGGCTCGGGCCTGTTGTTTGTCGTGTTCGCGCTCGGCCTGGCGCTGATGATGGGGCTGGCCTTCTGGTTCGTGCGCCGGCTGGAAGCCGCGGCGGCACTGGAGCGCACCTCGCGTCAGCAGCAGCGTGCCTTGCTCGAGCTGATGCCCGACTGGTACTGGGAAACCGACGCTCGCCACCGCCTCACCCGCCTGCGCCCGCCACCCCAATCACACACCTGCGACTGGCCCGTGGGCGAGCGCCTGGGCCGCAGCCTCTGGGAAGACTTCCAGAGTGATGCCACGCTGTGGGGCGCCCACCGCCAGATGCTCGACGAGCAGCATGCCTTCCACGGCCTGCCGGCCCACCGCATCGAGCCCGACGGCCGGGCCAGCCTGTGGATGCTGCAGGGTGTGCCGCGCTTCGATGCCGAAGGACGCTTCTGCGGCTATCAGGGCACGGCCCGTGACGTCTCGGCCCTGACCGAACTCGACTTCGACCTGCAGGTCGGCAAGCACCTGCTTGATGCCGTGCCGAGCGCGGTGCTGCTGGCCGAATCGGACGGCGAAGGCAGCACCTCGCAGTTCGTGATCCGCCACTGCAACGATGTGGCCGCACGCCGCATCGGACAGCCGGCGTCGCGCCTGATCGGCAGCAACGTGATCGGCAGCATCGGCGGCGTGACCGACTGGCCGGTGGCCCGGGTCTGCCACCAGCTCGGGCTGCCCCCACCCGAAGGGCTGGCCGGCGCGGATGACGGCAAGCACTGGCAGGCCAGCATCGACACTTTTCCGTTCGAGCACGGCGGCGTGCGACGGCAGGCGCTGGTGCTGGTGTTCACGCCCACCCCGGCGGCCAGTGACGAGGCGGCCCAACTGGAGCGCCAGGCGGCCGAACGGGAGCTCGAGTCGTTCAGCTACACGGTGTCGCACGACCTGCGCGCGCCCATCCGGGTGGTGGAGGGTTTCACCAAGATCCTCAAGGAAGACTACGCCCGCTCGCTCGACCGGATCGGCAACGACCACCTCGACCGCGTGCTGGGGGCTGCGGCCCGCATGAACGGCATGATCGATGCGCTGCTGGCGCTGTCGCAGCTCACGGCCAAGCCGGTGACCCAGCAACCGGTGAACCTGAGCCAGCTGGCGACCTACATCGTCGACGACCTGCGCCGCCAGTCGCCCGAGCGGGTGTGCGAGGTGCATGTGCAGGCCGGGATGACCGTCCAGGGCGACCCCACGCTGCTGCGCGTGGTGCTGGACAACCTGCTGGGCAATGCCTGGAAGTACTCCGGCAAGTGCACCCGCACGGTGATCGAGTTCGCCTGCGAGAACCAGGGCGGGCGCGTGGTCTACCACGTGCGCGACAACGGCGCCGGCTTCGACATGCGGTTTGCCGACCGGCTGTTCGGTGTGTTCCAGCGCCTGCACAGCGCCAGCGACTTCCAGGGCACCGGCATCGGCCTGGCGTCGGTGCAGCGCATCATCCGCCGGCATGGCGGACAGATCTGGGCCGAATCCGAAGTCGGCCAGGGTGCGACGTTCTATTTCACGCTGGGCGAGGCGACCCGCGGCCGGTGAGCCCCGGGCGCAGCGAGCGGGAAGGAACATGCGGGCGCCCAGGCCTGCCTCGCGGCCTGCTCGACCAGCACGTGCACGTCGTGGCCCGTGCTGGTGGTGCCGACCTGAAAAGCCTTCCGCGGCACTGTGCGCGTGAGGCACGGGCTCGTGGTCGTCTCCCCCACCCCGCCGCAGCCCACCAGCTCAGCAAACCAGCAGCACATGGCGCGGCCAACCACCTTGTTGTCATTGGCCCTGCCAGGTCATGCCCGCGAAGGCGGGCATCCAGACACCACGCAGGCGTACCGGCATGGATCCCCGCCTGCGCGGGGATGACGACTCGAAGCTTGCTGCAGGCGCAGGCTTACACACTGCCGGGAGCGCTCAGGGTTTCCAGGGCGGTGACGAAACGCCGGCTCTGCTCTTCGAGGCTCAGGCGCTCCTGGGTGGCCAGGCGGTTCAGCCGCTCCAGCGCCTGGGCGCGGGTCAGCGAGAAGCGTGTCTAGACAGGCTGGCCCTGGAATGCGAGCGGGATCAATGTTCACTCGGCGGAACGTTTGCGCCGAAACGTATCGCTGTACAGCATCGAGAGGCTGTCCTAGGAGTCGGCGGCGAGGCCTGGCCCTTGCTCGTCCCGCGCCGTTCACCAGGTCATGCCCGCGAAGGCGGGCATCCAGACACCACGCAGGCGTACCGGCATGGATCCCCGCCTGCGCGGGGATGACGACTCGAAGCTTGCTGCAGGCGCAGGCTTACACACTGCCGGGAGCGCTCAGGGTTTCCAGGGCGGTGACGAAACGCCGGCTCTGCTCTTCGAGGCTCAGGCGCTCCTGGGTGGCCAGGCGGTTCAGCCGCTCCAGCGCCTGGGCGCGGGTCAGCGAGAAGCGGTGCATGGCAATGCCCACCGCAATGGCCACCACCTGCTCGAGCACGTCGCTGTGCGGTGCCGCCGCGGTGTCGCCGGCGGGCTCGCGCCGATGGCTGCGCTGGTTGGCGAAGGCGGCCTCCACGGCCGGCACGATCTGACGAATGTCCAGCGGCTTGACGAGGTAGGCGACCGCCCCCAGGGCCTTGATCTTGGCCAGGGTTTCCTCGTCCGAGAACGCCGAGAGGAACATGAACGGGATCTGCAGGTAGGTCCGCAGGTATTCGGCCACGTCGAAGCCGCTCTTGCCCTCCATGCGGATGTCCAGCAGCGCAAGCTCCGGCCGGTGCTCGCGCGCCAGCAGGATGGCATCGTCACCGTTGTCGGCATCGATGACCGCATAGCCGGCCTGCGACAGGCCATGCGCCAGCGTGGCCAGCACGAGCCTGTCGTCGTCCACCACGAGGATCTTGCCTTTGTCTGACACGATATGTCCGGGTTCCGGCGGTATTGCGCAACCTCGATTGTGTCCGATGTCGTTGCCGCAGCAACGCGCCCGATCGCACGAAAAGCAGGGGAATCACGCCCCAGGTCTCGCGCCGGCCCCGGGTGCGGTCGACTTACAGCGGCTCCAGGCGGCTCACGCCGGGGGGCATGAGCCGCACGACCGCCTGCACACGCTCGCCCACGTTGTCCAGCGTCAGACGGGCGCTGCGGCGCGGCAGCAAGGCGCGGATCAGGCCCAGGCCGGACACACCGCCCGGCACCTGGGCCAGGCTGAAGCCGTCGCGCAGGCGGCCGATGTTGGACACCTCGATCTGCACCGCGTCAGGCTCGCAGATCAGCCGGCAGTCGATCTCGCCTTCGGCGCTGTGCTTGATCGCATTGGTCAGCAGTTCGTTCAGGGTCAGGGCGATCGGGATCGACTCGGCCTCCGGCAGCGCCCACTCATGCACATGCTCCCCCTCGACGCGCAGCACGATCGGGCGGTCGAAGGTCTTCTGCACCGAGCCGGTGATGGCCTCCACGACCCGACGCAGGCGCAAGGGGCCGGTGGCCCCGACCTGCAGCCCGTAGACGTGAGCGATGGCCTGCACCTGCCCGGCCACCTCGCTGATCGCCGAGGCCATCTCGGGCTTGCGCGCGGCGATCTGCTGCAGCAGCCCGGCCACCCCCTGCAGGTTGTTCTTGATGCGGTGGTGCACTTCCTTCACCAGCAGCTCGCGCTGCGAGATCGCGGCCTCCAGCCGTGCCTCCTCGGCGGCGCGCTGCTCGGTGACGTTGGTGGCCACCAGCAGGAGCTGGTCGGGCGGCTCGCCCGGCTTGGCCAGCGGCAGGTAACGTGCGTCCCACACGGTGGGCTCGCCCTGAAGGTCCAGCCGGTACTCCCGCTGCGTGACCCCGTCGAAGCTCAGCGCAGCGTCCATGTCCGCCCGGTAGGTGGCTGCGGCAGCCGGCGGATGGATCTCCTCCGGGACACGTCCGATCAGCGACGCCACCGGGCGCCCCACCAGCGCGGCGGCGATCTGGTTGATCTGCAGCACACGCAGTGTGCGGGCATCGCACAGCGTGATGGCCAGCGGCGCCAGCTCAATGATGCGTTGCAGCGAGGCCTGGGCATCGGCGATGCGTTGTTCGGCCTGGCGCCGGCTGTCGATGTCGAGCAGCGCGTAGGTCAGGTCACGGCCTTCGGCATGCACGTCCGTCAGCACCGCATTGCCGACCACCCAGAAATTGCGCCCGTCGCGGGCACGGACCTCACATTCGAAGTTCCAGGTCTCGCCCTCGTCCATGCGGTCGACGACCGACACGTCACGGAAGGGATGATCGGCATGCTGGGTGGCCACGACACTGATCGGACGGCCGACAAAGTCGCCAAGCTCCCCGCCGAACATGCGGCGCGCCGAGCGGTTCATCCATTCGATGCCCTGGGGCCCGACGGTGACGATGCCCACGAACACCGAATCGAGGATGGCGCGGGTGCGCTCGGCCTGGGTGACCAGCGCCTGCTCGGCACGATGTCGGGCGTCGACGTTGACGTAGGACGCGATGACGCCGTCTTCGGGCTCACCTTCCTGCACCAACCGCTTGCTGACCTGCACCCATTGCAGGCTGCCGTCGCGGCAGCGCATCACGCGCTCGCCGGTCCAGTGGCCGTCTCGCATCAGCGCGGTGGCCTCGTCTTCGGGCAGGTCTTCCGGGTCCCATTCGCTGGCGAACAGGCTGGCTTCGTCCATGTGGGCCAGATCGGCCAGCCCGTGGCCGCTCAGCAGCGCCAGGCCCTCGTTGGCGCGCTGCACCCGGCCCCGGCGGATGAAGGCGATGCCGACGTCGGACACGCTGAACATCAGCTCGCGGTCCCGCGCCACCGCCTCCAGCTCCATCTGCTGCATCTTCAGGCGCGTGACGTCGGACAGCACGGCAATCGACTCGACCTCGGGACCGCTGCTGTCCATGCGCCGGATCGACAGCGCACACCAGCGGGTCGGACGCTCGGGCACGCGGATCTCGATTTCAGTCTCGTACAGGCCGGACTCGGCCAGGGCCTGCGCCGCCTCGCTCACTACACGCTCGCCCAGTTCGGCATCGGCCAGGGCCTCCTGCAGGTGCAGCCGGCCGGCCGCGTCGGGGCGCAGGGCCAGCAGGTGTTCGAGCTGGCGGTTGTAGCGCAGCAGCAGGTCGCCGCGCAGATAGGCGATGCCCGCCGAGGAGCTGTCGAGGATGGTCGTGAGCTCGCGCAGCAGGCGATCGCTGCGCTGCTGGGCCAGATGCTGGTCGGTGACGTCGAGCGTGACGACCGACGCGCTGCGCCGGCCTGAAGCGAGCACACGGGGCTCGACCCGCGTGAGCAGCCAGCGCAGGCCGAGTTCCGGGTGCTGGATGGCATAGCGGGCCTCGGTGCGGTCGCCATTGCGCAGCGCGCGCTGGACGCGGTCGAACTCGCCCATAGTGTCGGGCCGGACCAGGTCGCGCCCGATCGCGCGCAGCTCGCTGGACATCAGGCTGACGTCCGCATCGGCGCTCACGGCCGCCTGGCTGGGCTCGAAACGCCCGGTGTAGGCATCGAACACGGCCAGGCCGGCGTGCGCGGTCTCGACCAGCGCACCGAGCTGGGACTGGGCCTTGTCGAGCTGGTCCTCGGCCGTGCGGTCTTCGAGCACACACATGAAGCGGCGCAGCTCGCCGCGCTGCTCGAGGCAGCGCACCACGGCTCGCAATACCCGCTCGTCCTCGTCGAGTTCGACCTGACCATGCCGGTGCAGCAGCGCGCTGCCCGGGTGCAGGTCGGCCAGCGGGCCGCCGGCGTACCAGCCCAGCAGCTCCTGCAGACTGGCGTCGGCCTGGGCGAGGTTGGGCGGCACGGCACCGACGAGCTGGTGGAGCGCCGGGTTGCTGCGCACCACGGTGCCGTCCTCGTCGAACAGCATCATGCCCACCGGGCTGAGGTCGAACCACTGATCGAGTTCGAGGGCCGAGCGCTCGGCGCGGTCGCGGGCCTGCATCTCGGCGGTGCAGTCCTGCAGCACCGTCACCCAGCGGGGCTGGCGGCGGTCGTCCTCGACGGCATGCGATACCGCCCTGAACCACCGCACCTGGCCGGACGCATCCAGCAGACGGCGTTCCATCACCTGGGACACCGGGCTGTCGTGCAGCTCCAGCGCCATCTGCCGACGTGCAGCCTGCTGGGGCTCGCGGTCGTCGGGGTGCAGCAGCGCCAGCGGGTCCAGGCCGAGCAGTTCGTCACGCGCGCGGCCGGTGTAGGCCAGCATGGCCTGGTTGGCGTCGATCAGGCGGAAATGCTGGTCCTGGATCCAGACCGGAAAGGGCGAGTCCCAGAACATGCGCTGCAGGGCCTGCAGCGCAGCCCCCGGCGAGGCGGCTGCCGCCGGCGCCCCGGCCGCAGCCGCGGCAGTGGGGCCGCGCGTGGCCACATCGACGGGATCGAAACCCAGCACCCATTGACGTGGGCCATGGGCGATCAGGTAAAGCCTGACCGCGGTGCCGTTGGCCAGCATCGCTCGTGGCCCCGTGACGGGGCGCGGCTCGGTGCTGCCGGTCGGCGCCGGACGGCCCTGGCGCAACTGTCCCAGCACCCATTGCACCGCTGACAGGCCCAGCACCGAGACGAGCGACGACACACTGGCCCCTGCCGCCGTGCGCAGGCCGTCGCGCGCGGCCCGGTTGGCCGCCTCGATCGCGCCGGCGGGCCCGAGCAGCAGCGCAGGCGGGCCCTGCTCGAAGGCCGCACTGCTGCCGAGGCTGTCGTGTTCGTTGGGCGCTGCGCTCATGGAGGGGTAGTCATCTGGCGGACCCGCCACCTGCCAGTGTAGGTGCAGGCGGGCAGGCCGGACCAGCCCCTCACTCGAGCTGGGACGCCATCGTGAGCGTACCCAGCACGGCGCGGTTGACCTCCTGCAGGCTGAGCAGCAGGTGCTCGGCATACTCGTTGATCACCGGGGCGGTGTCGGATTCCACCGCCTTGGCCAGGTCCAGGTGGTACTGGTAGGGGCCGCTGCCGTCGACCAGCGCCTGGTAAACCCGCTCGGGCACCGGGATGGTCTTGAGCAGTTCGTCGAAGGGTTTGTGGAAGAGCTTGTCCAGCAGCGAGAACACGCCGCAGATGAACACCTCGCCACGCATCTCCTCATCGGCCGCGTGGGCCACGAGCTGCTCCATGAAGATGCCGCGGCGCACCGAGGCGAACATCACCGGGCGCATGTTGGCGTCCTTGCTGGCCGTGGCCAGCAGCAGCGCAAGCCAGCGCTTGAGCCGCTTGTAGCCCAGCATCATGATCGCGTGGCGGAACGAGCTGATCTCGACCGACAGGCCGAACGCCGGCGAGTTGATGTAGCGCATGAGCTGGAAGGCCAGTGCCGGGTCGCGCTTGAGCACGGCCTCGAGCTTGTCGATGTCTTCGGCGGCGTCGACCCGGCGGATCAGCTCGAGCAGCACGGTCATGTCCGGCTGCCCGGGCTTGGCTCCGGTCGCGCTCATGACGTCTTCGATGGGCCAGCCCAGCACCGCCAGGGCGTTGCGGGCAAAGCTGTTTTCCATCTCGGCCACGGTGCGCACACCGCTCTGGATGAAGCCCATGCTGCGCGTCACGCCGGGGTCGGCCTGGCCAGGGGTTTCACCGCGGCGGCGGTCGTCGGCCAGATCGATGATCGAGTACTTGAAGCACGGCAGCACTTCGCGCGGCAGCAGGGACGGCGGGCGCCCGTGCAGCAGCAGGGTGTTGCCATTGCGGTGCAACTGGGTGATGACCTCGGTGTTGGCGGCATCGCAGGCGATGAACGACGGCACTTCGATCATCACCGAGGACATCGGCTGGGCACGCAGCAGGTCGTTGAGCAGCGTCTCGCTCATGATGTTGAGCGAGACCTTGGCCCCGCCCTCGGGCCAGACCTCGGCAATCGCGGCCAGCAACTGGTCGGCCACCAGCGGCTCGGACGGCCGCAGCGCCGAGACGGTCAGCCGGGTGGCCACGACGGACCGGTTGCGGTCCACCATCGGGGAATAGCTCAGGGCGATGTTCCGCAGAACGTCGATGTCCATAGGGAAAGAGATTCCTGTCGCGTTCCCGGGTGCGGCACGTCAGGCGATGTAGTCGAACAGGCTCATGCGCTGCACCTGGGAGTAGGTCTTGAGAACCGCATCGTAGCCGGTTTGTTTGCTCTGGAAGTCGGAAATGCCCTCGACCATGTCCAAATCTTCCGCATTCGAGCGCTCGATCTGTGCGTCGAGCTTGGTGCCGGCCTGCCGGCCCTCGACGTTGTCGATGCGGTTGAGGGTATCCCCCACCGCGCTGCGCACCGAAGTCATGCGCGACAGCACCGAGTCCAGGTTGTTCAGGCCGTCGCTGACCAGCTGCTGCACCTCGGCCTTGCTGGGGGTCGGGTTGGTCTGCGTCAGCGCCGCGATGGCCCGGTCCAGCGTGTCGAACACCGACAGGCTCTGGGTGCTGGGCCGGATCTCGAACACTTCGGTGTCGGCCGGCGTGCCGGTGATCGAGAACGACATGCCGTCGACCTCGATCGTCTCGCCGCTTTCGTAGGGCACGCCACTCACCGGCGGCGCCAGCGGGGCGCCGTTGCGCAGCACTTCGTAGGTCGTGCCCGCGCCTGTGACCGAAAAGGTCACGCTGTAGTCGTCGCCGGTGATGGCGGACGGGTCGACCACCTGGCCCACACTGATCCAGGCATTGGTACGGCCGGCCGGCGCCACGGTCTCGAACACGCCATTGCCGGTGGGAGCGGTCGACCAGGCCAGGCGGCCGTCGACCGTCAGCGGCAGCGGTTCGCCGGAGGCGGCACTGACCTCACCGGCCACGCCGGTGAACACCACCGGGCCGTTGGGCGGGGCCTGATCGACAAACGGAGCGCCGGCCACACCCTGGCCGGCAAAGACAAACCCGCCCTTGCCGTCGGGCGTGTTGGCAATGTTCAGCAACTGGTCGCGCAGCTGCTGCAGCTGCTGCGCCTGGATCTTCAGCTCCTTGTCGCTGTAGGAGGCATTGCCCGCTGCGACCATGCTCTCGCGGGCCGACTGCAGCACCGACGTGGCCTCGCCCAGCGTGCTTTCGGCCAGGGTCATCGCCGTGCGGCTGGCCTCGACGCCTCGCTGCGCGGCGGTCATGCGCTGCTCCAGAGCCAGGGCCCGCTCGGCACGGGCCGCCGCGGTGGGGTCGTCGCTGGCACGCAGCACGCGCTTGCCGCTGGTCAGCCGGGTCTGGGACTCGGCCAGCTCGACCTGCCGCTTCTGCATGTTGGCCACCGACGCGTCATACATGTGGGCTGTGGCGATGCGCATGGGTCAATCCACTTCTGGAGGGTTGTCGTCAACGGCCGGCGGCCGTCTGCAGCAGCGTGTCGAACACCTGCTGGGCGATCTGCAGCACCTTGGCCGCGGCCTGGTAGCTCTGCTGGAACTGGATCAGGCGGGCGGCCTCTTCGTCCAGGTTCACCCCCGACACGCTGGAGGCCGCCTGCTGGGCCTCCTGTGCAACGGAGGTGGACATGTCCGACAGCACCTGCGCGCGCTGCACGCGCACGCCGATGTCGGCCATCGCGCTGGCGTACGCATCGGTGAAGGTCTCGCCACCGGCCAGCACGGCTTCGCCGGTCAGGGGGTCGATCTCGGCCGGCACCTTGGGCGACAGCCCCACCACGGCCTGGTCGCGCAGGGCCACGTAGGCCAGGGCATTGCCGTTGTCGGTGCCGAACGAGGTGCTGTTCAGCGTGGAGTCGACCGAGATGCGGTCGCCGGGCTGCGGGGCGCCGTTGACCACCATCTCCCAGCCGTTGATGCTGATGGTCTGCCCGGGCATCACCGTGCCCGGGGGCAGCGCGGGCGGCACGGGATAGTCCACGGTGCCGGTCACGGTGAAGGTGTAGCCGGTGATCGCGTCGCCACCGGTGAACTCGATGGTGATCGGGTTCTCCAGGCCGTAGGCGTCGGACAGGGTGGTCAGCCGTCCGACCGAACCGGTGCCTGCGTTGCCGCTGTCGGCCGCGGCAAACACGCGCGATGCGGCAGCGAGGTCGCTGGGGTCGCCGAGCAGTCGGCTCATGGTCTGGGCGGCCGTGCCCATCGGCTGGATCAGGAAGCGATCGCCGTCGGCCGGCGCGCCGCTGTCCAGCGTGAACGAGAAGCCGTCCGCGGTGGTGTAGGTGTCCACCGCGTCGAAGGTGAGCGGCACGTTCTGGCCGTCGCTCAGGCGTGTCATGCTCCAGGTGCCTGCATCGAAGCGCAGCATGTAGTCGGATGCCGCCAGGGCCCGCGACTCGGTGATGTCGATGGACAGGCTGGCCGTGCCGGTGTTGAGCTGCGTGCCGTCCACCCCCTTGGGCGTGAGGTAGCCCGGGGCGCCGATCGCCAGCAGCGGCTTGCCGACCTGGCGATGCTGGTCGAAGCCGAACGACTGCTGCTCATTGATCTGGTCGGCCAGCGTGACCGCCAGGCGGCCGATCAGGTTGTTGGCGTCGACCAGGTCCTTGTTCTGGAAGGTCAGCAAACCGGCGATCGAGCCGCCGCCCAGGCCGGAGTCGGGCAAGGCGCGGGTGACTCCGCCTTCGACCACCCCGAGCCGAAGCTGCAGCGGATCGAAGGCGCCGGGCACCACGGTCATTTTCAGTGCGCTGTCACCCAGCACCAGCCGCTGGCCGCCGCCGATGAACAGGCCCACCGTGCCGTCGCTGGCCGGCACCTGGGACACCTGGATCAGGTCGCTCAGCTCGGCAATGGCCCGGTCACGCTGGTCCATCAGGTCATTCGGCTCGTGACCCAGCCCGATCACGCGGGCGATCTGCTGGTTCAGGCTCGCCACGCCAGATGCCAGCGCATTGACCCGGTCGACCGAGACCTTCAGCTCCTGCGCCACACCGTCGCGGATGCTCTGCAACTGGTTGGCCGAGGTACGGAAGCGCTGCACCATCTCTTCGGCCCGCGACAGCACGACCTGGCGTGACGACGAATCGCCCGGGTTGTTGGCAATGTCGACAAAACCGTTGAGCACCTGGCCGGCCGCATGGCCGAGGCCCGACTCGCCCACCCCGAACACCTTCTCCAGGCGCCCCAGCTGGGTGAGCTGGGCCTGGTCGCGTGCCGCGATCGACCGGCTCAGTGCCGCCTCACGGGTCAGGAACACGTCGTGCTCGCGCTTGACGGTCGTGAGATTCACGCCCTTGCCGAAGAACCCCGCGCCGGTGAACTGGCCGCCGGCCGTCTCGAGCTGCACGGTCTGGCGCGAATAACCCGGCGTGTTGGCGTTGGCGATGTTCGCCGCGGTGGTATTGATCTGCGCCTGGGCCGCAAACATGGCCCGGGTGCCGATGCCGAAGATGCCTCCCATGGCGGGCTCCTCAGGAGGTGGCACGCTGCAGGCGCAGCGTGGTGTTGATGATGCGGGTCAGCTTGTCGGCGTAGGCCGGGTCGGTCGCGTAGCCGGCCTTCTGCAGGCCCTGGGCAAAGCCCTGGGCCGTGTCGCCGTTGCGGATCACCTGGGCATAACGCTCGTTGTTCTTCAGCAGACGCGCATAGTCACGGAAGGCCGCCTCGGGCGTGTCGTACGAGCGGAACTTCGCCTTGACCTTGTGGGCCTTGCCGTCGATGTATTCGGTGGTGGTGATCTCGGCCACCTTGCCGGTCCAGCTGCCGGTGGCCTTGATGCCGAACAGGTTGTGCGACGGCGTGCCGTCGGCATTGCGGATCTGCCGCTGGCCCCAGGCCGACTCGTGCGCCGCCTGCGCCAGGATGAACTCGGACGGGATGCCGGTCTCCTGCGACGCGACCTTGGCCGCCTGCCAGTGGTCCCGCAGAAAATCGCCCTGCTTGCCGGGTGCACGCGGCGCCGCGATGTCCTGCGGCAGGCGCTGGAACTGCGCCGGCAACTGCAGCGTGGCCGCCCTCGGCGACAACGGTTCGGCCGTGCCGCCCATGTTGCGCGACAGTTGCCGCGCAATCATGTCGGCCAGGCCGCCGGGCAGTCCGCTCATCTGGGTGGCGTACTGGTTGTCGAGCATTTCGGTGCCCATGTCGGAGCCGCCGTTGTCGAGCATGCCGGACTTCATCGTGGTGGCCCGCATGCTCTTGAGCAGCTCCTGCATGAAGACCGTCTCGAACTGCTTGGCCGCTTCCTTGATGGCCGCCTTGGGGTCCTTGGCCGCGGACGCACGCAGCGCGTCCAGCGAACGCGCGTCGCCGGCCAGCCCCTGGGAGGCGCTGGACGGGTCGATCAGGGTGCGGCCGAGTTCCATGGTCAGATCACTTCCAGCTCGGCCTGCAGCGCACCGGCTGCCTTCATCGCCTGCAGGATGGCCAGCAGGTCCATCGGCGTGGCGCCCAGTGCATTGAGGGCCTTGACCACGTCGGTGAGCTGCGTGCCGGCCGGCACGTTGATCAGCGAGCCGCCGTCCTGGCGGATCTGGATGTCGGCCTGCTCGGCCACCACGGTCTGGCCGCCGGACAGGGGGCCGGGCTGGCTGACCACCGGCGTGGAGCTGATCGACACCGACAGGTTGCCGTGGGCCACCGCGGCCGGCGCCAGCGTCACGGCCTGGTTCATCACGATCGAGCCGGTGCGGGCGTTGAGCACCACCTTGGCCGCCGGTGTGGCGGTTTCGATCGGCAGGGATTCGATGTCGGCCAGGAAGGCCACGCGCTCGCCGGGCGCCGTAGGCACGCGCACACGCACCACCCGCCCGTCCATCGCCTCGGCCACACCCTCGCCCTTGGCACGGTTGATGGCGCCTGCCACCTGGCGTGCGGTGTTGAAGTCCGCTGCGTTGAGGTCGAGCTGGATGTAGTCGCCCTGGTGCAGCGGCGTGGCCACGCTGCGCTCCACGGTGGCGCCGCCCGGGATGCGGCCGGCGCTGAGGTGATTGATCTGGACCTTCGAGCCGCCCTGCGCCGCGCCGGCGCCGCCAACGATCAGGTTGCCCTGGGCCAGCGCATAGATCTGCCCGTCGGCGCCCTTGAGCGGCGTGGCGATCAGCGTGCCGCCGCGCAGCGACTTGGCATTGCCCATCGACGACACATTGATGTCGATCGCCTGCCCGGGCTGGGCAAAGGCCGGCAGCTGCGCCGTGACCATCACGGCCGCGACGTTCTTGAGCTGCATGTTGGTGCCGGGCGGAATGGTCACGCCCATCTGCTGCAGCATCGAGGCGATGCTCTGCGCGGTGAAGGGGGTCTGGGTGGTCTGGTCGCCGGTGCCGTCCAGGCCGACCACCAGGCCGTAGCCGACCAGCTGGTTGGCCCGCACGCCTTGCACGGCGGCCACTTCCTTGATGCGCAGCGCCTGGGCCGGCAGGGGCCACCACAACGCGGTGCTGGCAAGCAGCATCGCCAGGGCGACGGCAAGGCGCAGGAGTCGGTCTGGGGTGGTGTTCATCGGCCAATGTCCTCGATACTTGAGGACATTGTTGGCCGTGATCAGAGCGGCAGAACGCTCAAAAAGAACCGGGCTAACCAGCCAATTACCTGGGCATCGGCCTGCTGGCCGCGACCGCGGTACTCGATGCGGGCGTCCGAGATCTGTGAAGAACTCACGGCATTGCCGGGCTGGATGGCCCGCGGGTCGACCCGACCCGAGAAGCGCATGACCTCGACGTTCTGGTTCAGGCCGATCTGCTTTTCGCCGGCGATCACCAGGTGCCCGTTGGGCAGCACCTCGATCACCGTGGCGGTGATGGTGCCGGTGAAGTTGTTGGTGCTTTCGGTGCCGCCCTTGCCGGCAAAGGTGTTGGCCGAGGACCCGGCAAAGCTGGCCCGCCCGAACGAGTTCGGGTTGACCCCGGGGATCGCCGTGATGCCCGCCTCGATCGCACCGGTCTTTTCGACCGTCGACGACGACTTCTGGCTGGCCTGCACCCGCTCGACGATGTTCACCATCACGGTGTCGCCGGTCATGCGGGCACGGTGGTCCTCGAACAGCGGGCGGTAGCCGCCTCCTGCGAACAGCGAACCGGTGTTCACCTGCGGCTGGGCCACCACCTGCGGTCGCGCGGTCAGTGCCGGTGCAACGTCCACCTTGGGGCCCATCGACTCGCAGCCGGTGAGCCCGCCCAGCACCGGTGCGAGCAGCAGTGCCAGCGTGAGTTTTCTGAACATCATCACAAGTCCTCCGGCGCGGGTCACATCTGCGACAAGCGCTGCAGCATCTGGTCGGTCGTCTGGATGGCCTTGGAGTTCAGCTCGTAGGCGCGCTGGGTCTGGATCATCGCGACCAGCTCCTCGACCACGTTCACGTTCGAGGTCTCGACATAACCCTGCTGCAGCAGCCCCAGGCCTTCGCCGCCCGGATTGCCCGGTGTGGGGGCACCCGAGGCGGCCGTCTCGACGAACAGGTTCTGGCCGCGCGGCTCCAGGCCCCCCGGGTTGGGGAATCCGGCCAGCTGCAGGTTGCCCAGCTGCACCGGCTGGGCATTGCCGGGCACCTGCGCGGTCACCACACCATCGGGCGCGACGGTGATGCTCTGCGTGTTCGGCGGCACGGTGATGCCCGGGGCGATCACGTAGCCGTTGTTGGTGACGAGCTGGCCGTTGGCGTCGGTCTTGAACGAACCGTCGCGCGAGTAGGCCGTGCTGCCATCGGGCATCTGCACCTGGAAAAAGCCGTTGCCGTTGATGGCCACGTCCAGGCTGTTGTTGGTCTGCTGCAGCGTGCCCTGCGAGAAGTTGCGGGCCGTGGCCACGGCGCGAGAGCCCAGGCCGACCTGCAGCCCCGTGGGCAGGGTCGACTGCTCGCTGGAGTTGGCTCCGCTTTGCCGCAGGTTCTGGTACATCAGGTCCTCGAACACGGCGTGGGCCCGCTTGTAGCCGGTGGTCCCCACGTTGGCGAGGTTGTTGGACACGGTGTCCATCTGAAGCTGCTGGGCTTCCATGCCGGTCTTGGCAATCCACAGGGCGCGCATCATGATGTGTCGACTCCGTTACGCGTTGGTTGAGAGCAGTTTGGCCGAGGCGTCTTCATTGCGCTCGGCGGTCTGCAGCATCTTCATGTGAGCCTCGAACTGGCGGGCTGCGGCAATCATCGAGACCATGGTCTCCACCGCGCTCACGTTCGAGCCTTCAAGGGCGCCGTCCTGCAGCGTGGCATTCGGGTCGGCCGGCAGGTCCTCGCCGTCGGCGGCGCGGAACAGACCGTCGGTGCCGCGCTGCAGCGGGGCTTCGGGTGTCACGAGCTTCAGGCGGCCCAGCGGCGTGACCGTGCCATTGGCGGCCACGGCCGAGACCGTGCCGTCCTTGCCGATCTGCGGCCGCGCATCGGGCGGGATCTGGATCGGCCCGCCATCGCCCATCACCAGCAGTCCGCTGAAGGTGCTCAGCGTGCCGTCGGCGGCGGTGGTCAGTGCGCCGGCGCGGGTGTAGGCCTCGGTGCCGTCCAGCCCTTGCACCGCCAGCCACGCATTGCCCTGCATGGCCACGTCCAGCGGGCGACCGGTCGGGTGGACCGGGCCGTTCGAGGCGTCGTAGCCGATCGTGGTCTCGAGCGAATAGACCCGCGTGCTGGCCCCGTCGCCGCGCACGGGCACGGCGCGAAACGCCTGCAGCTCGGCGCGAAAGCCGGTGGTCGAGGCGTTGGCCAGGTTGTTGGCCAGCAGTTCCTGGCGCTGCGAGGTCGCCTTGGCGCCTGCCATCGACAGGTAGATCATGCGGTCCATGCTCGACCCCTTGAATGCCTAGTGGGTGGCGCGCTCGTCAGCGCATGTTGACCAAGGTCTGCATGACCTGGTCCTGCGTCTTGATCGTCTGCGCGTTGGCCTGGTAGTTGCGCTGGGCGGTGATCATGGCCACCAGCTCGCCGGTGAGGTCCACGTTCGACTCTTCCAGCGCACCGCGCTGCAGCGTGCCGGCACCGCCCGCACCCGGGGTGTTCGGGCGCGGCTCGCCGGCCATCTCGGTGGCGCGCCACACGTTCGCGCCCAGCGGCTCCAGGCCGTTGGGGTTCTGGAAGGTGTACAGGGCGATGGCACCGATCTCGCGGGTCTCGCCGTTGGAATAGCGGGCGATCACCCGGCCGTCGGTCTCGGGCGTCACGCCGACCAGGTCGCCGGGCGCCTGACCGTTCTGGTCGATGTCGGTCACCGCAAACGCAGCACCGAACTGCACCGCGCCAGACATGTCCAGCGCATACGAGGCCGCCGGTGTGGCCGCGCCGAAGTCGAGTGCGACGGCACTGAGGTCGGCCGTGGGCAGGCCGGTGGCCGGGTCGAAGTCGACCACGGCCAGGGGCACGGCATCGGCCGCCACGCCGTCCTTGGTGGCGTGCACTTCCCACTGGTTGTCGGCCACCTTGCGGAAGTAGAAGGTCACCGACGACGGCACGCCCAGCGGGTCGTAGGTGGTGACCGAGGTCGCGTTGTTGTACGACTCGGCGTCGTTCACGTCGAAGGCCACGGTGCGGGCTTCGGCACGGGCGTCGAGGTTGAACTCGAGGTCGACCTCGGTGGTGGCCACCGCGCCCAGGCCGGAGGTCGGCACCTGGATGGGCCCGTTGGCGCCGACCAGGGCCTTGCCCTGGTTGGTCACGATGAAACCGGACTGGTCGATCTTGAACTGGCCGTTGCGGCTGTACAGCCGCTCGCCGGTGACGCTGCCGCTGGTGCGGTCGAAGTCGGCCACCTGGAAGAAACCGCCGCCGTTGATGGCCATGTCCAGCGGGTTGTCGGTGATCGTGATGTTGCCCTGCGTGAACTGCTGCGCCACCTTGGCCACGTTCACCCCGATGCCGATGCTGCCGGCGCCCGCGCCATTCATGGCGTTGGCGTACATGTCGGCAAACTCCGCCCGCGAGCCCTTGAAGCCCACCGTGCTGGCGTTGGCGATGTTGTTGCCGATGACGTCCAGATTGCGGCTGGAGGCGTTCAGGCCGGAAAGCCCTTGCTGGAAACTCATGGTCTGTCCTTTCGGGAGGTAACCTGGTGGGGAAGATGGCTGGCGCGGGGCATCAGGTCAGATGACCGCCTTGACCTTGTCGTATGCCACGGTCTTGCCACTGAGCAGGTCAAGCTCCAGCACCCCGCCGACGGTGCTGATGGCGCCCACCGTGTCGCGGGCATAGGCGGTGGTCTCGACGGCCGTCTTGCCGGCGGTCGCCTTGACGTTGTAGGTGACGGCATCGCCTGCAGCGGCGGCATCCTCGGCCTTCCAGTGGAAGTGATGACGCCCCGGCTCCATGGCACCGAGCTCGAAGGTGTCCAGCACCTGGCCGCCGGCGCCGACCACCTCGACGGTGACCTTGTCGGCCTTGGCTGCCAGGTCGAACCCGGCCCGGCCTTCGCCTTCGATCAGGTACATGCTGTTGCCCGGCACCAGCACATCGCGACCGATCAGTGCGGCCCCCTGCATCGCCTGGGTCTGCATCAGCTGGCCCAGCATGGTCTGCAGGCTGGCATTGACCTTCTCGATGCCCGTCACCGTGTTGATCTGGGCCATCTGGCTCGTGACCTCGGCGTTTTCCATCGGGTTGAGCGGGTCCTGGTTCTTCATCTGCGCGACCAGCATCGTCAGGAAGCGGTCCTGGGCAGAGATCTCCTGCTTCGCCGTGGCTGCGCCCGCGGTGGACGCACCGCCGTTGACCGCGGCGTAGGGATTGGTCGGGGTGGTGACGGTGGTCATGAGGGTCCTTCAGGGCATGCGCGAGGCGGCGGGCTCACTGGCCCATCTGCAGCGTCTTGAGCAGCAGCCCCTTGGCCGTGTTCATGACTTCCACGTTGTTCTGGTAGGAGCGCGAGGCAGAGATCATGTTCACCATCTCCTCCACCGCATTCACATTGCTGTAGGTCACATACCCCTCGGCATCGGCCTGCGGGTGCGCCGGGTCGTGGATGCGTCGCCCCGGGGTGTTGTCTTCGGTGACCTGGTTGACCTTGACGCCGGCGGCGCCATTGGCACCCATCAGCACGGTCTGGAACTCCACCTGGCGCGCCTTGTAGGCCTGCCCGTCGGGCCCGGCCACGGTGTCGGCATTGGCCAGGTTGCTGGCCACCACGTTGAGCCGCTGGGACTGCGAACTGACGGCACTGCCGGAGATGTTGAAGATGTTGAACATCGACATGGCGGGATCCTTTCAGTCGTCCTTCGGGGCGCGATCACTGGCCGGTGATGGCGCTGAGCATGGTGCGCACACTGCCATTGATGAAACGCAGCGTGGCCTCGTAGCGCACGGAGTTGTCGGCAAAGCTGGCCCGCTCGCGGTCCATGTCCACCGCATTGCCGTCCAGATTGGTCTGGGCGGTCTGTGTGTACTTCAGGTCCACCGGGGCGCGTCCACCCACGGCATTCGTGATGTGCCCGGGCTGGGTGGCCGCAATCACCTTCGGGCCGCTGGCCTGGCCGCCCGACGACACGGCCTCGCGCAGCGTGGCGGCGAAGTCCATGTCGCGGCCCACGTAGCCCGGGGTGTCGGCGTTGGCGATGTTGCTGGCGATCAGGCGCTGGCGTTCGGCACGCAGCACCAGCGCTTCCGACTGGAAGTTCAGTGACTGGGTGAGGCGATCGAACATGGCTCAGGCCCTCGGATCGGGTGAATCGGTATCAGGCGCCCCCGGGTTCGGGAGGGCTTGACGGATACGGGCCATTGTCTGGACGCAGGGCCGCGAACATTAGCGGGAATAGCAGGCCAAAACTCGCTCATTTCCCCGCCCCCGGGCCGGCGCCGCCCCCTACAGTCCAGTCCGTTGCCTGTGCCGACCCCATGACACTCACCCTTCGCCCCTCATCGCCACGCACCGTTCACGGCCTGATCCTGGCCGGGGCGATGCTCGGCGCCGCGTCGGGTTCCATGGCGGCCGACACGAGTGACGTCGAGGCGAAACTGCGTCAGATGGCGCAGGCCCATGCCGAGCTTCAGCGTCCTGCCGCTGCGGGGGCACCCGCGCCGCGCGTCACCCGAGTGGAGGTGGCCGTGGGCGAGCTGGACAGCCGGATCAAGCTTGCCCCGTGCACCCGCATGGAGCCCTACTTGCCGCCCGGACTGAAGCCCTGGGGCCGAACCCGTCTGGGCATACGCTGTGTGGAAGGGCCGACGCGCTGGAATGTGTTCCTGCCGGTGACGGTGCGCGTCTTCGGTCTGGCCCTCACGGCCGCCACCCCGCTTTCAGCCGGCACCGTGGTGTCGCAAGCCCATCTCAAGCTCGCCGAGGTCGATCTCGCCGAGCAGCCGTCGGCCGCCCTGGCGGCGCCGGCAGACGCCGTCGGCCGGGCACTGACCCGCTCGCTGCCGGCCGGAGAAGCCTTAAGAAGCAGCCACCTGCGGCCGAAACAGTGGTTTGCGGCCGGCGACACGGTGAAGGTCCTGGCCGTGGGCCGGGGCTTCTCGGTGAGCAGCGAGGGCATGGCCCTGGCGCCCGGCCTGGAAGGCCGTCCGGTCCGTGTACGGGCTGCCAATGGCCGTATCCTCACTGGCATGGCACGCGCGGACCACCTCGTGGAGGTGCGATTGTGAGCGCCCCCAGGGCCGCGCTGCGCCCAGCCCGCCCCCCGCGGGGGGCAAGGAAACTTGGGGCGGCCCTGCGTTTCCTTGTGAGACCCGTGCTGTCGCTGCAAAAAAAAGTTGCAATTCCGGCTAAAGTTCTCCGGGGCACGGTCGAAAACACGATCATGTGGGACGTGTATGCGTCCGCTCCACGGTCAAGGAGAACCTCATGAAGATCGGCAACCTCATCGACACGACGGCGCTGGCTGGCAGTTCCGCCACCACCAGCCGCCCTGGCGTGGGCGAGGCCGCAGGCCAGCCTGCATCGGCCGGTACGGCCGCCACCGGCGGCAACGCCCCCACTGAAAGTGCCACGGTGAAGCTGTCCAGCACGGCCGCCTCGCTGATGGCAGCCACCCCTGAATTCAATGCATCCAAGGTCGCGGCAATCCGCCAGTCGATCGCGGAAGGCACGTTCCGTCCGCAGCCCGAAGTCATCGCCGACAAGCTGATTGCCAATGCGCAGGAGCTGCTGTCGCCCCCGTCTTCGCACTGATTGCGTCTCCCGCCCCTCGACCTCCTGACCGAACCGAGTGATGCTTGCACCCACCCCCGCCTCCGGCCACCCCGGTCCACGTGAACTCGAACCCGCCGTGCAAGCCGTCGAAGCGCGGCTGCAGGCCCTGGGCCATGCCCTGGTCCAGCGTGACAGCGTGGCCGTCGAGCAGTGTGCGAGCGAACTGCATCGCGCTCTGACCGAAGCCGTGCAGGTCTTCAGCCATGCCGCGCGCACCGGGCGGGTGTCCCCTGCCCTGCGCCAGCGCCTGATGAGCGCCACTGGCGAAGTTGCGGCCCAGCGCGAAAGCCTGGCGCGCGCCACGGCAGCGCTCGACCGCGCGATGGACGTGCTGCTGCCCCGCAGCCCGGACGTCGTCTACGCCCCCCAGAATGCAGCCGCCGCCTATGGCAGCGGCCTGCGCAGCCGCGGCTCGTACAGCGCCTGAGCGCACAGCCCGGGCGGCGACCGGGCTTCCCCTCCCCATCCTGACGGCCGCAATGCGGCCGTCGCCGCTATGATGCTTCGCACGGCGCGAGCATGGGGCACGTGCCGCGGACCCGGCAGCACATGTCCAACGCATTCGACACCCCCCGCGGTGAGTCCCTCCCGCCCTGGCAGCTGATGCCGGGCCTGGTCGCCGCCCTGCACTGCGACGCCCGCCCCGACCACCTCAGCCCGGCCTTGCGCCAGGCGCTGCATCTGGCCGACCGCGGCCTCCCCGACGCCGCCTGGCTCGACGTCCTGGGCGATGGCGCTCGCGCCGCCATGCTCGAGCTGCTGGCCCGCCGGTGCGACTTCACCCTCACGCTGGCACTGCGCGATGACGTCGCCGACCCGCGCTGGCTCGACTGTGCGGCTCACTGGCTGCCCGGCCCGGGCTTGTACCTGTGCCATTTCCATGACGTGACGACCGGCAAGCTGGCCGAGCTGTCGGCGCGCGCCCAGGCCGAGCAGTTGCGCCTGCTGGCCGACAACGTGCCCGTGCTGATCGCCTTCTTCCGGACGCACGACTCGCGCTGCCTGTTCGCCAACCGCCAGTACGCGCAGACCTTCGGCTGGAACGAGAACGACGTTGTCGGACGCACCTTCATGGAACTGATCGGCGAGGCAGCCACCGCTCAGATCCAGCCCTACGTGGACCGCGTGCTGGCCAGGCGGGAGGTGGTGTCCTACGAACGCCAGCTGCGGCAGGCCGACGGGTCGGACCACTGGATCGAGGTGAACCTGGTCCCCCACCTGGACGACAGCGGCGAGCAGATCGCCACCTTCGTGCTGATCTCGGACATCACCCGCCACCGGCTGGCCGAGCGTGCCGTGCGGGAATCCGAGGACCGCCTGAACAAGTTCATGCAGGCCAGCCTGGAGGGGATCGTCTTCCTGAAGGACGGGCGTGTCACCGACGCCAACCCGCCGGTGTGCGCCTTGCTGGGCTACACGCTCGACGAAGTGCGCGGGCGCCACGCGCTGGAGTTCGTGGCGCCTGACCATGCCGAGCAGGCCACGCAGGTCATGAAGGAAGAGCGCGAAACGACCTACGAGAGCGTGCTGCTCGATCGCCATGGCCAACGCATCGACGTGGAGTTCATCACCCGTTCGATGATGCACAACGGCGAGCGGCTGCGCATGACCATCGTGCGCGACATCCGCGACCGGCGCGCCGCGCAGGCGCACATCCAGCACCTCGCCCACCACGATGCGCTGACCGGGCTGCCCAATCGCATGTCCTTCATGGCCGAGCTGGACCGGCGCATGGCCCAGGCGCGCACCACCAACGAAAGCCTGGCGCTGCTGTTCGTCGACCTCGATCACTTCAAGCGGATCAACGACTCGCTGGGTCATCTGGCCGGGGACACCCTGCTGCGCACGGTGGCTGAGCGGCTGCTGCAGTGCCTGCGTGGCACCGACCGGGTAGCCCGTTTCGGCGGCGACGAATTCATGGTGTTGCTGCCGCATGCCCCGCATCGCTCGGACGTCGAGGACGTCGCGCGCAAGCTGCTGCAGGCCATCGAGGTGCCGATCGAACTCGAAGGGCGGCTCATCAGCGTCACGCCGTCGGTCGGGATCGCGTTCTTCCCGGGCGATGCAGCCACGCCGGCCGAGCTGATCAAGCATGCCGACAGTGCGATGTACCTTGCCAAGGCGCGCGGCCGGGCCAACTGCCAGTTCTTCGACCCGGCCCGGGTGCACGCGGCCTATGCGGCCCTCACGACCGAAAGCGAGCTGTCCCAGGCTGCCACCCGGGGCCAGCTTGTGCTGCACTACCAGCCGCAGGTGCGGGCGTCGGACGCGCGGGTGGTCGGCACCGAGGCGCTGATCCGCTGGCAACACCCGGTGCGCGGGCTGCTGCAGCCCGATGACTTCCTGCCCGCAGCCGAGCAGCAGCGCCTGATGCTGCAGATCGGCAGCTGGGTGCTGCGCGAGGCGCTGCACCATGCCCGGCAGTGGCGCGACAGCGGTGTGGCGAACTGGCCGGTGGCGGTGAATGTGTCGATGGTCGAGTTCCAGTCCAGCGGGTTTGTCGATTCGATCGCCGATGCGCTGCGGCACGCCGGTGTGGACGGGCACCTGCTGGAGCTTGAACTGAGCGAACGCATGCTGATGGACGACCTGCCTGCGGTGCGACGCAAGCTCGAGCGCCTGAAGCACCTGGGCGTGCGGCTGTCGGTCGACGACTTCGGTACCGGCTATTTCTCGCTGCGGCACTTGCGCGAGCTGCCGATCGACCGCATCAAGATCGATCGCTCCTTCGTGACCGACCTGCCCGAGGGCCGCAGCGCCGAGGCAATCGCCCGGGCCATCATCCAGATGGCCCACAGCCTGGGCCTGGCCGTGATTGCCGAAGGGGTCGAAACCCAGGCCCAGTTCGAGATCCTGGCCAGCCTGGGCTGCAATGAGGTGCAGGGCCGCTGGACCGGCTCGCCCATGCCCGCGGCAGACTTCGAGGCCTGGCTTCAGCGGGCCCCGGCCTGTAGTCCACCGCCGACAGCGCCGGCCGAACCGGGCTGACGGGCCCGCCCGGGCCCTGCCCCTAAGCTTGAATCAGGCCCTGCAGACAGACCGCAGGCCCCATTCAAGGAGAACGCCATGAACCCCATCCGTCCTGTTCGCACCCCCCTTCGCGTGGGCTCCACCCTTGCCGCCAGCGTGTTGCTGTCGATGTCCCTGATGGGTTGTGCCAGCATGAGCGATCGCGACCGCAACACGGCCGTCGGCGCGGCGATCGGTGGCGTGGCCGGCTCGGTGCTCACCGGCGGCAGTGCCGTGGGCACGGTGGGCGGTGCTGCCGTTGGCGGCGTGATCGGCAATCAGACCGGTCGCAAGAAGTAAGCCCATCACCGCGCTGCCGCGAAGCTGCGCCCTGCAGTCTTGCGGCAGCGGGGCCAGCCCCTTACAGGCAGTCCGGCCCCTGCACCGCCTGCAGCACCACCTGGGACTGTCCATCGCGCTCGCGGTGGCGCAACCACCACACCGCAGCTTTCTTGACCGACCAGGACTGCTCGACCTGTGCAAGCAGCCGGGCCGCCACCAGCCCCAGCGTGGGCTGATGACCGATCACCAGCACCGGCTCGCTGGCCAGCGGCCAGCGAGCTGCCTTCAGCAAGGCCTCCACCGAGCCGCCGGGCACCAGCGCCGCCACCGTCTTGAACGAGCGCTCCAGCATGCGTGCCGTCTGCTGCGTGCGTACGGCCGGACTCACCAGGATGCGGGTCGACTCGGCCAGCCGCTGGTTGAGCCATTGCGCCATGCGGGCCGCCTGTCGTTCACCCTTGGGGGTCAGGGCACGTTCAATGTCGTCCTGCCCGGGCTTGATCAGCTGGGCTTCGGCGTGGCGCCACAGGATGAGGTCCATCGTCAGACTCGCGCGGTGCGCGGCGCACCCGCTCAGTACCGGTAGCGCTGCATCAGCGCCTGCTGGGCATTCGGCCCGTCGGTGGCCACCCGCGCGTACTGCCCCTCGGGGCCCTGGATCCAGGCATCCATGGCGTCGTGCAGATAAGGCACGAGGCATTCATCGATCACCCGCTGCCTCAACGCCACGTCGCGCACCGGCCAGGCCAGTTCGATGCGTCGGAACATGTTGCGGCTCATCCAGTCGGCGCTCGACAGGTAGAGCACCTCGTCGTTTTCGGTCGCCCCCCAGCGGAAGTACAGCACCCGCGTGTGTTCGAGGAAACGGCCCACGACCGAGCGCACGCGAATGCGATCGGTGAGCCCCGGCACACCGGCCGGCAGCATGCAGGCGCCACGCACGATGAGGTCGATCTCGGCACCTGCCTGCGCGGCCCGCACCAGCGCCTCGATCAGCGGCACGTCGGTGAGGGCATTGACCTTGGCGATGATGCGCGCCGGCCCGCCGGCACGCGCCGCCTGCTCCACGCCCTCGATGTGCCGCAGCATCTGGCGGTGCAGGTTGAACGGCGCGACCAGCAGATGCCGCGGCGCGCGCACCTTGGTCAGGCTGGCCAGTTGCTGGAACACCGTGTCGGCGTCGGCGGTCAGTTCAGGATCGGCCGTGAGGTAGCCCACATCGGTGTAGAGCCTGGCCGTGCGCGGGTTGTAGTTGCCGGTGGACAGGTGGGCATAGCGGCGCAGCACCGGCCCGCGCGAGCCCTGTTCACGGCGCGTCACCAGCAGCAGCTTGGCATGGGTCTTGAGCCCGACGATGCCGTACACCACCTGCGCGCCCACCGCTTCGAGCCGCTCGGCCCAGTTGATGTTGGCCTCTTCGTCGAAGCGTGCCTTCAGTTCCACCACGGCGGTGACTTCCTTGCCACGGCGGGCCGCTTCGAGCAGCAGGTCCATCAGCACCGACTGGGCGCCGGTTCGGTAGATGGTCTGCTTGATCGCCAGCACGTCGGGATCGTGCACCGCCTCGCGCAGGAACTGCACCACCGGCTCGAAGGACTCGAAGGGGTGATGCAGCAGCAGGTCACCTTGCTGGATGCGCTCGATCAACGAGCTCTGCCGCGGCAGGTCGGCCGGCCAGGCCGGCTCATAGGGTTCGAATCGCAGCGCCGGCGCGTCGGCCTGATCGATCAGTTCGTTCAGCCGCACCAGGTTCACCGGTCCGTTGACGCGGTAGAGCGCGGCCTCCGGCAGGTCGAACTGCTGCAGCAGGAAACCGTAGAGCTCGGGCGGGCAGGTGCTCACCACCTCGATCCGGATGGCCTGACCGAAATGGCGGGTCGTCAGCGACGAACGAAGGGCCTGCCGCAGGTTGGTGACGTCCTCCTCGTCGACCGCCAGATCGGAATCGCGCGTGACGCGGAACTGCGAGAAGGCCTCGACGCTGCGCCCTGGGAACAGCTCCTCCAGGTGCGCCCGGATCACGCTGGACAGCATCACGAACACCTGGCGGCTGCCTTGCCCGTCATCGACCAGATGGTCGGGCAGGCGGATCACACGGGGCAGCACACGCGGCACCTTGACGATGGCGATCGAGTTCTCGCGTCCGAAGGCGTCCTTGCCACCCAGCTTGACGATGAAGTTCAGCGACTTGTTGGCCACCTGCGGGAACGGGTGCGCCGGGTCGAGCCCGATGGGCACGAGCAAAGGCCGCACCTGGCGCTGGAAGAACTGGTCCACCCATCGACGCTGTTCGGCATTGCGCTCGGCATGGTTCAGGATGACGATGCCGCGGCGCTGCAGTGCCGGCATCACCTCTTCATTGAAGACGGCGTACTGGTGGTCGATCAGTTCGTGCGCGGCAGCGGCCACGTCGGCCAGGTCTCGCGCCGACACACCCGCGCCGGGCTGGCGCGAGGCCTCGATGTAGTCGCCGAACCGCACTTCGAAGAATTCGTCCAGGTTGGACGAGACGATGCAGATGTAGCGCAACCGCTCCAGCAGCGGCACGTCGTCTCGCCGCGCCTGGGCCAGCACACGCCGGTTGAATTCGAGGATCGCCCTTTCGCGGTTCAGCAGCACCAGCGGGCTGGGCGACTGGGCGTGTGGCGTGGGAGGAAGTTCGGTCTCGGCGCTCATGAAAAATCAGTATATGACCGCGAGATGACAGTTTTGCGACGCTCCATCGCCCGGGCGCGCGGCCGTCACACCGGCGTCAGCCTTCCGTCATGCCGGTGTCATGCGGCTTCAGGCGGGCTCGAACCACTCGCGCGCGGCTGGATGGGCCGGCACAAGATGGCCGATGAACTGGTCGCACACCGCCTCCCAGTCGAAGCACCGGGCGCGCGCCAGTGCGCGTTCGCGCGGCACGGCCAGCGCCTGCAAGGCTGCTCGGCCGAGGTCCTCGTCGAGCACGCCACCGTCACTGTCACCCACCACGTCGAGCGGGCCGGGCACCGGGTAGGCCGCCACCGGGGTGCCGCAGGCCATCGCCTCGAGCATCACCAGGCCAAAGGTCTCGGAGTGACTTGGAAAGACAAACGCGTCTGCAGCGCTGTAGATTGCCGGCAGATCGGTGCGCGGCACCACACCGCGCCAGTGGACCTGCGGATACTGCCGCTGCAGTCGCTCCAGCAGCGGCCCCACGCCGTAGACCACCTTGCTGCCGGGAAGGTCCAGCTTCAGGAAGGCCTCCAGGTTCTTCTCGTAGGACACCCGCCCCACATACAGGAACACCGGCCGCGGCAGCCCGAGGTCAGCCCCCGGCACCGGCTGGAACAGCGACAGGTCCACGCCGTGAGACCAGGCCCGCAGCGCGCCAAACCGGTGACGCTGCAAGATGCCGAGCATGCCGGCAGTGGGCACCATCACGCCAGACGAGGGTGCGTGGAAGCGCCGGAACCAGGCGTAGCCCCAGGCATTGGGCAGGCGCAGGGCCTGGGTGAGGATGTCGGGGAAGCGGGTGTGAAAGGCGGTCGTGAACGCCAGCCCCTCGCGGCGGCACCATGCACGCGCCGCACTGCCCAGCGGCCCTTCGGTGGCGACGTGGATGGCGTCCGCCCGGGCTTGTGCCAGGCGTTGCGCCACCTGCGCCCCCGGCCGCCAGGCCAGCTCGATCTCGGGGTAGCCCGGGCAGGGAAAGCGGCGAAACGTCGACGGTTCGATCACCTCGACCTCATGGCCGCGCCGGGTCATGCCCTGCACCAGCTCGACCAGGGTCGTCACGACACCGTTGACCTGAGGGCGCCAGGCATCGGTCACGAGCGCGAGCTTCATGCCTGCACCTCGCGCTCGACGGCTTGCGCCGGCACGGCGGCATGGGCACGTTGCCACGCCGACCAGTCGATGATTTCCAGGCGGCCGTCGGGGTGTTCGACCAGCGCCGTGAGGCTCTCGACCCAGTCACCATCGTTGGCGTAGAGCACACCGTCGATGTCGCGCAGCTCGGCGTGGTGGATGTGGCCGCACACGACCCCATCGACACCGCGCTTGCGCGCCTCGCGCGCCACCGCCTGCTCGAAATCGCTCACGTAGCTCACGGCACGCTTGACCTTGAGCTTCAGGTACTTCGACAGCGACCAGTAGGGCAGGCCCGCGCGGGCCCGCATTGAGTTGAGATGCCGGTTCAGCTTGAGCGTGAACTCGTAGAGCGAGTCGCCCACGTAGGCCAGCCACTTCGCGCACTGGATCACGCCGTCGAACAGGTCGCCGTGCGTGACCCACAGACGGCGGCCGTCGGCGGTCTGGTGGATCCAGTCCTCGGCCACGTCCACCCCGCCGAAGTTGTGCTCCACATAGCGACGGGCGAATTCATCGTGGTTGCCCGGCACGAAGATCACGCGCGTGCCCTTGCGTGCCTTGCGCAGCAGCTTCTGGATCACGTCGTTGTGGGCCTGGGGCCAGTACCAGCTGCGTCGCAGCTGCCAGCCGTCGATGATGTCGCCCACCAGAAACAAGGTCTGGCAATCGAGCACCCGCAGGAACTCGAGCAGCGAACTTGCCTGGCAGCCCGGCGTGCCCAGGTGGATGTCCGAGATGAAGGCGGTGCGCACCTTCAGGCGAGGCAGCGGTGCATCCTCCGCCGCATCGGGCTCGTCACTCGCAGCCAGTTGCCCGTCACCGAGGCTGGCAACGCCGCCCAGGCCAGGTCCGGGGAGGAAGGTCGGTGATGCCGGATGCCATTGCATGGACCCTCATCATCCGGCTCGCCGGTGACGCGCGGGCGTCAACGCCATGACGGTTTGGTGAAGCCCCCCTCACGCTGATCCGGCGCCTCGTGGCGCCAGGCCAGCCGCCTGCGTCAGTGCGCCTTGTCCCAGTTGGGCCCCACCCCGACTTCGGCCACCAGCGGCACCTTCAGCGTCGCCACCGAAGCCATGATCGCCGGCACCTGCTCACGCACCCACGGCAGTTCGGCCTCGGGCACCTCGAACACCAGTTCGTCGTGCACCTGCATCACCATGCGGGTGGACTTGCCCTGCTCGTCCAGCGCCTTCTGCACCGCGATCATCGACAGCTTGATCAGGTCGGCAGCGGTGCCCTGCATCGGCGCATTGATGGCCGCCCGTTCGGCCCCCCCGCGGCGCGGGCCGTTCGGGCTGTTGATCTCGGGCAGCCACAGCCGCCGGCCGAACACGGTCTCCACATACCCCAGCTCCTTGGCCGATGCGCGCGTCTCGTCCATGTAGCGCTTGACGTCCGGGTAGCGCTGGAAGTAGCGGTCGATGTAGTCCTTGGCCGCCTTCTGCTCGATGCCCAGGCTGGCGGCCAGCCCAAAGGCACCCATCCCGTAGATCAGGCCGAAGTTGATGGTCTTGGCATAGCGACGCTGCTCGCTGCTGACCTGCTCGGGCGCGATGCCGAACACCTCGCTGGCGGTGGCCCGGTGCACGTCCATGCCTTCGGCAAACGCCCGCAGCAGGCTGGCATCGCCCGAGATGTGCGCCATGATGCGCAGCTCGATCTGGGAGTAGTCGGCCGAGACGATCACATGGCCGGGCGGTGCAATGAAGGCCTCGCGGATGCGCCGCCCCTCGGCCGTGCGGATCGGGATGTTCTGCAGGTTGGGGTCGTTGCTCGACAACCGGCCGGTCACGGCCACGGCCTGCGCATAGTTGGTGTGCACCCGACCGGTGGCCGGGTTGATCATCAAGGGCAGTTTGTCGGTGTAGGTGCCCTTGAGCTTGGACAGGCTGCGGTGCTCCAGGATCCGGGCGGGCAGCGGATAGTCCTCGGCCAGCTTTTCCAGCACTTCCTCGTCGGTGGACGGCGCACCGCTGGCCGTCTTCTTGACCACCGGCAGCTGCTGCTTGCCGAACAGGATCTCGCCGATCTGCTTGGGGCTGCCCAGGTTGAACGGCTGGCCGGCGATCTCATGGGCCTGGCGTTCGAGTTCGAGGATGCGCTGCGCCAGCTCGTGGCTCTGACGCCCCAGCAGCTCGGCGTCGATCAGCACGCCGGTGCGCTCGATGCGCCCCAGCAGTGCTGCCACCGGCATCTCGATGGCCTCGTAGACGTACTTCAGACCCGCCTGCTGCTCGATCTGCGGCCACAGCACCTGGTGCACGTGCAGGCACATCTCGCTGTCCTCGCACGAGTATTCGGTGGCCCGGGCCACGTCGACCTGGGCGAACGGGATCTGGTGCGCGCCCTTGCCGCAGAGGTCTTCATACGACAGGCCCTTGCGGCCAAGGTGGCGATCAGCCAGGCTTTCGAGGCTGTGCGGCTTGTGGGCCTCGAGCACGTAGCTCTCCAGCATCGTGTCGTGCACATAGCCCTGCACGGCAATGCCGTGGTTGGCAAACACATGCAGGTCGTACTTCACATGCTGACCCAGCTTCGGGCAGGCCGCGTCCTCCAGCCAGGGGCGCAGCCGCGCCAGCACCTCGTCCAGCGGCAGCTGGGTCGGTGCGTCGGGATGGTTGTGGCCAATGGGCACATAGGCTGCCTCCCCCGGGCGCACCGCGAACGAGATGCCCACGATGTGCGCCCGCATGCCGTCGAGCGAGTCCGTTTCGGTGTCCAGCGCCGCAAGCGGTGCGGCGCGCAGGCGTTCCACCCAGGCGTCCAGCGCCGCCAGGTCCAGAATCGTTTCGTAGTGCTTCTGGCCGACGTCGCCCGCCCCGGCCGAAGGGGTCGGTGCGCCTGGCACGGCGCCGAACAGGTCGCCGGTGGTGCCATGCGCGCCCGCCGCCGCCGTCGGCGCGGGCGCTCCACCCAGCTGCGCCTCCAGTTCGCGCTTCCAGGTCTTGAAACCATGGCGCTCGTAGAACGCCAGCAGCGCGGCCTGGTCGACGTCCTTCAGGCCCAGGCCCTCCAGCGTGGGCCAGGCCGGCAGATGCGCCGAAAGATCGCAGTCGGTCACGACGGTGATCAGGCGCCGCCCCTGGGGCAGCCAGTCGAGTGCACGGCGCAGGTTGTCGCCGGCCACCCCCTTGATCGACGCCGCCGCCGCGATCACGCCGTCCAGCGAGCCGTGCTCGGCGATCCACTTGGCGGCCGTCTTGGGGCCGACCTTGTCGACCCCCGGCACGTTGTCCACGGTGTCGCCGATGAGGGTCAGGTAGTCGATGATGCGATCGGGCGGCACCCCGAACTTGGCCTTGACACCCTCGACGTCCAGCGTTTCGTTGCTCATGGTGTTGATGAGCGTGACGTCATCGTTGACAAGCTGGGCCAGATCCTTGTCGCCGGTGGACACGACCACCTTGTGCCCGGTCTCGCGGGCCATGCGGGCCAGGGTGCCGATCACGTCGTCGGCCTCGACCCCGGGCACCTCCAGCACCGGCCAGCCCAGCAGCCGCACCACTTCGTGGATGGGTTCGATCTGCGCGGCCAGGTCTTCGGGCATGGGCGGGCGATGGGCCTTGTACTCGGCATACCACTCGTTGCGGAAGGTCGGGCCCTTGGCATCGAACACGCACACCGCATGTTCGGCGGGCACCTGCTCGCGCAGCCGCTTGAGCATCGCGATGATCCCGTGGATGGCCCCGGTGGGCTGCCGCTGCGGCCCGCGCAGGTCGGGCAGCGCATGGAAAGCGCGATACAGGTAGCTGGAGCCGTCGACCAGCAGCAGGGTGCCGGGCTGGGGGGTCGGGGAAGTCGTCGCGTTCATGGCGCCGATTGTCACGCAAGCTCACGCAGGCCCGTGCGTGGGGCGCCCTACAATGCAGGCATGCTGCGCCTTGCCTGCCTTGCTGCCCTGCTGCTGTGCCTGAGCCCCGCCCTGCGGGCGCAGGATGCGCCCGGCAGCCCCCCCACCGCCCCGGCCACCGCCCCGGCAACCGCCCCGGCAACCGCATCCGCGCGAGCCGCAGCGAGTGTCCCGGCCGGTTCGGCCGGCCAGCCGGAGGAGGCCGTGCGCCGCATCCGCGTCGAGGACGACAACGCCCGCATCGATGAACTCCACGTGCGCGGCCAGGTGACCCGCATCGAGGTGCAGTCCAAGCTGGGCGGTCGGGCCTACGAGGTCGTGCCTGCCAACCGCGGGCGGGACCTGTCCTCGGACAGCGCGCGGGGCGCCGCCGGCCAGAGCGTCTGGCACTTCCTTTCCTTCTGACCGCCCGCGCGCAGCCGGGTCTACCGACACGTCATGGCCGTATTCACGACCGTTACCCCCGAAGAAGCCGGCCAGCTGGTCGAACGCCTGGGCCTGGGTGCCCTGGTCGGCCTGCACGGCATCACCTCGGGCATCGAGAACACCAACTACTTCGTCACCACCGAACGCGAGGGCCGGGTCACCGACTACGTGCTGACGCTGTTCGAGCGCCTGAGCTTCGCCCAGCTGCCGTTCTACCTGCACCTGATGAAGCACCTGGCCCAGCGCGGCATCCCGGTGCCCGACCCGCAGGCCGATGCGCATGGCGAGATCCTCCATGCCGTGTGCGGCAAACCGGCCGCCGTGGTCGACAAGCTGCGCGGCGCCCATCAGCTGGCGCCCAGTGCGCTGCACTGCGCCTCGGTGGGCGCCATGCTCGCGCGCATGCACCTGGCCGGCCAGAGCTACCCGCGCCACCAGCCCAACCTGCGCGGTCTGGCCTGGTGGGTCGAGACCGTGCCGGTGATCCTGCCCTTCCTCGACGATGCGCAGCGCGCACTGATCACCGAGGAGTTGACCTTCCAGCAGTCGCATGCGCTGTCGCCGGCCTACCTGGCCCTGCCCCGGGGCCCGATCCATGCCGACCTCTTCCGCGACAACGTCATGTTCGAGGGCGACACGCTCACCGGATTCTTCGACTTCTACTTTGCCGGTGTCGACACCTTCCTGTTCGACATCTCGGTGTGCCTGAACGACTGGTGCATCGACCTCGACACCGGGCGCCTCGACGAAACCCGGGCCCAGGCATTCATGGCCGCCTACGATGGCGAACGCGAACTCAGCCATGACGAACTGCGCCTGCTGCCCGCGCTGATGCGCGCCGGCGCGCTGCGCTTCTGGGTGTCGCGCCTCTGGGACTTCCACCTGCCGCGCGACGCCCACATGCTCAAGGCGCACGACCCGGGGCACTTCGAGCGCATCCTGCGCGAGCGGGTGCAGTCGCCCTGGCACTACGAGCGCCAAACCGGCGCACAGGGCTGAGCCCCCGATGCGCCTGCGTCTGGTCGCCCCGCGCCAAGGCCTGGCCTGGATCCAGGCCGCCTTCCGTGTCTTCTTCCGCCAGCCGCTGATCTTCACGGCGCTGTTTTTCGTGTTCCTGTTCGGCGCCTTCATGCTGCTGGTGATTCCCACCATCGGTGCACTGGCCGTGCTGATGCTCCTGCCGGCCGTGACGCTGGGCTTCATGATCGCCACGCGCGACGCGCTGGCAGGGCGTTTTCCGATGCCGGGGGTGTTTGCCGCGCCGTTTCGCACCGGCCGCACGCGGCTGGTGGCCATGCTGCAGCTGGGCATGGCCTACGCGCTGGGCTCGCTGCTGGTCATCACCCTGGCCGACTGGCTGGACGGCGGTTCGGTAGCCGCGCTGCAGGAGGCCATGGGCCGCGGGGACGCCACGCGCGAGATGATGGATGACCCGCGCATCCAGACCGGCCTGATGGTCCGCATGGGTCTGGCCATGCCGCTGTCGCTGCTGTTCTGGCATGCCCCCGCGCTGGTCCATTGGCATGGCGTCACGGCCGCCAAGTCGGTGTTCTTCAGCCTGGTGGCCTGCTGGCGCAACAAGGGCGCCTTTGTCGTCTACTTCCTGGCCTGGGCCGCGCTCGTGATGGTCTTCGGCGTGGTGGCCACGCTGATCTTCGCCGTGCTGGGCACCCCGCAGCTGATCTCACTGGCAGCCTTTCCGGCGGCGCTGATGTTCTCGACCGTGTTCTACATCTCGCTGTACTTCACCTTCATCGACAGCTTTGCACCCGACGAGGAGCCCGCGCATGACGCACCAGCTTGACGGCCGCCGCGACAGCGAGCTCCTGTGGACCCGCCGCCGAGACGTGCTGCTGGCCACCGCCGCCACCGTGAGCAGCATGGCCAGCGGCGCCGTGCTGGGGCAGACCCGCAGCAACATCGTGGCCCTGATCGGGGATGCGCGACTGAACGGCCGCACCATGGCCCGCAGCGACCTGATCCAGCCCGGCGACACGGTCGAGACCGGGCCCGGCGCAGCCCTGGTCTTCACGATCAGCAACTCCTCGTTCCACCTGCGCCAGAACACCCGCATGACGATCGACCGGGGTCGCTCGCAGTTCCTGGTGTCCGCACTGCGCTTGCTCACGGGCGGCCTGGTGTCGGTCTGGGGTCGCCGTGCCTCGCGCACGATCAGCACCCCGGCGCTGACCATCGGCATCCGCGGCACCGGTGTCTACACCGAGGCCCGGGAAGACCAGCGCACCTACTTCTGCAACTGCTACGGCACCGTCGACCTCAACGCCGCACAGACCCGGGTCGTCTCGCAGGCCGACTACCACCAGTCGTTCTGGGTCGAGCCCGAGCGCCCGCAAGACCAGCGCATGCGCCCGGCCCAGGCCATCAATCACAGCGACGAGGAACTCGAGTTCCTGGCTGCGCTCATCGGCCAGCAGACGCGCTGGCAGGAGCTGGGCCGCAAGGGCATGCGCGACGGCCAGGGCTACATGGATCAACAGCCGCCGGACAGGCATCCGGCCGCGCCCTTCGCACCACGCTGAGATCGGGGCCGCCGTGGCCTATACCGCGCTGCAGACCGACCTGGCCCGGCAGATCGTCGAGCTCGTGATGCACCAGCAACTGCCTGTCGGCACCCGCCTGACCGAGCTGTCGCTGGTGCAGCGCCTGGGCGTGTCGCGCACACCGATCCGGGCCGCGCTGGCCCTGCTGGCCGAAAGAGGCGTGCTCGCGCCCCACCTCAGCCGCGGCCTGGTGCTGGCCATGGCATCACCGCAACTGGCGCAGCTTCACTTCGAGCGGCAGGACGACGCCGCACTGTACGAACGCATCCTGCAGGACCGTGTCGAAGGCAGGCTGCCTTCGCGCCTGTCCGAGCGTGATCTTCTGGAGCGTTATGCGGTCAGGCGCGGCACGCTCAACCTCACCATCGCCCGGCTTCAGCAGGAAGGCGTGCTGCGTCGGCGCCGCGGGCGGGGCTGGGAGTTCGAGCAGGCGCTCGACTCCGTCGACAGCGAGCGCGAAAGCTATCGCTTTCGCCTGATCCTCGAATGCGCGGCGCTGTTGGAGCCCGGTTTCCACTGCGACCCCCGTCAGCTCGCCGCATGCCGGGCGCGCCAGGCCGCCCTGCTGGCCCACCCCAAGCGACGCACCTGGGCCGAGATCTTCGATGCCAATGCGCAGTTCCATGAGCTGCTGGCCGCCGCCAGCGGCAACCGTTTCATCCTCAAGGCCGTGCAGGAGCAGAACCGCCTGCGCCGCCTGAGCGACCTGGCCGACTACCCGCGCATCAAGTCTGAACGGCTGCGCCAGTCGTGCACCGACCACCTTGCCATCCTCGACGCCATCGAACGGGGCGATCAAGCACGGGCCGCCGCGCTGATGCGGGCGCACCTGCTGTCAGCCACCGACACCGTCGAACAGCGCGCTGCCGGTCAGTTGTAAGGGCGGGCAAGCGGCGCTGGCGTTGGTTGCTGTTCACCCTCACCCCTGCCCTCTCCCTGCGCGGAAGAGGGAGTGGATTCGCCGAGGGGTTGGCGCCCGCCCTGGGACGGAGGAGGAACTGGCTCTCCTGAGTGTGTGGCCCCTGTTGCATCGGCTGACGCGGATCGGAGCGCCATGTTTGGCCTCTGGCCGCCCGCCGGGTATTGCCCCCTCTCCCGCTGGCGGGAGAGGGTTGGGGAGAGGGTGCTTCGAGTCGCTGCTGCGGTGATGTGTGGCGCCGAGTGTCGCCCCTGACGGGGCGAGCCGGGTCTCGGCCCGGCGGC